>NZ_JBITGE010000017.1:0-82224 GCF_044456785.1 Micromonospora sp. NPDC050795 | reverse complement strand
GCCGCGCGCCCGGCCGCCCGCGGCCCGGCCGGCCGCGGGGCCGGGCGCGCGCCCCCCCCCCCCCCCCGCCGGCACGTCAGGTCAGTTGACGTCGATGCGCACCGAGTCGAAGGCGGGGGTCTGGTTGGCCCGCTCCATCATCGGCAGGCGGTGCGAGCCGTCACCGGCCCAGACGGAGCACTGGGCGGTGCCGGACTCCGGCAGGCCCGGAATCTGGATCGTCACCTCGTCGGGCTGGGCGCCGCCGCGGCCGTCCTCGGTCGCGACGAAGAACGCGGGCACCTCCTGCGGCTCCGGCGGAGCGGTCAGGCTGTCCAGCATCCGGCACGCGGTGTGGAAGTGACCGCGGACCAGGCCCTGGTCGTTGAGGAGCGAGCTCTCCACGTAGTAACCACCCTGACCGGCGGCCAGGAAGCGGTCCCGGACCAGGTTGCGGGTGCTGACCCGCAGGGTGAAGGGCTGGTTCTGGCCGACCTGCTCAGGGAACTGGGTGATGAGCAGCGACGGGTTGTTGGCCGCCGCGCCGACCTCGCCGAACTCGGTGCTCACGCAGCGGTTGCCGTTCTGGAAACCGTCGTGCGGCTGGAGCCGGCTCTCGTCGCAGTCGTTGGCGAGCACGCCGAGCCCGGCGCCGGGCTCGGTGCCACCGCCGTTGTTCCCGCCACCGTTGTTCCCGCCACCGTTGTTGCCACCGCCGGGGGTGGTGGTGGGAGTGGTGCCGCCACCGTTGTTGCCGCCCGTCCCGCCGGTGGGCTGCACCTGACACTCGGCGAGCTGCGCGAGGCCCTGCGGCCGGGGTCCGGCCCGGTCGATGGCGGTCGTGATCCGGTCCAGCACGGCGCGGCGCTTGCCGGCCAACGGCTGGAGGATCGCGTTGCGGATGAACGCCTCACCCTTGTTGCCCTCGGCGGCGAGCCGGCGGTCCGCCTCGGCGATCTGGGTCTGCAACTGGGCGAGGTTGCGGTCCACCTCGGCCCGAGCCCGGTTCGGCACCTGCGGCAGCTTGCTCGCCACGTCCGGACAGGCGATGGCCGTGCCGGTGCCCACGGTGCCGTCCTTGCCGTCCTCGCACTCGGGGACCGACTGCTGTCCGTCACCCCAGTGATTACGCACCCACCGACCGTTCTGCCAGGTCCGGCTGGTCGAGCCGCCACCGGTCGGCGCGGTCGCGCCCGGGCTCGGCTCCACGCACTGCCCGGAAGCCGGACGCGGCTTATTTGTCCGCCGGTCCTGGGCCGACGAAATCTGAGTCACGGCGACAACTCCGCCGAAGACCGCGAGCGTGCCGACAACTGCCAGCAGACGCTTGCTCCGCGCGTTGCCGGAAGGCCGGCGCGCCCGAGTGGACCTGCGCATCGAATTGCTCTCCTTCTCGATCCGGTAGTGGATTTCTGCCCTCGGCGGACCGACGGATGTGAGGTGGCACGCCGCGGTGGCGACCCACCGTGACCTACCCGGTAATGCGTCGATGGCCGACGATGCCCTTTCCGCACCGTCTCCCGCGCCCGGTGGACGCGGATGGGGAGATCCTGTTCATTCGCGCAGGAGTACGGGGCGGCGGCCGGGAAGGTTCAACAGACGCACAGGAAATTGCCGCGACCCGACACGGAGCCGGTACGGAGCAGGGATCAGCAGGTGAAACGGGTGCTGGTCAGTCGGCGCAGAGGTGGTCGTAGGCGAATCCGCCGACCAGTTCGTGGCGGCGCTGGCTCAGCGCGGCGATCTGCGCGGTCCACTCGGCGCGCGACAGCAGGTCGGCGACGGCGTTCTCTCGCAGTCGTTCCCCCACGGCGACGGCGGCGAGATCCTCGGCCAGCCGGGCCGCGTCGATGCCGCAGGAGAAGCGGTGTTCGGTCACCGAGACCTGCTCGATGAGGCACGCGTCGGGGCGTACCTGCACCCAACTCCACCCCTGTGCCGGCCCGTCCACCCAGCGGACGTGCAGTCCTCGCACGATCGGGTCGGCCACCTGCCCGGCCACGTACGCCTCGACCGCCGCCACACGGGTCAGCGCGCCCAGGTCGTTCACCGGCCCGGTACGCCCGTCCGGCAGCCGGCCCAGGATGTCCCGGAAGCCCACCGCCGCCAGTTCGGTCCCGGCGGCGCTGGCCCCGCCTGCGGCGTAGGCGCGCGCGTCGATCACGTACTCGACCAGACGGCGGCCATGCTCGGCGGCGCTCAAGGTTGGCGACCCGATCCGCAGAGTGGGCAGGCCGGCGGCCGCGCCCACCGCGTCCGTGAGGCGCTCCACGCGCTGCTGCGCCGAGCCGGGAGACGGAACGGGGCCGATCTGGACGGCGACGACCGGACGGCCGGTGTCGGCGGCGTAGACCACGAAGTCGAAGCTGGCGCGGCTCGCCGAGGTCCACTGGCTGCCGGTGACGCCGGGCGGCCGGCCCTGGAGCAGGTCAGCGAGCCGGCGTGCCGCCAGGACCCGATGGCCGGCGCGGCTGAGCAGCGCGTCGCGCCCCGCCTCGGCGGGCATCGCCCGCAGCCAACCGAGGTCGTCGCTCCCGATGCTCGTCATCTGCCTGATCCATCCGCCGGTCGGTCGAGCCGGGCCGAGTCTAGGTGGTCGATCATGGGCCACCGACTTCTCGTGTGACGCGGATCACAGCAGCGTTGATGTTCCAGGGATGGCCGCCGGGTGTATCCAGCGACCGCCGGTACCGGACCGGCCCGGAGGTGAGCATGTCGCGACAGCAGTTCGGCTTCCTCGCCGGGTTCCTCGCCGTGGCGGTCTGGGCGCTCGCCGGCGTCGGCGTGGCCGCCCTCGCCGTGCTCGCCGGTCTGCTCGGCTGGCTGGTCGTCCGGGTGCTCGACGGCGACCTCGCGATGACCGGTCTCGGCGACCGCCGCGCCGACACTCGGCGGCGGCGATGACCACCCGCCCGTCCGCGGGGACGAACCCCCGCACCGGACTGGCCGCCGGGACCGAACGCCGCCCTGGCGACACGGCGGACGTCGCGCGGATCGCGGTGCAGGCGGCCAGCCTCGTGCCGGGCGTGTCCGTCGTCCGCCCGGCGGCGGTCCGTCTGGATGACCGGTCCGTCGGACTCGACCTGCACCTGATCACCTGGTACGGGCACAGCGTGCCGACGATCGCCGAGACGGTCCGGGCGGTGGTCACCGACCGGGTGGCCGCCCAGACCGGGCTCCGCGTGGCGGTGGTGACCGTCACCGTCGACGACCTGCTCGTCCCCGGCGTCGACTCCTCCGGCGTCGGCACCGCCACACCGGAGGACGGTTGAGATGCGCACCGCCAACCGGGTCGCCTCGTTGCTGCTGGCCACCGCGCTGCTTCTCGGTGGCGCGGCGGCGGCCGTCCAGGCGTTGCTGCTCACCCTGCACCGACCGACACCGCTGGACACCAGCGGCTGGCTCGACGCGCTGAGCGGCACCCGGTGGCGCGACCCCACCGTCCGGGCCGTGGCCGGCGGGGTTCTCCTGCTGGGCCTGGCCATCCTCGTCGCCCAACTGCGTCGCTGGACACCGGTCCGCCTGCGCGCCGACGAGCACGACGGCTGGTACCTGCACCGGCGCTGTGTCGAACGGCGGCTCGCTGACGCCGCCAGCGCGGTGCCGGGCGTCCGCCGTGCCCGCGTCCGGGTCCGACGGCGCGGCGGCCAGTGGCGCCCCCGGGTCCGCGCGACCGGCGACCCGGCGGCCCGGGCGGAGATCGAGTTCGCCGTGCACCAGGAGTTGCGTCACCTCACCGCACCCCGCCCCGCCCGGATCGACGTCCGGCTGCTGCCTCGGCGACGGCCGGCGTGACCAACGCCGGGCACCGGCTGCTGTGGACCATCATCGCGCTGCTGCTGGTCGCGGGCGGCGCGGCGGCGCTGACGGCCAGCCTCGGCACGTTGCCGGGCGCCGACCCGGCGGCGGCGCTGCTCAGCGCCGAGCTGGTCGAGCATTGGCGGAAGGCCGCGCCGTGGAGCGGCCTGGCCGCGGCCGCCGCCGCAGCCCTGCTCGCACTGGCCGGGCAGCGCCTGCTGACCCGGGAGCTGCGGGGCCCGGACGGCACGTTGCGCGGCACCCTGAGCCACCCCGGACGCCGGCCGGGCCGGACCCGGCTGGCCACCGACGTCCTCGCCGACGCGCTGGTACGCGACCTGACCGGCAACCCCGGCGTACGCCGGGCCCGGGTGGTGCTCACCGGCGCGCCACCGCACCCCGACGTGTGGATCCGGGTGGACCTCACCGCCGACGCGCCGACCGCCGGCGTACGCGAGCACGTTCGCGCGGCGGTCCGCCGGTTCGCGGCGACGACCGACTGCCAGCCCGCGCACCTCGACGTGACCGCCCGCATCGAGCCCGGCCACCCCTGACCCGACGTCTGCCCGAGGGGGCATGATCGGTGTCGGCGGCGAACGGAGGTACGCGGGTGCGGGTGGTGTCGCTGGTGCCGTCCCTGACCGAGGCGGTGGCGCTGACCATGCCGGGAGCACTGGTCGGGGCCACCGACTGGTGCAGCCACCCGGCCGGGCTCGACGTGGCCCGGGTCGGCGGCAGCAAGTACCCCGATCTGGACCGGGTGCGCGCGCTGCGGCCGGACCTGGTGCTGCTCAACGTCGAGGAGAACCGCCGCGCCGACGCGGAGGCGCTACGGGCGGCCGGCGTGCCGGTGCGGGTCACATATCCACGGACCGTTCCCGGCGCGCTGACGGAGCTGGGCGACCTGCTGACCGAACTGGGTGCGTCGAGGGAGCCGGACTGGCTGCGGGCCGCCCGGCGGGCCTGGGCCACTCCACCCCGGCTGCCGGCGACCCGCAGCGCTGTGGTGCCGGTCTGGCGTCGACCGTGGGTGGTGCTCGGCGGCGACACGTTCGCCGGTGACGTGCTGCGTCGCCTCGGCGTGTCGAACGCCTACGAGAAGCACCCCGAGCGCTATCCCCGCCCGACCCTCACCGAGCTACGCGAGCGGGAGCCCGACCTGGTGGTGCTGCCCGACGAGCCGTACCGGTTCACCGCCGACGACGGGCCCGAGGCGTTCCCCGGCGTACCGTGCGCTTTGCTCTCCGGGCGGCACCTCACCTGGTACGGCCCGTCCCTGGCCGAGGCGCCCGCGCTGCTCGCCGACCAGCTGTCCCGGCCGGTGCTGGCCAGCTGACCTCCGCCGCCAACCGGGCGGTCGGGCGCCGCGCCCGGGGCCCAGCCAGCGGCCCGGCGGCTCAGCCAGCGGCCCGGCGGCTCAGCCAGCGGCCCGGCGGCTCAGCCAGCGGCCCGGCGGCTCAGGCGTCGGTTCGGCGGCGGGCGGCCAGGGTGCTGGCGCCGATGGAGACCGCCAGGGTCAGCAGCACCACGGCGAGGGTCAACCAGACCGGTAGCTTGCCCACCGGCGTCTCGGCGAGGATCAGCTTGAGCCCGGCGAAGGCCAGTAGCAGCGCCAACCCGTACCGCAGGTAGCCGAAGTGTCGCAGCAGGCCGGCGAGGCAGAAGTAGAGGCTGCGCAGCCCCAGTACGGCGAACGCGGTGGCCGTCCAGACCAGGAAGGTGTTCGTGGTGATGGCAAGGATCGCCGCCACCGAGTCGATGGCGAAGACCACGTCGGTGGCCTCGACGGCGACGAGCGCGACCAGCAGCAACGTCGCCACCCGTCGGCCGGCCACCCGGGCGGTGAACCGGTCACCGTGGTAGCGGGCGTCGGTGGGCACCACCCGCCGGAACAGCCGGACCACGACGTTGCGTTCCGGGTCGACGTCCGGCTTCCCGCGTACGGCCAGCCGCCAGCCGGTCCAGATCAGGAACGCGCCCAGCACGAACCCGGCCCAGGCGAGCCGGTCCAGCAGCTCGGCACCGGCGAGGATGAACAGCAGCCGGAAGACGAGCGCCCCCACGACACCCCAGAACAGCACCTTGTGCTGGTAGCCCGCCGGCACCTGGAAGTAGCCGAAGAGCAGCGCGAAGACGAACACGTTGTCCACCGAGAGCGCCTTCTCCAGCAGATAGCCGGAGAAGTACGCGATGGCCGGGTCACCCCCGAGGCCCCACCAGACGACCAACCCGAACAGCAGACCCGCGCCGATCCAGACGGCGCTCCACAGCAACGCCTCGCGGAGCTCGATGACGTGGTTGTCCCGGTGCAGGAGCACATCCACGGCGAGCAGCACCGCGATCACCGTGCCGACCGCCGCCCAGGCCCACAGCGGGACCGCGACCGTCGCCTCAGCCACCGACGCCCTCCGCATCGACCACCGCGCACCGCCCGTCAACCAGGCCGGCCGGCCCTTTTCGAGCCTAGGTGAACGCCCGACCCGGCATCGGACGGTCGAACGAAGTCGGGGCGGGCCGATGCGATGATCTGGCAGCTAGCAGTGCGGGCGGTGGCTGAGGCTCCGGGCGGGCGGGGAGCCGCCCTCAGGCGACCGGCATCACCTGGCCGGGGTCGCTGACCGTGTCGTCGGCGTCGTAGGCGATCGCGTTTGTCACTCGCACCACGCCACTGACCTGCGCCGCGAGCCGACCGGCGAGGTCAACGGCGGAGCGGCGGTCCAGCCGACCGGCAAGCGTCACGTCACCGTGGCGGACCTCGACCGTGACCAGTCCGTCCCGCACGGCGAGCACCCGGCGAAGCACCTCCTGCACCACGTCCTCACGAATCTCTGCGTCCGACCGTAGGTGCACCCGCAGCAGGTCGGCGCGACCGACGATGCCGATCAACCGGCCGAGGTCGTCCACCACGGGCAGCCGCTTGACCTGCTCGCGGTCCATGACGCGGGCAGCGGCGGACAGCGGCGCCTCCGGACCGGTGGTGACCGCCGGCGCGGTCATCAGGTCGCCGGCCAGAAGGGCCGCACCCTTGCTCCGCGCGCCACGTCGACGGCGGCTCTCGAAGACCCGTCGCAGCGCCGGCTCACCGGCGCGTTCGACCCGGTGCAGCAGATCGGCCTCGGACACCACCCCCAGCACTCGGCGGAAATCGTCGATCACCGGCACCGCGCTGACCCCGCGGCGCAACAGCACATCGACGATCTCCCGGTACGGGGTCTCGGCCACCACGGTCTCGACCTCCCGGGTCATCACGTCACCCACCTGCCAGGTCCTCATGACGGCCTCCCTCTCGTGGTCCATCTCGGACGCTACGACCGAGAGTCGACCGTCGTCAGGGCCGCCGGACCGGACCCGGAGGGGCCGAACGTCCCGAGCGGTTGCGGTCTGTCGGCCCTGCCGCCGGGAACGCTGTGGGCGTCCACTGGAGATGCCACCGGGAAGCGCGGTGCGAAGCTGAGAAGGGACGTGGAGACCATGATCGCGACGACCGAGCGGGTCACCGCCGAGGACACCGCTGCGAAGGCCGGCACCGCTCCCGAGCGGGCCGTCCGGTACATCCTGGCCGGCACCCGGCTGGCACTGGGCTGGATCTTCCTCTGGGCCTTCATCGACAAGGTGTTCGGCCTCGGGATGGCCACCGAGTCGAAGAACGCCTGGATCAACGGGGGTAGCCCCACCAAGGGATTCCTGACCTTCGGCGTGACCGGCCCGTTCAAGGATTTCTACACCGGGATCGGCGGTGCCGCCTGGGCGGACTGGCTCTTCATGATCGGCCTGGCCGGGATCGGTGTCGCGCTGCTGCTCGGCATCGGTATGCGGGTCGCCGCCGTGGCCGGTGGGCTGCTGCTGGTCATGATGTGGACCGCCGTCCTGCCTCCGGAGAACAACCCCGTCATGGACGACCACCTGATCTACGCGGCGGTGCTGGCGGTCCTGGCGCTGGTCAACGCCGGCCACACCTGGGGCCTGGGCCGGGTGTGGGCGACGCTGCCGATCGTCCAGCGGACACCCTGGCTGCGGTGAACTCCGCGCACCCCCTCGGCGGGCGTCACCAGCATCGGTGACGCCCGCCACGGCGTCGTTCCACCGGCCGGGCCCGCAGCGCCACCGGGACGCCGGTGCTCGACCGGCGGGCGGGGCCGCGGAGCAGGTTGCGGGTCCGCCGCACATCGGTGAGGGGTGATCCGGCAGGATCGACGGTGACCGGACACATCACCCAACACGGCAGGAGATCCCCGCATGACCCAGGCAGCAGGCGCCCAGTCGGGCAAGCCCGAGGTTGGTCCGATCGAGGGTGCACCGCCGGCCGACCTCGTGATCGAGGACATCACCGTTGGCGACGGCCCGCAGGCCGAGCCGGGCCAACTGGTCAGCGTGCACTACGTCGGCGTGTCGCACTCCACGGGCGGCGAGTTCGACTCGTCCTGGAACCGGGGCGAGGCGTTCGACTTTCCGCTCGGCGGCGGTCAGGTCATCGCCGGCTGGGACCAGGGCGTCGCCGGCATGCGCGTGGGCGGTCGTCGCCGCCTGACCATTCCGCCGCACCTGGGGTACGGCGACCGGGGTGCCGGCGGCGTCATCAAGCCGGGCGAGACGCTGATCTTCGTCGTCGACCTGCTCGGCGTGAGCTGACCGATTATCGGGGTCGCCGGTATGCGCCGGCGGCCCCGTGCCCGGCTGGGACCGCGACGGCCAACCTCCTCGATCGGGATCAGGCGGCCAGTTGCAGGTCCGTGGTGGCGATCACCGGGCGACGCGCGGCCTCGATCGGCGAGGTCAGCTCCAGAATCGGCATCACGCGGTGCAGCCCGCTGACGCGCAGCACCCGCGCCACCACCGGGCTCGGGTCGACCAGGACCAGCTCGCCACCGCAGGCCCGCACGCGCAGATGCGCCGCGAGCAGCGTGCGAACGCCGGTGGCGGAGAGCAGCCGCAGCCCGGACAGGTCCAGTTGAAGGACCGGGCGGGGCGGCGCGGACCGGAACGCGGCCACGGTGGCGATGTCGATCTCGCCGGCCACCCGCACGAGGACCAACTGGTCACCCACGCTGACCTGCACGTCCAGCCGGTCGCTGTGCTCTTCCATGCCCAGAAATCTAGCCGCCACCACCGACACTTTCGCCCCTCGGCGGAGTGATTCCGGGTACGCCCAGGGGCATACCCCGAGGTACCCCACCTCCTCCTCGGGGTGGAGTCAGGGGCCTCTCGCGGCGCGCCGCGCGGGCACGGAACCCGGGGGCCGGCCGGCATCCGGGTGGAGAATAGGTTGATGCTGATCCCCCGGCCCCGGCCGCCCCGGCTGATCCGCCCCGTCCGCGAGCCGGCGACCAGCCCTCCGGCGCTGGCCGGGACATGGGCCCCCACCGACCGCCGGCTGGACGAGGCCGAGTTGCTTCCCCTCCCCAAGGGCGCCGTCGGCCCCGAGGACGTGCTGGTCGACGGCGCCGGGCGGGTGATCAGTGGCGACGAGGACGGTCGGCTCTGGTGGTGGCCGGTCGACGCGCGGGCCGGCACCACACCCCACCTGCTGGCAGAGACCGGGGGCCGTCCGCTCGGCATCGAGCTGGACCCGTCCGGTGAGGCCCTGGTGGTCTGCGACGCGTACCGCGGGTTGCTGCGGGTCACCCCGGACGGCGGGGTACGCGAACTGACCGGAACGGCACCCCCGGTGCACCTGGCCAACAACGCGACGGTGGGCCGTGACGGCACCATCTACTTCACCGACAGCTCCGACCGGTTTCCGGTCTCGCACTGGAAGCGGGACCTGCTGGAGCACCGCCCCAACGGCCGGGTGCTGGCCCACCATCCGGGCAGCGGCCGCACCGAGGTGGTGACCGATGGGCTGTACTTTCCCAACGGGATCGCGCTGACCCCGGACGAGTCGGCGCTGATGCTGGTGGAGACCAGCACCCATCGCCTGCTGCGGGTCGAGCTCGGCGGCGGTGTGCGGGTCCTCGCCGACCTGCCCGCGTACCCGGACAATCTCGCCGCGGTGGGTGATGGGACGTACTGGATCGCGCTGCCCAGCCCCCGGGTGCCGATCGCCGAACGGCTGCTGCCCCATCCGCGCCTGCGTCAGCTCGCCGCCCTGCTGCCCGACGCGATGCAGCCGCAGCCACGCCGCTACGGGCTGGTCGCGCTGGTGGACGACGCGGGAACGGTTCGCCGGACGCTGCACGGTCCGAACGGGCACTACTCGATGATCACCGGGGTACGCCAGCACGGCGACCACCTCTGGCTGGGCAGCCTGACCGGTCCCGGAGTAGCCCGCGTACCCCTGACCTGACCCCTGCCCGGCCCGGCACCCCACCACCGCGCCGATCTTGCGTTTCCTGTCGCCGGGATGCGTTAAATGTCCCCTGTGTCGGCGCAGTAAGTGCAAGATCGGCGCGGTGCCCTCGTGCGGGACTGGCCTCGTTGTCCCGCTCAGCGGCCGCTGACGGAGGGCGCCGGTGCGGGCGATCCGCCGGCCACCGCGCCCGGGTGCGCCGGGGCGACCGGCGCGGGCTTGAGCCCGGGCGGCACCGGCAGGGCGCTGCCCTTGGCGAACTCGTCCCAGCTCACGTTCCACGCGGTCCAGCCGTTGCCCGGCTGTAGCTCCACCTCGGTGCCCTTGACGGTGACCAGGTCACCGACCTGCGTCACCCCCATCAACCAGTCGGCCGCGGTGGCGGAGACGTTCGCGCAACCGTGCGAGACGTTGGTGTTGCCCTGGTCCCCCTCCGACCAGGGGGCGGAGTGGATGAACTCGCCGCCCCAGGTGTAGCGCTGGGCGTCGTCGACGTCGACCACGTAGCCACCGTTCGGCTCACCCCGGGTGTCGAAGGTGACCCGCTCGTGCTTTTCCATGATCACCATCTTGCCGCTGGAACTCGGCGTGCTCGGCTTACCCAGGCTCACCGGGATCCGGCGGACCTGCTTGCCGTCGCGCAGGACCGTCATCTGCTTGGTGGCGTTGTCGATCTCCAGCGAGACCTGCCGTCCGATCTTGGAGGTCGCGGTCCGCTCGGCGTCGCCGACCAGTTTCTTTCCGATCGGCAGACCCTCCAGACCGGCCCGGACACTGATGGTGGTCCCCGGCTTCCAGAAATCGGGGGCCCGGTAATAGACCTGACTTCCATCTTCAAGCCACGACCAGGCTCCCGGTTGCGGCGGATTCGTCTTTACGAACAACCGCCGCTGGACATCCGCCCTGGCCTCTTTCGGAATTCCTGGGTCGAAGGCCACCGTTACCGGCATCGCCGTGCCGTACGTCCGATTGCCGTTGAAATAGAGGGTGCTGGTGATCTGCGGCTTGGTCGACTTGGCCATCGTCGTGAACGTGGTGGTGCGGGTGGTGGTGGCACCGGAGTCACCGGTCGCGGTCACCTCGGCGGTGTAGGTCCGTCGAGGTTGCAGCGGGGCGCTCGGCACCCAGCCGGAGCCGTCCTCGCGCGGTTCGGCGTTGACCTGCTTGCCCTTGTCGTCAGTGAGCCGTACGCCGGTGACCCGTCCACCCTTGACCACGGTGCCCACCTCGGCGCTGACCGGGACGTCCCGGGCCTTGTCCCCCGGCGTCAGAGCGAGTTCCGGTGGGGCGGCGTGCTTCTTGGCCGACCCGGTCGCCGAACCCCGGTCGGCGGTGCACGCACCCAGGACGAGTGGTGCCGCTGCGATGGTTACCGCCAACAGCGTCAATCGCCGCCTAGACGTCATGTTTCAGTCCCCCCGTTTTTCGACTTCCCTCCGCCACATTCTTGCCCGCTTGACGGGACCATTCGCGGCATTCGGAAATAATTGGCCGCGCATTTATCGACCCATTTTCCAACAATGCTCCGCTTGGTCGGAACAGGTGTTCAACCGACCCGTGTCATGCGCTTTGCTCCGCTTGAGCGACGCAACGTCGACTGTCCGAATGGCGAGCGGGGGCGGGCGGCACCGTCGACCCGGCTCATGATCGACTCGGCCTTCAGGAAGTTGGGGCATCCCGGCCACCCCGACACCGCGACTTTCATGAACCCGAGTGGATCAAGCGCCGGGTGGCCGGGCGGCCGGGCGCGCGCGGCGCGGCGCGGTGGGCACGGGAGGTAGGAGCTCAGGCCCGGCGGCGCACCTCGTGGGCGGACTTTTGTCAGTTGAAGCGAAACTTCCGGCGAACGCGACAAAGCTTTGCCTTCGTCCGGAGGCAAGGGTAGGGTCTGGATCTAGATAGAGGGTTGCCCATTCGTCGATCAACTTGCCGCCACCTCTGCCGGGTTGCCGCGTTCCGCTCCCGATGGGTCCGGGCCGCACCCGCGCCGTCCCTCACCGTCCAGCCGGAGCCCGCCTCCGGCCGGTTCGGCGCGCCCGGCGGACGGCAGTCAGGTCGACCGCCGCCGACGGCGTCCCAGCCGTCAGGAAGGGACCACCACCATGGATCAACAACTCAACCGACCGGGGCCGACACCGGCGTCCGAGCCGGTCAGCCGGCGGGGAGTGCTGCGCGCCGCGACCGTTTCCGCGGCCGCTGTCGGCGCCGCCGGTCTGCTCGGCGGCCCAGCCGTCGCCGCGCCCGCCGCAACCACCGGGCAGGCCCAGGGCCGCCGCCGGGTGCCGGTGGACCGGATCAGCATTCAGCTCTACACGCTGCGTGATCAGCTCGCCGCCGACCTGCCCGGCACCTTGGACGCGCTGCGTCGGATCGGCTACCGGCGAGTGGAGCACGCCGGTTTCGTCGGACGCACCGCCGCACAGTTCCGGGCCGCGCTCGACGAGGCCGGGCTGCGTTCCACCTCCGGTCACGTCGGCATCCCGCAGCCGTTCGACGCCGCCACCTGGGAGCAGGCTCTCGCCGACGCCAACGTGGTGGGCTGCAAGAAGATCGTCCACCCGTACTTCGGTCGGGACGCGAGCGGTCAGCCGATCCGCGACCCCGCCGTCTACCGGGCCCTGGCTCGGGACCTGAACCGCGCCGGACGGCTCGCCGAACGCGCGGGGCTGGACTTCGGCTACCACAACCACCAGCTCGAGTTCGTGCCGCTGACCGGCGGCTCGACCGGGTTCGACATCCTCAGCTCGCAGACCGATTCCCGGTTGGTGCACTTCGAGCTCGACCTCTACTGGACCTGGCGGGGCGCCCACGACCCGGTCGACGTGATCCGTGCCAACCGCGGCCGGATCCGCCAGGTGCACGTCAAGGACCTCGACGTCGAGGGTGGTTTCGCCGACCTCGGCGACGGCCTCATCGATTTCGGTCGCATCTTCGCCCACGAGCGTGAAGCCGGCATCGAGGAGTACATCGTGGAGCGCGACGACGCGGGCACCGCGCCGCGCTCCCCCGCCGACGCCCTGGACACCGCTCGCGTCGGCTTCGACTATCTCGCTTCACTTCGGTACTGAAACCACCCCGGGGGATTCACCTGATGAACAGGACCGCATTCGCGTCCGCCCTGCTGTTGGTGACGGCCGGTCTGGCCGTACCACCGGCGGCAGCGTCCGCAGCGCCGGCCGCGCCGCCGGACAGCAGCTTCCAGAAAGTGACACTGAACGACTTCCCGGGCGAGCCGATGAGCCTCGCCGTCCTGCCCGACCTGCGGGTGCTGCACACCTCCCGTACCGGTGAGGTCCGCATCCACGACCCGCGCACCGGGCTGAACACCCTCGCCGCCGACATTCCGGTGTACGAGCACGACGAGGAGGGGTTGCAGGGCGTCGCCATCGACCCGAACTTCGCCCAGAACAAGTGGGTGTACCTCTACTACTCGCCGCCGATGGACACGCCGGTGGACGACCCGGCGACTCCCGGCGTCAACGAGGGGGACGCGCCGGAGACCGGCACCGAGGCGGACTGGCAGCGCTTCAAGGGCGCGCTGCGACTGTCCCGGTTCAAGCTGGACGGGCAGAAGCTGAACCTCGCCAGCGAGCAGCAGATCATCGACGTGCCCACCGACCGGGGCATCTGCTGCCACGTCGGCGGCCAGATCGACTTCGACAGCAAGGGCAACCTGTACCTGTCGACGGGTGACGACACCAACCCGTTCGCCTCCGACGGTTACATCCCGATCGACGAGCGGGCCGACCGTAACCCGGCGTACGACGCCCAGCGCACCTCGGCCAACACCAACGACCTGCGCGGCAAGCTGCTGCGCATCAAGGTCAAGGCCGGTGGTGGCTACACGGTGCCGGCCGGCAACCTGTTCAAGCCCGGCACGGCGCAGACCCGCCCCGAGATCTACGCGATGGGGCTGCGCAACGCGTTCCGGTTCGCCGTCGACAAGCGGACCGACGACGTGTACGTGGGCGACTACTCCCCGGACGCGTCCAACCCGAACCCGGAGCGCGGGCCGGCCGGGCACGGTCGGTGGATGCGCGTCGACAAGCCGGCGAACTACGGCTGGCCGTACTGCGTGACGCCGACGATCGCCTACCGCGACTACGACTTCGCCACCGGTGAGTCCGGTGCCACGTTCAACTGCAAGCGCCCGGTCAACGACTCACCGCACAACACCGGCAAGCGGGTGCTGCCGCCGGTCGAGCAGCCGGAGGTCTGGTACGCGGCCGCCCCCTCGGCCGAGTTCCCGCAGCTGGGTTCCGGCGGCATCTCTCCGATGGGTGGCCCGGCGTACGAGTACGACGGGACCAGCACGTCGCGCACCCGCTGGCCGGCCTACTACGACGGGGTTCCGCTGTTCTACGAGTGGTCCCGCGACTACATCAAGGAGTTCCGCCTCGACTCCGACGGCGATGTCGACGACATCCGTCCGGTGGCGCCGTCGCTGGTCGTGGACAACCCGATGGACATGGAGTTCGGCCCGGACGGCGCGCTCTACGTCCTGGAGTACGGCGACGGTTACTTCGCCGAGAACCCGGACGCGCAGCTGTCCCGGATCGACTTCGTGCGGGGCAACCGGACGCCGATCCCGAAGATCAGTGGCACCCCGACCGTTGGGCAGGCCCCGCTGACCGTCGCGTTCTCCAGCGCCGGCACGACCGACCCGGACGGTGACAAGCTCAGCTACGCGTGGGACTTCAACGCGGACGGCTCGGTGGACAGCACCGCTCCGAACGCGAGCTGGACGTTCCCGGAGAACGGCTCGTACACGCCGACGTTGAAGGTCACCGACCGCACCGGACGGTCCGCCTCGGCGTCCCTGCCGCTGGTGGTCGGGCCGACCGCGCCGATCATCGAGTTCGTCGCCCCGGAGGCCGGGCAGCCGTTCCAGTTCGGGCAGACCGTCGCGTACGAGGTGAAGGTCACCGACGACCTGCCGGTGGACTGCTCCCGGGTGAAGGTCACCTACGTGCTCGGGCACGATGAGCACGGGCACCCGCTGTCCACCTCGACGGGTTGCTCCGGAAGCATCCCCACCTTCCTCGACGGTGGGCACAGCGGCGCGGACAACCTGACCGCGGTGTTCGTGGCGGAGTACACCGACGCCCCGACCGACCCGGGCGTACCCCCGCAGTCCGCTTCGGCGACTGTGGTGCTGGACCCGACCCCGGTTGCCGGTCTGGCCGGCTGATCGGTTTCACCACGACAGTGGCGGCGGCCGGAACCTTCCGGCCGCCGCCGCACGTCGTTCAGCTTCAGGATCTCGCCGTCGCCGTCGCTCCGGCGTCCCGACGGCGACCACCGTCGGGTCAGCTCCAGTCGCTGTCCACGTGGTTGTCCCGCCACCGTCCGCCCACCGGCGGGGTGTCCAGTCGCATGCCCTCGTCGGCGTTGCCGGCCAGGTCGTTGTCCTCGACCCGGCAGTCCACGCAACTGCCCCGCTCGGTGATCCACAGCCCGTGCGTCTGGGTCGGGTTGTCGTGGTTGTCCCACACCCGGTTGCCCCGGATGGTCGCCGAGTCGAACGGCGCGTCGACGGTGATGCCGGCCCGCAGCTTCGGTGCGGCGGCCAGCTCGTATGCGCATCCCGGCGGTGGCACGTCCCCGCTCCACGCGCTGAACGCGTCCGGGCGGACCGGGGCGAGGGTGAGTTCGTCGCCGGTGTTGGAGGCCACCATGGCCACTGCCTTTCCGACCCGCAGGACCTTGCCCCGGTGACCGTCGTGCGGCCAGTTGGCCGACCGGTCCACCAGGGACCGCTCGCCGTAGCGGACGGCGTCACCGGTACCGCCGGTGCCCTCGCCGTACTGCCGTCCGTTGTTGCGGATCCGGTTGTTGAGCAGCACCGCGTCGGTCATCTGGTGGTCGATCCGGATCGCGTCGAGGCCGTTGCCCCAGAACTCGTTGCTCTCGATCACCACGTCCCGGATCGAGCCCCGGTAGCCGCGCCCCAGGTCGTGCGAGTGATAACCGTGCCGGCCGTTGCCGCTGATCCGGTTGCCTCGGACGGTGTACGGGCCAGGGCTGTTACCGATGCTGACCCCGTCGCACATGTTGCCGTCGATGACGCAGTCGGTGAGCAGCCCACCCCGGCCGGCCACCGACGAGGTGCCCTGCGCCGACACGTCGAACCCGGTCTCCAGGTTTCCGGTCATGGTGCAGGCGGAGACGATCAGGCCGTCGGCGCCCCAGTCGGAGATGCCGAAGCGGTTGCCCTGACTGTGGCAGCCGACGATGCGGTAGCCGCGTGGCGGTGCCCAATAGTCCTTCTGCAGCTCCAGGAAGATTCCGTTGGTGCCGTTGGCCAGGGCGGTGCTGTTGGCGATGGTCAGCCGCTCCACCGCTCCCCAGCCGCCGATGCCGATCCCGATGCCGGCGCCACCCATCTGCTCGCCGTTGTCCAGTCGGCCACAGCCGACCACCACCACGCCGTCGATCAGGGAGTCCTGGAGGAAGTCGCAGCCCAGCCCGGTGGCGGCGGTGTGGTGGATGTAGAGGTTGCGGAAGACACCCCGCACCACGTACTGGAGGCCGAGGCCCTTGGCCAGGTAGTTGTACTCGGCCATGGCGACGCCGGAGCCGTCGATCTGGAAGTCGGAGAAGGTGCAGTCGGCGATGTGCCGGTCCCGGTCGGCGCCGTGCTGCACAGTGGTCCAGAACGCCAACGGGGTGGGGTCGGCCCGGTTGCCCTCGTTGCTGAGCATGAACCGGGTCGCCGCCGGGCCGGCCCCGATCAGCGACACACCGCTGCGCCACACGGTGCCCGCGTCCCGGATCGAGTAGATGCCCGGCGGGCAGTAGATGACGCGGGCCCGTCCGTCCGAGGCGTAGCCGGCGCCGAGGCGGTCCACGAGGGCGGCCAGCGCCGGCTGGTCGTTGGTCGCGCCGTCACCGGTGAGCCCGTACTCCAGCGCGTCGCAGTACAGCGGCGCGCCGGCCGAGGCGGGCCGTCGTACCCGGACCGAGTTCAGTAGCAGCTCGTTCGCCGCGGCCACGGGCGGGCTCCCTTCGACGCGTTCGGTGCGCTCCGGCGGGGCCGACTTCCCGGTGAGGCCGCCGGGAAACCCCGACCCGATGACGCCGCCGGGGGCCCGGCCCGATGACGCCGCCGGGGAGCCCTGGACATGCGCCGGCCCCGGCGCCGCACGGGCAGCGCCGGGGCCGAGGGGGTACGCGTCAGACGGCGGCGATCAGCAGCGCCGGTCGCTCCACGCAGTCGGCGACGTGCCGCAGGAAGCCGCCGGCCACCCCGCCGTCGCAGACCCGATGGTCGAAGGTGAGGCTGAGCTGGGTCACCTTGCGGACGGCGAGCTGCCCGTCGACCACCCACGGCTTGTCCACGATCCGCCCGACCCCGAGCAGGGCCGCCTCGGGGTGGTTGATGATCGGCGTGGAGCCGTCGACGCCGAACACCCCGTAGTTGTTCAGGGTGAAGGTGCCACCGGTCAGCCGGGCCGGGGGCAGGCTGCCGGCCCGCGCGGCGGCCGTGGTGGCCGCCAGTTCGGCGGCCAGCTCGGCGGTGGTGAGCCGCTGGGCGTCGCGCACCACCGGCACCAGGAGCCCGCGGTCGGTCTGCGCGGCGATGCCGAGGTGCACCCCGGCGGACTGGACGATGCGCTGCGCCTCGGTGTCGACCCGGGCGTTGAGCTGCGGGAACCGGCGTAGTCCGCTGAGGCAGATCCGGGCCAGCAGGGCCAGGATGCTCACCGGCGCGTCGGGCGTCGCGGCGTTGATCGCGGCGCGGGTCTCCAACAGCCCGGTGGCGTCCACGTCGACCCAGATGGTCACCTCCGGGATCTCCCGCCGGCTGCGGGAGAGCTTGTCGGCGATCACCTTGCGGACGCCGGTCAGCGCGACGATGACGTCGCCGTCCCCCGCCGGGGCCGACCCGACCTGCGGGTCCGGCACGGCGGCGAGCCGGGCGGCGGGCGCGGTCAGCGCGGCCTCCACGTCGGCGCGGCGGATCACACCCCCGGGTCCGGTGCCCCGCACCGTGTCGAGGTCCACGCCGTGCTCACGGGCCAGCCGCCGCACGATCGGCGAGATGACCAGGGCGGCGGAGGGCGCTGCCGGCTCGCCGGACGTGGCGGCGGCAGCCGTGCCGGTGCCGCCGGTCGGGCCGGCGTCAGCCGGTTCGGGGGCCACCGCCAGGCGGGGCCGACGCCGACGTCGGGTGGCGGTGCCGTGGCCGGTGCCGTACCCGATCAGCACGTTGCCCGAGCCGGCCCGTTCCTCCTCGCGGTAGGTGGCGTGCCCGGCGGGCTCGTCGCCCCCGTCCAGCGGCGCGATGGTGATCAACGGCTGGCCGACCGGGCGTACCTCACCGGCCGCGCCGTGCAGGGTGACCACCCGGCCGGCGTACGGGCAGGGCACGTCGACGACGGCCTTGGCGGTCTCCACCTCGACCACGCTCTGGTCGACGGTGACCACGTCACCCACGGCGACCCGCCACTCGACGATCTCGGCCTCGCTCAACCCTTCGCCCAGGTCGGGCAGGAGGAAGACCTGTGTCCGTTCGACGATGGTCATGCCGCCGCCCAACGCGCGTCCGGCTGGTCGTCCCACTGAAGGCGGGCCACCGCGTCGAGCACCCGGTCCACGCCGGGCAGGTGGGTGTGTTCCAGCATCGGCGCCGGGTAGGGGATGTCCAGCCCGGCGACCCGCAGCACCGGGGCGTGCAGCGCGTGGAAGCAGCGCTCCTGCACCCGGGCGGCGATCTCCGCGCCGACGCCCGCGAAGCCGGGCGCCTCCTGGATCACCACGCACCGGCCGGTACGCCGGACCGAGGCGGTGATGGTCTCGTCGTCGAACGGCACGATGGTGCGTACGTCGACGACCTCCAGGTCCCATCCCTCTTCCCGGGCGGCGTCGGCGGCCTCCAGCGCGACCGGCACCGCCGGCCCGTACGCCACCAGGGTGGCGTCGCGTCCGGGCCGGCGCACGACGGCCCGGCCGAACGGCTCGTTGCGGGTCGGCAGGGACGCCTCGGCGCTGGCGAAGTAGAGCTTCTTGGGCTCCATGAAGACCACCGGGTCGGGGTCCTCGATGGCCTCGCGCAGCAGCGAGTACGCGTCGTCGACGGTCGCCGGGGTGACCACCTTCAGTCCGGGGGTGTGCGCGTAGTACGCCTCGGACGAGTCGCAGTGGTGCTCGACCCCGCCGATCCCGCCCGCGTACGGCACGCGGATGACGATCGGCACGCTCAGCGCGCCCCGGGTGCGGTTGCGCAGCTTCGCCACGTGGGAGGCGATCTGTTCGAACGCCGGGTACGCGAACGCGTCGAACTGCATCTCGACCACCGGGCGCAGGCCGGACATGGCCATGCCGACGGCGAAGCCGACGATGCCGGCCTCGGCGAGGGGGGTGTCGAAGCAGCGGTCCTCGCCGAAGCGGGCCTGGAGGCCGTCGGTGATCCGGAAGACGCCGCCGAGCGCGCCGACGTCCTCACCGAAGACGACGACGCGGTCGTCGGCGGCGAGCGCGTCGGCGAGCGCGGTGTTGAGCGCCTTCGCCATGGTGGTGGCCATCAGGCGTCGCCCTCCTCGGCGTGCGCGGCGGCCAGCTCGGCGCGGACCTGCTCACGCTGTTCGACAAGCTGCGGGGTGGGTTCGGCGTAGACGTGGTCGAAGAGGCTCAGCGGATCGACGGTGGGCTGCTCGTTCATCCGGGTCCGCAGGTCCGCCGCGTACGCCTCGGCCTGCTCGGCGATCTCGGCGACGGCCGCGTCGTCGAGCACACCGCGGGCGCGCAGGTAGGTCTCCAGGCGGGCGACCGGGTCCCGGTCCCGCCAGGCGTCGACCTCGGCGCCGTCGCGGTAGCGACTGGCGTCGTCAGCGTTGGTGTGCGGCTCCATCCGGTAGGTGTGCGCCTCGACCAGGAACGGTCCCTTGCCGGCCCGGGCGTGGGCGACCGCGCGGGTGAGCACGGCCAGCACCGCGACCGGGTCGTTGCCGTCGACCTGCTCACTGGGCACGCCGTAGCCGACGCCCTTGTAGGCCAGCGACGGCGCGGCGGTCTGCCGGGACAGCGGGACGCTGATCGCGTACCTGTTGTTCTGCACGAAGTAGACCACCGGCGCCTTGAACACGGCGGCGAAGTTGATCCCCTCGTGGAAGTCGCCCTCGCTGGTGGCGCCGTCACCGATGAAGGCCAGCGCCACGGTGTCGCGGCCCTGGTACGCCTCGCCGTGCGCCAGGCCGGCGGCGTGCACGCACTGGGTGGCGAGGGGGGTGCACTGCGGTGCGGTGTGCACCTCGGTCGGGTCGTAGCCGCAGTGCCAGTCGCCGCGCAGCAGGGTGAGCACCTCGACGGGGTCGATGCCTCGGGCAACCAGCGCCATCGACTCGCGGTACGTGGGGAAGACCCAGTCGGTGTCGCGCACCGCGAGGACCGCGCCGACCTGGCACGCCTCCTGGCCCCGCGAGGACGGGTAGACGGCCAGCCGACCCTGCTTGGTCAGGGCGGTCGCCTGGGTGTCGAAGCGGCGGCCGAGCACCATCCGGCGGTACAGCTCGCGCAGCACCTCGGCGGGTGGTTCGGGGTAGTCGGCGCGGGCGGGCAGCGGCGTGCCGTTCTCGGTGAGCAGGCGGACCGGCTCGGCGTCCGGTAGCAACGAGCGCGCCGGGTCGGGCGGGGTGACCGTTCGACGGGTGCGCGGGGATGCCCTGCGGACCGCCTGGGGAGTGGTCGTCACGGCGGAACCTCCTGGGACGTGTGGTGAGCCTATGCTTCCGCTTGTGGATGATTGACTCAAGATCGACACAGAAGGCGGGACGGTTGGCATGCGGAGGGGGTACCAGTGAGCCAGGAGACCGCCGACGACGCAGGCCGGGGCGCGGGATCGGGACGATCGGCCCGAGCGTTGGACGAGGTCGACCGGCGGATCCTCGACGAGCTGGTCCGCGACGGTCGGACGTCGGTGCGCACCCTCGCCGAACGGATCCACATCTCCCGCACCAACGCGTACGCGCGGGTGGAGCGGTTGCTGCGCGACGGGGTGATCACCGGGTTCCGGGCCAAGGTGGCGCCCGAGGCGGCCGGGCTGGGCACCTCGGCGTACATCGCCCTGACCATCGAGCAGAACACCTGGCGGGAGGTGTCGGCCGAGCTGGCCCAGGTGCGCTACATCGAGCACGCCGCGTTGCTCGGCGGTGACCACGACGTGCTCGCGCTGGTGCGCGCGCCGGACAACGCCGCGCTGCGCGACGTGGTGCTGGGTCGGGTGCAGAGCATTCCGGGGGTGCTGTCCACCCGCACCTGGCTGGTCTTCGAGGAGTTCGACGGGGTTGGCAGCCCCTGGGCGTGACCGCCGGCCTCAGCGCTCCGGCGGGGCCTCCAGCCCGTCGCGGTCGGCCAACTCCAGCAACGGTTCCAGTGAGTGCCGGTCACCGTCGAGGCCGGCGTGCGGGTCGCCGCGCTCGGCGAACCGGGCCGGCATGCTGAGCACGTCGAAGTCCTCCGGGCGGGCCTGGTCCAACTCCGACCAGTCCAGCGGCGCGGAGACCAGCGCGGCCGGCGTCGGCCGAATCGAGTACGCCGAGGTCACCGTGTGGTCCCGGGCCATCTGGTTGTAGTCCACGAAGACGGGCCGGTCCCGTTGTTCGCGCCACCAGGTGGTGGTGACCAGGTCCGGCAGCCGGCGCTGCATCTCCCGGCCCAGCGCGAGCACCGCCCGACGGCAGTCACCGAAGCTCCACCGCGGCTCGATCGACAGGTAGACGTGCAGCCCGCGACCGCCGGTGGTCTTCGGGTAGCCGGTCATGCCCAGCTCGGCGAGGAACGCCCGCACCTCGTGCGCCACCGGCACCACCTGCTCGAAGCCGACGCCGGGCATCGGGTCCAGGTCGATGCGCAACTGGTCGGGGCGTTCCACGTCGGCGGCGGTGACCGGCCACGGGTGGAACCGCAGGGTGCCCAGGTTGGCCGCCCAGATGACCACTGCCAACTCGCTCGGCGCGACCTCGTCGGCGGTCCGGCCACTGGGGAACGTGATGTGCGCCGTCCGCACCCACTCGGGCGCGCCGGCCGGCAGCCGCTTCTGGTAGAACGCGTCGCCCCGGTTGGTCTGCCGGGTGGCGATCGTCGCGCCCTCGAAGACACCGCGGGGCCAGCGTTCCAGCATGGTCGGCCGGTCCCGCAACGCGCGCAGGATGCCGTCGCCCACCGCCAGGAAGTAGCGGACGACGTCCAGCTTGGTCAGCCCACGCTCCGGGAAGTACGGCTTGTCGGGGCTGGAGACGCGGACCACCCGCTCCCCCACCTGGATCTCCTCCGCCGCCGTGGCCACGCCCTGAGGGTACGACGCACAAGCGCCCCGTACAGCCACCGAGCGGACACTGGCGCGGCGCCGACGGAGCTGGGCTTCGACGGCAGCGATGACGCGCTCGCTCAGGTGAGCAGCAGCACGCCGACCACGACCAGTGGCAGCCCGACAAAGAGGAAGACGCCGACCCCGGTGAGCACACGCCCACCGCCGGCCGTCTCCCGCTCCGGCGCGGCACCGAAGGTGGCGCGCGGGCCGAGCATGCCGATCCGACTCAGCGTCAGGTCGCCCGTCATGCCGATGAGCCCGCCCACCACCACCAACCCGATGCCCAGCCGAGCGGCGTAGTCACCGCCGGCGACCGCCACCCAGATCATCGCCGCCACCGCGACCAGCGCCCCGACCACCACGAACAACAGGACCGCTTCCCGCAGACCTCGCAAGACAGTCATCGCCGACCCCCGTCACCTGTCCGGCGCACATTGTTTCGCATCGCCCGGTCGCGGCGCTGCCCCGAAACCGACAGCGACCACCGGACACGGTTACCGTCGGCGGCGCCCGGGTAGGGGGGCCGCATGGCGGAACTGGCAACCCTCTGGATCGTCCGGCACGGCGAGAGCACCGCGAACGTCGCGGCGACGCACGCCGAGGCGTCGGGCGCGGAGCTGATCGACCTCACCCATCGCGACGCCGACGTGCCGCTCTCCGCGACCGGCGAGGAGCAGGCCCGGGCGACCGGCCGTTGGCTGGCCGAACTGCCGGACGCGAGGCGCCCGGATGTGGCGGTCGCGTCGCCGTACCTGCGCGCGGTGCAGACCTCGCGGCTGGCGCTGGCCGGCACCGACATACCCGTCCACCGCGACGAACGGCTGCGCGACCGGGAGCTGGGCATCCTCGACGGGCTGACCGGGCACGGGGTGCGCCGGCGGTACCCGGACGAGGCCGAACGTCGGGACCGGTTGGGCAAGTTCTACTACCGGCCGCCGGGCGGGGAGTCCTGGACGGATGTGGCGTTACGGCTACGGACGCTGCTGGGCGACCTGCGTCGTGACCACGACGGTTGCCGAGTGCTGCTCTTCGGCCACGACGCGCTGGTCTTCCTGCTTCGCTATCTGCTGGAGGGGTTGACCGAGGACGAGCTGATGGCGCTCACCCGGCAGGACGTGATCGCCAACTGTTCGATCACCGAGTGGTCGGCGGACGACGACGGCCGCCTTGCCCTCACCGCCTTCAACGATGTCGCGCACCTGCGTCAGCAGGGCGCCCAGCCGACCAGGGAGGACGAGATCCATGCCGAGCCGGTCTGAGGTAAAGGTGATCACCCCGGCGTTGCTGCGGGACTGGGCACTGCCCGTGCCGGTCGGCGGGAAGGAGAGCCGGGGCACCGTGCTGGTGGTCGGCGGTTCCCGCTTCACGCCGGGCGCGGTGCTGCTCGCCGGAGTGGCCGCCTTGCGCGCCGGTGCCGGGGTGCTCCAGTTGGCCGCCGCCGAGTCCACCGCCGCCGCGCTGAGCATCCAGGTGCCCGAGGCGCTGGTGGTCGGGCTGCCGGAGACCGCCGACGGCGCGGTGGCCGCCGACCGGGCCGGGCAACTCGGCGACCTGGTCGGGCAGGCCGACGTGGTGACACTCGGCCCCGGCCTGAAGGCGATCGACGAGACCAACCGTCTGCTGGCCCTGGTCCTGGCGGCGGCCCGCCCGGACACGTCGCTGGTCCTCGACGCGTACGCCCTCGGTGCGCTCAGCCACGCACCGGACCTGCTGGTCGGCTCGGGCCGGCCCGTGGTGCTCACGCCCAACGTCACCGAGGCCGGGCACCTGCTCGGGCGGGACCCGGGCGACGACCTGGACGCCGAGGCGGCCGAGTTGGCCGCCCGGTACGAGGCGGTCGTGTCGCTGTACGGGCACGTGGCCGCGCCGGACGGGCGGGGTTGGCGGGAGGAGAGCGGCGACGCCGGGCTGGGCACCTCCGGCAGCGGGGACGTGCTCGCCGGGCTGCTGGCGGGGCTGTTGTCCCGGGGTGCCGACCCGGCGCAGGCGGCCTGCTGGGGCTCGTTCGCGCACTCGGTGAGCGGCCAGCGGCTGATTCCCCGCTACGGCCGGATCGGCTTTCTGGCTCGGGAGCTGCTCGACGAGATCCCCCGCACCCTGGCGATGGTCTGATCGGACCCCGGCCCTTCGTCGAGCCTCGGCGGAGCTCCGCTGGAGGGCGGCCCGAACGGCCAGTAACGGCCCGGTAGGATCCTCCCGGGCCGTTACTGGCGCGTGGGGATGGAGAACCATCGGGGAGCGGCCTCGTCACGTGGACGTTTGCCGAGCGCCTGGGCCTTCCCGCACGTCTGTTGGAGGTCGCATGTCCCGCAACGCCGAGTCCACCGCATTCCGGAGCGCCCTCGAGGTGATCCGGGCTGTCGAGCCGCGGGTCGCCGACGCCATCGGCGCCGAGCTGACCGACCAGCGGGAGTCACTCAAGCTGATCGCCAGCGAAAATTACGCCTCCCCGGCGACCCTGCTGGCCATGGGCAACTGGTTCAGCGACAAGTACGCCGAGGGCACCGTCGGCCGCCGCTTCTACGCCGGCTGCCAGAACGTCGACACCGTCGAGGCGCTCGCCGCCGAGCACGCCCGGGAGCTGTTCGGCGCCGCGCACGCGTACGTGCAGCCACACTCGGGCATCGACGCCAACCTGGTCGCCTTCTGGGCGGTGCTGGCCGACCGGGTGGAGTCCCCCGCCCTGAAGAAGGCCCAGGTCCGCCAGGTCAACGACCTCACCGAGGCCGACTGGTTCGCGCTGCGCCGCGAGCTGGGCAACCAGCGGATGCTCGGCATGTCGCTGGACGCCGGCGGTCACCTCACCCACGGTTTCCGGCCGAACATCTCCGGCAAGATGTTCGACCAGCGCAGTTACGGCACCGATCCGGCGACCGGTCTGATCGACTACGACCGGGTGGCCGAGGCGGCCCGCGAGTTCAAGCCGCTGATCCTGGTGGGCGGCTACTCCGCGTACCCACGGAAGGTGAACTTCCGGATCCTGCGCGAGATCGCCGACTCCGTCGGCGCGACCTTCATGGTCGACATGGCGCACTTCGCGGGCCTGGTGGCCGGCAAGGTGTTCACCGGCGACTTCGACCCGGTGCCGCACGCGCACATCGTCACCACCACCACCCACAAGTCGCTGCGCGGCCCGCGCGGCGGCATGGTGCTCTGCCAGCCGGAGCTGGCCGACCAGGTGGACCGGGGCTGCCCGATGGTGCTCGGCGGGCCGCTGCCGCACGTGATGGCCGCCAAGGCGGTCGCGCTCGCCGAGGCCCGCCGGCCCGACTTCGCCGACTACGCCCAGCGGATCGTGGACAACTCGCAGGCCCTCGCCGAAGGGCTGTTGCGTCGGGGCGCGAAGCTCGTCACCGGTGGCACCGACAACCACCTGGTGCTGATCGACGTGTCCGGCTACGGGCTCACCGGGCGGCAGGCCGAGCAGGCCCTCCTCGACTCGGGCATCGTCACCAACCGCAACTCGGTCCCGCAGGACCCGAACGGCGCCTGGTACACCTCCGGCATCCGGATCGGCACCCCGGCGCTGACCACCCGGGGCCTGGGCACCGCCGAGATGGACCAGACCGCCGAGCTGATCCACACCGTGCTGACCCAGACCACCGCCGGCGCCAACACCGACGGCACCCCGTCGAAGGCGAAGTACACCCTGGACGCCGGCCTGGCCGACAAGATCGCCCGCCAGGCCACCGACCTGCTGGCCACGTACCCGCTCTACCCCGGCGTCGACCTGAGCTGACCCGACCGACTCGCGTCGATCATGGAGTTGTGGTGCCCGAATGAGGGCGGGTAGCGAATGTCGCCCACCACCACAGCTCCATGATCGACGCGGACGGGGGCGGACAGGGGCGGCGGGCCGGAGTCAGGCCATGGGGCGCTTGAGGTGGTAGCGGTGGACTTCGGTGCTGCCTTGGACGTTGTTGACGTCCTCGGCGGCGGAGACCAGCTCCCACCCCTCCCGGCCAGCGCGGTTGAGGTGCGCGATGGCGGTGTCGCCGAAGGCGGTGATGTCCTTGCGGGACCCGTCCGGCGCGTACCAGACGAACGAGACGTGAAAATTGCGGCCCTGTCCCTGATAGCGACGGACGAGCAGGGCGTACTCCCAGGCAACCATGCGGCTTATTATGACCGTCCACCGAGGACGGCGGCACGCGGGTCGTCGCGCATTGCCATCCGATGAACGCGGTGTGTCACCCCGCCCGGCGCGTCAACTCGTCGGTGATCAGCGCCGCGAGGCGATCCAGCCCGACGTCGATCTGCTCCGGTGTGACCGCGCTCACCGACAACCGCAACGCGCGCACCGGCGCGGAGTCGTCGTAGAAGTGCGCCATCGGCGTCCACAGCACCCCGTAGTCGCGCGCCGAGCGGTCCAGCAACGCGTCGTCGACCGGGAACGGCACGGTCACCACCACGAAGAACCCGCCGGCCGGCACCGTCCACCGCACCCCGGGCTGGTCCGGCTGGTCCGGCTGAGCCGGAAAGCGCCGGGTGAGGCCGGCCACCAGGTGGCGCAGATTCCTGGCGTACGCGGACCGCTCCCGGCTGTTGGCGGCCACCAGGCTGCATCCGTGCTCCAGCAGCCGGCCGCCGATCACCGCCTGCGCGATCGGTGACGTGTTCACGGTGACCATGCTCTTGATCATGGCGAGCTGGTCGGCGAGCGTGCCGACCGGCCCGCCCGGGCCGCCGACCCGCTGGTCGGCGACGACATAGCCGACGCGCGCCCCGGGGAGCACGGTCTTGGCGAACGAGCCGAGGTAGACGACCCGCCGGCCGGTGTCCAACGCCTTCAGGGTGGGCGGGCGCGGCCCGTCGTCGCTGTGGAACAGTCCGTACGGGTTGTCCTCCAGCAGCAGCAGATCCTCCTGCGCCGCCAGGTCCAGCAACCGTTGCCGGTGTGCGGTGTCGATACTGATGCCGGAGGGGTTGGCGAAGTCCGGCATCAGGTAGCAGGCGCGCGGCCGCAGCCCCGCGGCCCGGGCCCGGCGCACCTGGGCGGCCAGGTCGGCCAGGTCGACCCCGGTCGGCCCACCGGCGACCGGCCACACCGGCAGGTCCACCAGCCGGGCCGCCCCGGTCAGGCCGACGTAGGTCGGGGCGACCGCGAGCAGCACATCCGCCGGCCCGGCCCGCAACGCCCGCAGCACCAGGAACATGGCCTCCTGGCAGCCGACGGTCACCACCACGTCCTCCGGGTCGACGGTGATCCCCTCGTCGACGGCGAGGTTGCGGGCGATCAGGTGGTGCACGATGCCCTTGGTCCGGCCGTACTGCAGCAGCAGCCGCCGGGCCTGCTCGGGTCGGTGCCCCAGGTCGTCGACGAGGTGCCGGTGGAAGGTGTCCAGGTGCCGGTGCACCGCCGCGACGTCGAAGAACTCCTCGTACGGCCGGCCGGCCGCGAGGGACACCGCCGTCGGGTGACGCTCGGACACCTCGTTGAGGAAGTTCATCGAGGTCAGCGCCGGATCGCCCAGAGCGGGGTGCAGGTCGGCGACGGTCAGGTCGACCGGTTCGGCAGCGCTCATCCCCTCAGCCCACCCCGAGGGTGCGCAGCTGGCCGGCCGCCACCACGTCGGCGCAGCCGGCCAGGGTGAGCGCATCGGTCAGCTCGGCGGCGAGCAGCCCCAACGCGTCCCGGGCGGCCGGTTCGCCACCGACGGCAAGGGCCCAGAGCAGCGGTCGGCCGACCAGCACCCCGGCCGCACCCAACGCCAGCGCCCGCAGCACGTCGGTGCCGCAACGGATGCCGCTGTCCAGCAGCACCTGGCAGCCGTCCCCGACCGCGTCGACGACCTCCGGCAGCATGGTGACGCTCGCCGGTGAGCCGTCCAGTTGTCGCCCGCCGTGGTTGGAGACGACCACCGCGTCCGCGCCGACCCGTACCGCCTCGGTCGCGTCGCGCGGGTCCAGCAGCCCCTTGACCACCAGCGGCAGGTCGACCTGCTCGCGCAGCCACGCCAGGTCCGCCCAGCGCAGCGCCGGCGCGAACGACGCGGCGGTGTGCGCGGCGATCGCGGACACCCCGGGGGCGCCGGAGTGAGCCAACGCGTCTCGACCCTCGGGAAGGTTCGCGGCGACCACCTCGGCCGGCAGCCGGAACGCGTTGCGCAGGTCCCGGGGACGCCGGCCGAGCACCGGGACGTCCACTGTGACCACCAGCGCCCGGCAGCCGGCCGCGACGACCCGGTCCAGCAGGTCGCGGACGAGCGCCCGGTCACGCAGCCAGTAGAGCTGGAACCAGACGTCCGCCCCCGCCCGGGTGACCTGTTCGATGGGGGTGCTACCCAGCGTGCTGGCCAGGTACGGGATCCCGGCCGCGCCGGCCGCCGCGGCCAGAGCGAGCTCTCCGTCCGGGTGCACGAGCCGCTGGTACGCCATCGGCGCCACCCCGACCGGCATGGCGTACCGACGGCCGAGCAGGTGGGCGCCGAGGTCGACGGTGTCCACGCCGCGCAGCACCCGGGGCAGCACCGCGACCCGGTCCAACGCGCGACGGTTCGCGGCGAGGGTCACCTCCGACGCGCTGCCGCCGGCCAGGTAGTCCCACACGTCCGGCGGCAGCACGGCCCGGGCGCGCTCGGCGTAGTCGGCGAGCGACACGGCCGGCCGCTCGGCCAGCCCCCGCTCACCCATCGCCGGGCCCCGCCGCCGCCTCGTCGGCAACCTCGCTCGAGCCCGCCGCGGCCGGCAGTCCGAAGCGCTCGCGGAGGAAGGCCGCCGCGCTTTCCTGCGCGAGCCTCCCGTCGGTGAAGGTGCCCGGCATCGCGAAGAACCCGTGGATCATGCCGGCATAGTGCGCCAGCCGGGTGGGCACGCCGGCGTCGCGCAGCCGATCGGCATACCGCTGCCCTTCGGCGCACAGGGGATCCAGTTCGGCGGTGATCACCAGCGCCGGCGGCAACCCGGACAGGTCCTCGGCGAGCAGCGGCGAGGCCAGCGGGTCCCTCGCGTGGGCCGGGTCGACCAGGTAGTTCCTCCGGTACCAGACGACCGAACGGCGGTTGAACAGCGCCGGGTCCTCGTCCCCGGCCGGTTCCCCGCTCTGGTCGGTGTTCGGGTAGACCAGCAGTTGCGCGGCGAGCGGCGGCCCGTCCGTACGGCTGAGCAGGGTGACCGCGGCGGCCAGGTTCCCACCGGCGCTGTCCCCACCGACCGCCAGTCGGGTCGGGTCGGCGCCCAGCTCGTCGGCGTGCCGGGCGATCCACGAGGTGGCGGCGTGGCAGTCGTGCACCGCCGCCGGGAAGGGGTGCTCCGGTGCGAGGCGGTAGCCGACGGTGATCACCTGACAGGGCACGGCGTTGGCCAGCCGCCGGCAGATGCCGTCGGCGGTGTCGATGCTGCCGAGCGTCCACCCGCCGCCGAAGAAGTACAGCAGGGTGGGCAGTGGACCCGACCCGGCCGGTCGGTACACCCGCAGCGGCAGCTCCCCGGCGGGACCGGGGATCCGCTCGTCGCGTACCTCGGTCACCGGCTCGACCGCGCCGCTGCCGGCGCGGATCGCGGCCAGGTCCGCGGCACGCGCCTCGGAGAGGGTCTGTGAGTACAGCGGTGGGGTGCCGGCCGCGGCGCGGGCCGCCCGGTACGCGGCCACCTCCGGGTGTGCTGCCATGTCGCTCCTATCCGCCGGTGCTGACCAGCAGCTTGTCGATGCCACGCAGGAACAGGCTGCCGCTGAACGTCGGTGTCTCGGTGACCGTCAGCGCGGGGAACTTGGCGAACAGCCGGGGCAGCGCGAGGCGACCCTCCAACCGCGACACCGCCGCGCCGAGGCAGAAGTGCAGACCCACCCCGAAGGCCAGCGACGGCGGGCCGGGACGGGTCGGGTCGAAGGTGTCCGGGGCCGGGAAACGGGCCGGATCGCGGTTGGCCGCGCCGATCATGATCAGCACGTTGTCGTCAGCGGCGACCGGCACACCGTGCAGCACGGTGTCGGCCGGTGCGGCGCGGGCCAGGAAGTGCACAGGGCTCGCCAACCGCAGCACCTCGTCGACGCAGCCCTGCGCCAGCGTGGCGTCGGTGGGCAGCGCCGCGACCGTCCGCGGGTGGGCCAAGAGTAGCGGCAGCCCGTTGCTGAACATGTAGACGGTGGTGACGAAGCTGGCGTTGAACAGCACGATCAGGTTGCTGACCAACTCCTGCTCGGTCAGCTCCACCTCCCCGGAGTCGAGCGCCTCGACCAACGCGCTGAGCAGGTCGTCCCCGGGCAGCCGGCGGCGGTGCCCGATCAACTCCCGGTAGAAGGCCCGCAACTCCTGAGCGGCGGTGTTGGCCGCGGCCAGCCGCTGCGGGGTCTTCCCCGCCACGTCCAGGAATTCGTCGATCCACTCCACCCGCTCGCGGTACCACGGCAGATCGGCGGCCGGGATGCCGATGAACTCGGCCATCACCAGGGCCGGAATTGGGTACGCGAAGTCGGCCACGAAGTCGACCACGCCGTCCCCGGCGTCCGCCATCCGGTCCAGCAGCTCGTCGACCACGCGCAGGATCACCGGTTCCAGCGCGCCGAGCCGGCGCGGCGTGAAGGTGCGGGAGAAGACGTGCCGCATCCGGGTGTGATCGGGCGGGTTGACGAACATCATCGAGGTCTGGAAGGTCCGCAGGATCTCCTGCTCCTCCCAGCCCGGCGGCGGCTGTTTCGTCCATTCCGGATCGCGCAGCAACCCGTCGACGAGGTCGTAGCCGACCGCGACCGCGGCCACCGTACGGTGCTCGGCGCGCGCCGGTACCGCGCTGATCGGGCCGAGCCGGTGCAGGTCCGCGTACCACGGGTACGGGTCCTGTCTGCCCTGCTCGCTGTACAGGCCGGTGAGTAACTCCCCTACCTCCATGATCGAACTCCTCCCCAGGATGTCGGTGACCGGGGGCGGCGGGGATCACCCGCCACCCCCGGTCCGGATCACAGGTCGAGCAGCCGCAGCGGCACGGCGTCTGCCAACGCCTGGTTGCCGGCGTCGTTCGGGTGGATGTGGTCCCCCGAGTCGTACGCGGGCAGCAACTGGCTGGGCCGTGCCGGGTCGCGCAGCACCCGGTCGAAGTCGAGCAGCCCGTCGAACTCCCTGCTGCCGCGCAGGTACGCGTTCACCGCCTGGCGGGTGGCCTCCTTCTGCGGCGTCCACACACCCGGCGCGCCGTGCCCCTCGTACGGGGTCAGCGTGGCCACCAGACTGGTCAGCCCGCGCTGCTGGAGCTGCTGGTTGATCTGCCGCAGCGTGCCGATGATCGCCTCGGGTGAGTCGTTCGACATCCAGATGTCGTTGATGCCCAGGTGGGTGACGACGGTACGCACCCCGGTCTGGCCGAACACGTCCTCGTTGAGCCGGGCCGCCGCGTTCGGGCCGAGCTGGTAGTAGCCCGGGTAGTTGCCGTCGCCCGGCTCGGTGCCCTCGTGGTTGAGCCGGTTGCCGGCCAGGCTCAGGTTGAGCACACCCGGGGTGCGCTTGTCCGGCCGGTCGGCGAGCAACCGGTCGGAGAGCAGGTCGGGCCAGCGCCGGTTGGCGTTGACGGTGCTGCCGTTGCCGTCACCGATGGAGTCGCTGAGCACGACCAGCGCGCCGGGGCTGCCCTTGCGTTGCACGTCGACGCCGGAGAGGAAGAACCAGCAGCAGGTGGGACGGGTGGTGAAGCCGGTGCCCTCGGCCGCCCCGGTCAGATCCCCGGCGCCGATGAAGTTGGCCTGCTGGGACTGCCCGTGGAACGTGGTCGGGCCGGTCGGCGTCGGGAAGTGCAGGGTGACCACCAGGTCGCTGTCGTCGGCGACCGGGAAGGCCAGCGGGTCGCTGAGCAGTTCGGCGCCCCGGTTCATGGTCGCCGTGGTCGCACCGGTGAAGCTCAACGGACGTACCGAGGCCGCGTCGATGTCGGAGAGGTCGTCCGGTGTCGCGGTGTTCGGCCGGGCGACGGTGGCGCGACCGACGGTGACCGCCTGCTCGCCGTAGAGGTTGCTCAGACGGACCCGCAGCGCCGGGCCGCCCACGGAGACGTGCACGATCATCCGGACGCTCTGGTTGTTGAGGCCGGTGTTCGTCAGCCCGACCGAGTTGCCCCGGGTGACCGCGGTGGCCCAACTTCCCGCCCACTCGGCGCGGGAGTCGGGTCGGCCGGCGGCGGTGCCGGACGGACCGGCGCTGGCGACGACGGCGGGTGCGCCGGCGACCAACAGCGCGGCCGCAGCGGCGATGACAGGCCATCTCTTCGGGGTTGCCGTTGCCATGGAACCTCCATCGTGTGGCAGCCCAGGGCCGTCCGCTGACGGCGCCCGCCTGGACGATGGTCCAGAAACCTAGCCGCCGCCGCTGACGGGCGTCAATCAACCTGATCGACGCGATCAAATGTCCGGCGGGCCGTTCGGATCGCCCGTCGGCACGGTTCCGACCAGCCGTTTCGCGCCTAGGCTTCCAGGCGGCGGCGGTGCGGTCGCCAACCGCGCCACCGTCGCGTCGTCTCCGGGAACTGCCCGGGGACCGCCGCTTTTTCTCAGATGGGGGCTGCCGGATGACTGACGGACCCGGGCACACCACTACCTACGTGGACAGGGTGTTGGACCTCTTCGCCGAATTCGGCGACCGGGAGGCGCTTGTCGGCGCCGGTCGCCGACTCACCTACACCGAGGCCGCCGCGCTGGTCCGGGCGATGGCCGCGACGGCGACCCGGCACGGCGTACGGCCCGGGTCGGCGGTGCTGGTGACGGTCGCGAACGCGGTGGAGGGTCCGCTGCTACAGCTCGCCCTGCATCTGCTCGGCTGCCGGACGATGTGGGTCGCCCCGGTGACCGCGCGCCGGGAGGTCGACGAGTTCATCCGGTTGGCCCGCCCGGACGCCCTGGTCTACGACGCCCGGGACCGGGCCAGTCTGGGCCCGGAACTGGCCGCCGCGCTGCCCGGCACCCCGGTGTGCTGTCTGGGCTCGGGCGGCACCGGGCCCGATCTCACGGCCGACGCCGACGTGACGGGCCTGCCGGCGTCGGTGCCGGCACCCGAGTCGTTCCTGCAGACCAGTGGCACCACCGGCAGCCCGAAGCTGGTGCACCACCGGGAGAGTTTCTACGCCCAGATCCTCGCCCTGGCCGCCGACTTCCGCGCCGCCGGGTTCCCGTTGCTGCGACACCTGTCGCACTCGCCGATGTGGCTGGCCAGCGGGCAGATCACCACACTGTTCAACCTGTTCACCGGCGGGGTGCTGTTCCTGCGCGACGACTGGGACCCGGTGGCCTTCGTGGACACCGTGCAACGGGAGCGGATCAACTCGACCTTCGTCACGCCGCCGATGCTCTACGAGGTGCTGGACCACCCGGCGCTGGTCGGCGCGGACTTCTCCGCCATGTTCATGTTCAACGTGGGCGCCGGGCCCGCGGCGCCCGCCCGGCTGCGCCAGGCCATCGCCCGGTTCGGCCCGGTGCTGCGCATCGTGTACGGCCTCAGCGAGGCGGTCGTGATCACCGCGCTGCCCGGGCTGACCGACGATCCGGAGCACCCGGAACGGTTGCGCTCCTGCGGGAGGCCCTACGGCGACGTCCGCGTCGAGATCCGCGATGACGATGGCGCGGTGCTGCCGACGGGCCGCGACGGCGAGGTGTGGGTACGGACCCGACTGAGCTTCGCCGGCTACCACGGTCAGCCGGAGCTGACCGCTCAGACGCTCGTCGACGGGTGGGTGCGGACCCGCGACATCGGCCACCTCGACGACGACGGCTACCTCTACCTCGTCGACCGGGCACACGACATGATCGTCACGCATCGCCGGAACTGGGCGATCTTCTGCCGTCCCATTGAGGACGTGCTGGTCGGGCACCCTCAGGTACGGGCCGCCGCCGTCATCGGGGTGCCGGACGAGACGGTCGGCGAGGTGCCGCACGCGTACGTGGTGCTCGGGCCGGGCGCCACGGTCACCGGGGCGGAGCTGATCGACCTGGTGACCGTCGAACTCAACGAGATGTGGGCGCCGGCCACTGTGGAGGTCCTCGACCGGCTGCCGGTCAACCGGTCGATGAAGGTGGACAAGCGGGCGCTGCGCGCGCGGTACGCGGCCCGTCGGGCGGCGGCGGTCGGGGCGTGACCCCCCGCCGGCAACTGGTCGTCCTGGTCAGCGCGGACCTGATCTCCAACCTGGGCACCCGCATCTCGGTGGTGACCATTCCGTGGCTGGTGCTGGTCACCACCGGCAGCCCCACCAAGATGGGTCTGGTCGCGTTCGCCGAGACCCTGCCGTACCTGCTGTCCAGCGCGTTGGGCACACCCTGGGCGGACCGGATCGGCCTGCGCCGTACCTCGATCCTCTGCGACGCGGGCAGCGCGGTGGTGATGGTCGTCGTGGCGCTGACCCCGTGGTTGGGCTTCGTTCCGCTGGTGGCGCTCGTCGCGGTGGCCGGCGCGCTGCGGGGCATCGGGGACCGGGTGAAACACGTGATGTTCCGGCCGGTCGCGGAGGCCGCCGGAGTGCCGCTGATCCGCCTGACCTCCGCGTACGACGGGCTCAGCCGGGTGGTGACACTGTTCGGCGCCGCGGTGGGCGGCCTGCTGATCGCCGTTTTCGGGGTGACCGAGGCGATCCTCATCGACGCGGCCAGCTTCGGGGTCTGCGCGCTGCTCATCGGCGTCCTGGTCCGTCCGCCGGCCGCCCCGACGCAACCCACCCAACCGGAGAGGTACCTGCGCGCCCTGCGGGGTGGCTTCAGTTACCTGGGCCGGGACCGGCCGCTGCTCGGCATGCTCGGCGTCATCTCGGCGCTGAACATGGTGGCCAACGCCAGCGTGGCCGTCTACATCCCGGTCTGGGTCGCCCGGGAGCTTCCCGGCCCGAGCGGTCTCGGCCTGGTGTTGGCGGCGTTCTCGGCGGGCGCGCTGCTGGGCAACCTGGTGTTCACCGCGCTCGGGCCCCGGCTGCCCCGGCGGCTGACGTTCCTGGTCGGCGCGCTGGTCGCCGGCACGCCCCGGTTGGTGGCGCTGGCGATCAGCGACGAGCTGCCGGTGGTGCTCGTGGTGACGTTCCTGTCCGGAATCGGCATCGCGGCGGTCAACCCGCTGCTCGGGGTGGCGCTCTACGAGCGGGTGCCGCCGGAGTTGCAGACCCGGGTGATCGGCATCGCCGGTTCGTTGGCGTTCGTCGGTCTGCCGGTCGGCGCGCTGCTCGGCGGCTGGTCGGTGGACGCGCTGGGATTCACCCCGGCCCTGCTGACCATGGCGGCGGCGTGCCTGGTGGTCACCGCGTACCCGCTGCTGAGCAGGGCCCCCGGCCCGGAGACACCGGTGCGGCCCACTCCCGCCACCACCCGGTAAACCCCGTTGCGGAGCCCGCCCGGCTGCCGCAGGCTCGGGCCGATGAACGGACAGCTCACCGACGGCGTGCCGGTGACCGACGCCGCCACGGCCGACCGGATCGACACGGCCCTGGTCCGCCGACTGGTGGCCGAGCAGTTTCCCCGGTGGGCGGAGCTGCCGATCCGCCCGGTCGAGGTCGGCGGCTGGGACAACCGCACCTCCCATCTGGGCGAGGAGATGACCGTCCGGCTGCCCAGCGGCGCGGGGTACGCCCTGGCCCACTGAGCGCGTGCCGGTCGAGGCCTCGTCAGCGCTCGGCCGGGGCCGGGGTGGCGTGCTCGGTGCGACAGCGGGGGCAGCGCAGGCGTGTACCGGTGGCCGTCGGCGGCACCCGTAGCTTCTGACCGCAGCCGCAGGTCAGCACCGGAGCCGACGCCCGTAGGTATTCGTCGCGCTCCCGGCGCGGCCACCGACCGTGACAGCGGGCGCACCACTTCGGTGGGTAGCTGTGGTAGTGGGCCAGGCCGAACGCGCCCGCGATCATCAATGTGACGGGGACCAGCAGGCCCAGCGGCGCGAGCAGCGCGGTCAGCAACCCGCCGACACCGTCCGACACCAGCACGGCGACCACGGAGAGCACCACCACCGGCACACCCAGCAGGGTGAACCCGAAACCCCAGGCGAAGGCCAGCAGGGACGGCAGGAACATCCACATGCCGGCGGGCGCCCACCGACGGACTCCGTACCCGCCGCAACGGGGGCAGTTCGGCGACGCCCGGTGCGGCACCGACCGCAGCGCCTTCGGCGTCAGCCACTCGACAAGCCGTTTGACGATCTCCTCGACCAGCTTCGCCGCGAGGGCCTGCAGGAACGACTCGATGGCCCCCACCTCCTCCGGGCAGCGGGCCTGCCATCAACCCGACCGGCCGGCCGGCCCACCGACCATCGTGCGCGATCGGCGCCACCATCCGATTCCAGCGCGCCGACAGCGCCGCGCGACCGACGCCGATCCGACAGCGGGGTGTGTTCGTCGGACGTTCCGCTGATCGCCGCTCGCGCGTCGGCCGGGTCGGCTACCGTCGGCGCCCTGCAAACCAGGAGGCCGCCGCGTATGACGTCGTCACCCACCCGCCGCCGCACCGCGGAGGTCGTCGCCGTGCGCCGGATCGGCGACAGCGCGCCGCACAGCGCGTTCACCGACCTCGTCCGGTACGCCGGAAGCTGGTTCTGCGCCTTCCGGGAGGCCCGCACCCACCTCAGCGACGACGGCGTGATCCGGATACTGACGTCGACCGACGGCCGGTCCTGGACCTCCGCGACGGTCATCGCGCAGCCCGGTGCCGACCTGCGCGACCCCCGCTTCGTGGCGCGCCCCGACGGGCGGCTGCAACTGCTCGCGGCGGCCGCCACCGGCGCGGCCAGCAAGACGTTCCAGACGGTGACCTGGCTCAGCACCGACGGGCACACCTGGGGTGATCCGACCCCGGTGGGCGAGCCGGGCGTCTGGGTGTGGCGGGCGGCCTGGCACGACGAGGCGATGTACGGCGTCGGCTACGCCACCCGGGAGCCGAGGTTCGCCCGGCTCTACCGCAGCACGGACGGGGTGGACCTGCGGCAGTGGGTGCCGACGCTGTTCGCTGACGGGTACCCCAACGAGTGCGGCCTGGTCTTCGCGCCGGACGGTACCGCCCTGTGCCTGCTGCGGCGGGACGCGGCCACCGCGAGCGCGCAGCTCGGCCGGGCCGTGCCGCCGTACCGGGACTGGACCTGGACGGATCTGGGCGTCCAGGTGGGTGGGCCGGCGCTGCTCCGCCTGCCCGACGGGCTGCTGCTGGCCGGGGTGCGCCTGCACGACGGCGAGGTCCGCACCGCGATCTGCGTCGTCGATGCGGACCGGGGCGAGCTGACCGAGCTGGTGGCGCTGCCGTCCGGTGGCGACACCAGCTACCCCGGGCTGGTCTGGCACGACGACCTGCTGTGGGTGAGCTACTACTCGTCGCACGAGGGGAAGACCTGTGTCTACCTGGCCGAGGTCAGCCTGACCGGCTGAGCCTGGCCCGGCAGCCCGGCGGTCGGCTAGCGTGCCGGCATGCCATCGACGCTCACCGAATCGACGGACCCGTACTGTCTGCGCCCCGGGGAGGCCACCGAACTGCTGGACGGGCACCCGTGGCGGCGGTTCGTGGCGCTCGGCGACAGCGTCGTGGAGGGCATGTGTGAGCCGACACCGGGCTACCCGGACGTGCAGTGGGTCGACCGGGTCGCCGCCGAGCTGACCGCCGTGCGCCCCGAGCTGGCGTACCGGAATCTGGGTCGACGCGGGCTGCGCGCGCACCAGGTGCGGGCCACCCAGCTCGCCGCGGCGCTGGCCTTCGCACCGGACCTGGCGCTTGTCGTCTGCGGCGGCAACGACGCCTTCCACCCGGCGTACGACGCGGAGGCGGTGGACGCCGAGCTGACCGCGTTGATCGTCGCGTTGCGCGAGGTGGGCGCGGACGTGATCACAGTGGGCATGTTCGACGTCTCACACAGCCCGGCGGTGCCCGCGCACCTCCGGCCCGGCCTGGGCGACAGGATGCGCCGCCTGTCTGCGCACACGGCGAACCTGGCCGAGCGACTGAACACGATCCACGTGCACCTGACCGACCATCCCCTGACGGCCGACCCCAGCCTCTACAGCACTGACGGCCGCCACGGCAGCGCCCGCAGCGACGCCATAGCCACCGCCCAAACCCTGCGCGCTCTCTCCCCCCACCGGCTCCCCCACCGGCTCCCTCCATCCCGGTGATCATGAGGTTGGCGAGGCCAGGGGCGACTCAGAGCCACGCCAACCTCATGATCAACCCGGGGGCCGGGGGGCCGGGGGCGGGGGGCGGTCTTCAGTCGGTCAGGAGGATTCCGGTCAGGAGGACGCCGTGGGCCAGGTTGAGGATGCCGTCGCAGCCGGGGTAGCCGACCCGGGCCAGGCCGCCGGAGGCGTGCCGGCCGAACAGGTACGGGGCCAGGGAGTACGGGACGTCGGCGGTGACCGTCTCACCCGTCTCGATCTGGACGAAGTCCATCGACACCCGGTCGGTCGGCAGGTACTCCTGGAGGATGGCGCCGCCCTGGTCGACGGCGGCCCGCACACCGTCGGCCCAGTCCGCAGCGCTCAGCTCCGGGCCGAGCAGGACACCGTACCCGGCCGAACCGTCGGCCGGCTTCGCCACCAGCGTGGCCTGCTCGGCGACGGCCCGGTCCAGCACCGCAGCGGTCAACGGCACCGTGTACGGCACGTGCCGGCGGATCAGCGCCTGGTCGTCGGCGGGTAGCCCGTCCACGTCCTCCCACAGCCAGGCGAACGTGGTCTTGTTGCCGAGCAGCCAGGCCGCCGCCGACACGAACATCGGTAGGGTGCCGGCGGCGAGGGCCAGGGCCACCGCGTCCAGGCCCGCGGTCGGGGTGACCCGGTTGGGCACGAACAGCCGGAACAGCGCGTCGACAGGCGCGCCGTCGACGACCAGGCGGTTGTCGGCGTCCAGGGTGGCGGTGGACACCGGGGCGATGACCAGGTCGATGCCGAAGTCCCGGGCCCGTACGGCGAGGGGGTCGAGGATCCGGATGAACGTCTGCGGGTCGTCGAGGCCCGGGTAGTCACCGTCGAAGTCCATCAACAGCGCCACCCGGGCGCCCTCGGGCAGCCGCAGCTCCTCGCGGATCGCCACGAACCGCTGGTCCAGCAGCGACGGCGCGGCCCGCACCGGCAGGTCGTCGAGGATGCCGTGCTTCCGGTACAGGCCCTCGTACCGCTGGATGACGGTGTCGGCGTCGAACCCGCCACCGAGGCTGCTGTCGATGTTGTACTCGACGAACTTCGGCACGCCGGCGGAGAAGATGACGTCCGGGCGGTACGCGGCCAGCAGCGCCTCGGTCAGCGGCTCGGCCTCGTCCAGCAGCCGGGTCTCCCCCGCCGGTACGCCGAGCAGCCGGCGCAGCTCACCGGCGGTGTCGGCCCGCCGGCGGCAGGCGTCGAGGATGAGCTGGGCCAGCCGGTCGCAGACCTCGTTGAGCTGCCGCCAGGCGTCGGCGGTGAGCACCGGGGGCCGGGCCAACCGCCACTGCTTGTTGTACGTCGCCCGACCGTGGAAGACCTGCTCCCAGGCCGCCGCCCCGCTTGCCACCATGGCTCGACGGGCCGGCGCCGGCAGGTCGTTCCAGGCCCGGTCGGCCGCCGGCCACGGGTAGTTCGGATCAGTCATGAGCCGTCCTTCATCGTGAGGTGGATCGCGGTGGCGAGCTGGTCGCGGCCGGGCTGGACGGCCCGGTCCAGTGCCGGGGCGAACGGCAGCACCGCCCCGTCCGGGCGGGTGACCCGGCGGGGCGGGGCGAGCAGCCGGACCCGCTCCACCACCGAGGTGATGATCTCGGCGGCCATACCGCAGGAACGGTTGCCGTCGTCGAGCACCACGAGGCGTCCGGTGCGGGCCACCGACTCGGTGAGGCCGTCGATGTCGAACGGGTACAGGGTGCGCGGGTCGAACACCTCCACCGAGACCTGGTCGGCCAGCTCCTCGGCGACGGCCAGCGCGTCGTGCACCAGGTGCCCGATCGCGACCACTGTCACGTCGTCGCCGAAACGGTGGATCCGCCCCCGGCCCAGCGGCACCGGCGTCAGGTCGTCGACGTCGTCACGCACGTCCATCGCGCCGGCCGGCGCGAACACCACCACCGGGTCGTCGTGGCGGATCGCGGTGACCAGCAGCCCGTACGCGTCGGCCGGGGTGGCCGGCACGACGGTGACCACGCCGACGTGGGCGAAGAGGCTGTACGGGTGGTCGGAGTGCTGCCCCGCCCACCCGGTACGCGAGCCGGACCCGGGCACCAGGTAGGTGACGGGAACGCGGCACTGCCCGCCGGTCATCAACGGGAACTTGTGCGCGTGGTTGACGATCTGTTCGAAGACCAGGAACAGCAGCGACGGGATCTGGAACTCGATCACCGGGCGCAGCCCGGCCAGCGCCGCCCCGGTGGCGAAGCTGGTGAACGCCTGCTCCGACAGGGGGGTGTCGCGGACCCGTTCGGTGCCGAACCGCTTGGCCAGCCCGGTGGTCACCAGCGACGCCCCGACCTGGACGTCCTCGCCGAGCAGGAACACCGCCTCGTCGCGGGCCAACTCGTCGCCAAGGGCCCTCGTCAGCGCCCGGCGGTACGACAGTCGGGGCACCTCAGCCACCTCCGGTGCGGGCGGTCATGCCGCTGGCGTACAGGTAGGTCAACGCGTCGGCCGGGTCGGGTTGCGGGCTGTCCAGGGCGAACCGCACCGCCGCGTCGAGGGTCGCCTCGACCTCGGCGTCCACGGCGGCGCGGTCGGTGTCGGTGAGGCGTTCACCCTGGATGGCCACCGGGTCCCGGGCCCGACCACGGGTCACCTCGTCGGGTGGCCGGTAGTCGAGGCGTACCGCGTGTTCGAAGGTGTGGTGCACGTCGAAGCGGTAGGTCCGGGCCTCGATCAGCTCGGGGCCGCCGCCGGCGCGCATCCGGTCGACGGCGGCGCACGCGGCGACGCGTACCGTCTCGGGGTCCTGGCCGTCGACTCCGACGGCCGGGATGTCGAACGCGGCGGCCCGGCCGGCGATTTTGCCGGCCACCGCGCCGGCCACCGGCATGGTGGTCGCGTAACCGTTGTTCTCGCAGACGAACAGCACCGGCACCCGCCAGAGCGCGGCCAGGTTCAACGCCTCCAGCAGCATCCCCTCGTTGACCGCGCCGTCGCCGAAGAAGCTCACCCCGACGGTGTCACGGCCCCGGCGGCGGTGGGCCCAGACCGCACCCGTGATGATCGCCCCCGAGGCGCCGACGATCGCGTTGGCCCCGAGCACGCCGATACTCAGGTCGGCGGCGTGCATCGAACCGCCCCGGCCGGCGTTGAGGCCGGTGACCCGACCGCACAGCTCGGCGAGCATCCGGGCCGGGTCGGCCCCGCGGGCCAGGACGTGCCCGTGCCCACGGTGGGTGCCGGCGAGCACGTCGTCGGCGCCCAACGCGGCGCAGACGCCGGCGGCGATCCCCTCCTGACCGAGGTAAGGGTGGATGCCGCCGACGATCTGCCCGCCGCGGACCATCTCCACCGCCCGTTCCTCGAACCGGCGGATCAGCCGGACCGTGCGGTAGAGCCGGACCGGGTCGGCGTCGGTCACACGGGCCCCTTGATGGCGGCCAGGATGTCGTCCCAGAGCCTTGCCCGGGCGGCGAGGGCGGTGTTGACGGTGTCGGCGCACTCCTGCCACTTGGTGTCGTCGTCGCCGCACAGGTCGGCGAGCATCTGCATGGCCATCGGGGTGTGCTGTTCGCCGTCGACCTCGATGTGCCGCTCCAGGTAGTCGACGAAGGTGTGCAGCCGGTTGCTGACCTCGTTGACCGAGACGACCTGGGTGAACATGTCCGGGATCAGGTCCTCCCGGCCGAACGCGAACGCCGCCGCCTGGCAGTGCACCGGGGTGGACTCGATGATCTGCCAGGTGGTCGCGGCGAACCTCGCCGACGCGGCCGGCACTCCGGCCTCGGCGAGCGCCTCGGTGACCGGTCGGCCGGCGCGCAGCAGGTCGATGAGCGCGTTCACCGCCGTGGTGTCCGCGCCGGCCTCGGCCATGCCCCGCACGTACAGCTCGAAGTGGCTGATGTAGCCACCGCCCAGCTCGTCGCTCTCCTCGACCATGACGATGTCGTTGATGAGGCGGCGGCTGCCGGTCGGGCCGGTCGGGATCCACGGCACCGTGACACAGGTCAGTTGCCGTTGCAGCGACTTCAGCAGGGACATGAAGTCCCACACCGCGAAGACGTGGTGCTGCATGAACGTGACCAGCGCCTCGTGGGTGTCGAGGTTGGCGTAGAGCGGGTGCTTGACCACGGCGTCGCGCCGGTCGGTCACCGCCCGCTCCAACCGCTCGATGCCCGGGTGCGTCTTACCCCAGTCGTAGCGTGACATGTCAGCCTCCCTGCTGGGCGCGGTGGCGCCAGATGACCGGGCAGTAATCGGGGTCCGCGTAGTCCGGCCGCCCGTCGGGGGTGCGGCGGACCAGCACGTCGTGGTTGTACGAGGCGAGCGTGCCGTCGGAGAGCGGATACTCCCGCCAGGCGTTGTCGCCGTCCTGCAGGTGCAGCGAGATCGCCTGTCGGGGGCGACCGCTGACGTTGGGGCCACTGCCGTGGTAGGTGCGGCAGTGGTGGAAGCTCACGTGTCCCTTGGGGATCACCATCGGGATCTTGCGGATCTCCGCGCCGTTGTACGCGGCGTTCTCGGCCAGCATCTCCTCCAGTTGGCTGCGGTCCCGGTCGGCGAAGTGCCGCACCACCGTGTCGTCCGCGCCGATCTCCTTCCACCGGTGCGAACCGTCGACCATCGTGATGGTGCCCATCTCCTCCCCGCAGTCGTGGAAGGGGATGAACGCGGTCAGCATCTTCTCCGACGACGAGGACGCCCAGTAGTGCTTGTCGAAGTGCCAGGGCACGATGTTGCTCGGCTCGCCGGAGATCGGCGGCTTGTAGATCAGCGTGGACTGGAAGACCCGGATCTCGTCGGCTCGGGCGAGCCGGGCGGCGACCGCGCCGAGCAGCGGTTTGCGCAGAATCGCGCCGAGCCCGTCGTGCTCGTGGTGGACGTAGTCGTTGTGCCGCTGCACCGGCCCTCTGGACGGCTCCCAGTAGGCCAGCTTCGGTGGGCGTACCGGCAGCCGCCGGTCCCGCTCCCCGTCGTAGTAGCGCTGCGTGGCGGCGGCGAGGGCGTCCACCTCGTCGTCGGTGAACACCTTCCTCGACAGGTACCAGCCGTGCTCGGCGTAGTGCCGCACGTCGTCGTCGGACGGCAGCAGCGCCTGCTCCTCGGCGGTCAACGTCGGCTCGTACCCCGTCGCGGTCATGCCCCCACCCCCTGTGGTGTGGCCACCGCGGTGGCCAGTTCCCGCTCCTTGGCCTCGTAGAGGGCCTTGATGTTGCCGCTGCCGAAGCCGCGCGCGCCGCGTCGCTCGATCAGTTCCAGGAAGAGCGTGCGACGCACGTGCATCGACTCGGCGAAGATCTGCAGCAGCTGGCCGTCGTGGTCGGAGTCGACGAGAACACCCAGCTCGCGCAGCCGGTGCAGTGGGGCGTCGATCTGACCCACCCGCGCCTCCAGGGCGTCGTAGTAGCTGGCGGGGGTGCCGGCGAAGCGCACCCCGCGCCGGCCCAGCGCCTCGACCGCGCCGACGATGTCGTCGGTGCGCAGCCCCAGGTGCTGCACTCCCCCACCGGCGTGCTGGTCGAGGAACGCGTCGATCTGCCCGGGTCGCCGGTTGCGGTCCGGTTCGAGCAGCACCACAGTGACCCGCCCCGACGGGCTCTGCACCACCTTGGAGTTCATGCCCTGTCCGTCGACCTCGATGTGCTCCTCGAAGATCTGCGCGAAGTCGAACAGCGCCTCGAAGTGCCGGACCGTCTCGTCGAGCTGGCCGGGCGGTACGCAGACCGCCAGGTGGTCGATCTCGGCGAGCACCGGCGGGTGGCCGTCCGTCGTGGACGTCGCCGCGGTGATGGCGCCGGGCAGGAACTCGTTCCCCTCGCCCCGGCGCTGCACCAGCCGGTGCCGCACGTCGGCGAAGCCGTCCACCTCGGCGGTCACCACCTCGGCGTCCGCGCCGGTGCGGGTGGTCGGCGGCGTCACCCCGGTCGCGCCCCGACCCACCAGCTCGGCGTACGCGGCCGGCACGTCGTCGACCTCGACGGCGACGACACCGATGCCGTCACCGTGGCGTTGCACGTACCGCGACGCGGGATGCTCGGCGCTCAGCCCGGAGGTGAGCAGCAACCGGATGTCGCCGTGGCAGAGCAGCAGCGAGCGTTGCCCCGCCAGCCCGGTCTCCGGACCACCCTGGCCACAGATCTCGAAGCCGACGGCGGTGCTGAAGTAGAAGGCCGCCTGTCGGGCGTCCCCCACGTAGAGTTCGATGTGGTCGATACCACGGATGTCCATGTCGCCTGAAACCCTTCCCACCCGATTCCCCCTGTGTTGCCGTCCGGGCACACCCCGCCCGGGATGCCGCCTCGATCACCCCCTCGGCTCGGCGACGCGCGCCAGCAGCAGGCTCACGTTCTGGCCGCCGAACCCGAACGAGTTGGTGACGGCGTACTCCAGGTCTGCCTTGCGGGGCGTGTCCCGGATGTGGTCCGCCGGGCAGGCCGGATCCGGATCGTCGAGGTGGTACGTCGGCGGCAGCAGGCCCCGACCGAGCGCCAACGCGGTGGCCGCCGCCTCCAGCACCCCGGAGGCACCGAGCAGGTGACCGGTGAGCGCCTTGGTGGAGCTGACCGGCACACCGCCGACGCCGAAGACGTCTGCCAGCGCCGTGGTCTCCGCGATGTCACCGAGCTTCGTGCCGGTGCCGTGCGCGTTGACGTAACCGACCGCCGCCGCCGGCACACCGGCGCTGCGCAGCGCCTGGCGAATGCACGCCGCCGCGCCGGTGCCGTCCGGGCGGGGGGCGGTCGGGTGGTACGCGTCCGTCGTCGCGCCGTGCCCGGCCACCTCGGCGTACCCGGCGACGCCCCGGGCCGCGGCGTGCTCGGCGCGTTCGAGCACCAGCAGCGCGGCCCCCTCGGACAGGACGAACCCGCTGCGGGAGGCGTCGAAGGGCCGACTCGCCCGGCCCGGGTCGGTGCCGGCGCGCGCCAACGCCCGCGCGTTGCCGAAGGTGTCGGCGAAGGTCGGGAAGAGCGGAGCCTCGCTGGCCCCGCAGAGCACCACGTCGACCTCGCCGGTCGCGATGAGCCGCACCCCGTCGGCGACCGCCTGGGCGCCGGAGGCGCAGGCCGTGCCGACCGACGAGCTGTAGCCGCGGATGCCGTGCGCGATGGCGATCCGCGCCGCCGGCATGTTCGGCAGGATCCCGGTGAGCAGGTACGGGCTGACCGCCGCCCGACCCCGGGCCGCCCGGGCCAGCACCTGCGACTCCAGGGTGGCCATCCCGCCGACCCCACCGACGATCACACCGATCCGGTCGGGGTCGACGTCGCGGCCCACCTCGATGCCGGCGTCGGTGAGAGCGTCGGCGGCGGCGAGCAGGGCGAGGACGACGATCCGGTCCAGCACCCGGGTCTCCGGCCCGGAGGCGACGGTACGTGGGTCGATGTCGGGCAGCAGGCCGGCGACGTCCAGCGACGTGCTCGCCGGGTGCCCCTCCGGCGGGCGGGTCAGCCCGGACCGGCCGGTGGTCAGCGCGTCGAAGGTTTCCTCGACGCCCCGACCGACCGGTGTGAACAGACCCATCCCCGTGATCAACGCGGTCATGAACGTGCCTCGGTGAGGTAGCGCTCACGCAGGACCACCTTGCGGACCTTGCCGGTCACGGTGACCGGGATGTCGGCGGAGCTGACCGGCACGACCCGGCGCAGTGTGGCGCCGACGTCCGGGCCGAGGGCGGCGCGGACCCGCTCGGTGCGGTCCTCGGCCTCGTCGGCGCCGGCGGCCAACTCCAGCAGCACGTCGGTGACGACCGCTCCGGCCTCCGCGACGATCACCACGGTGCAGTCGGTGACGTCCGGGCAGGCCGCGAGGATGCGCTCCTCGGACAGCGCGGTGAAGAACCGCCGCCCGTCACCGGCGTCGACCGAGTCCACCGCCCGGTCCAGGTGGTAGTAGCGGCCGTCGGTGTCGGCACGCACCAGGTCACCGGTGAGGTACCAGCCGCGCTGGCGGAAGCGGTAGGTGGTGACCGAGTCGTTCCAGTAGCCCCGGAACAGCGACGGTGAGTCGATGCCCAGGAAACCCACCTCGCCGATCGGCACCGGCTCACCGTCGGCATCGAGCACCGCCACCTTCGCGAACCGGTAGGGGCGGCCGATGCAGCGGCCGTACCGGTCGGTGTCGGCGCGGTGGGTGATGTGGAACATCGAGTGCCCCATCTCGCTGGAGCCCAACCCGTCGATGAAGACCGAGCCGGGCACCTTCGCCACCCCGTCGCGGGTGATGGTGTCGCGCCAACCGACCGCGACCAGCCGGCGGATGTGCGGCTCGTGCGAGGCGTCGCCGGTGTTGAACCACAGCCGCACCGAGTCCAGGTCGTACCCGGACAGGTCGAAGCGGGCCAGCTCCGCCCAGGTGACCGAGAACCCGAACACCCCGTCGGGGCGCCAGCGTTGGATGGCGTCCAGCACCTGCTCGCCGCCCTGCTCGGAGAGCAGGAACATCTGCGCGCGGTTGCCCAGCGCCTGGTTGACCATCAGCACCGTTGCGGTGTGCGGTGCGGGCAGCGCGTTGAGGATCCGGGTGGTGCCCTGCGCCTGCGGCATGGTGAGCAGGTGTCGGGTGGCCGCGAAGAGGCTGGCGTGCGAGTGCAGCACCGCCTTGGGCACCCCGGTCGTCCCGGAGGTGTGGGTGATCACGATCGGGTCGTCCGGGTGGTGCCGGTAGTGCGCCGGGGCCGCGGCCGGGTCACCCGCGCCGGCCTGCGCGGGGGTGCCGAGCAGGGGTACGCCCAGGTCGTGCCCGGCCAGCAGCGCGGTGTGCGCGTCGTCGGCCAGCACACCGACGCCCCGCAGGCGGCGGATGTACTCTGCGGCGATCTCCGGGCGGAGTTTGCCGTTCATCAGCGCCGGGATCGCCCCGAGCCGGGCCAGCGCCAGGAAGCTGAGCACCATGTCGGCGGCGGCGGTGGCCCAGACGGCGACCGGGTCGCGGGGGCGTACCCCTTGTGCGTGCAGCCAGGCGGCGCGGGCGGCGACCCGCTCGTCGAGCCGCCCCAGCGTCAGCGGTGTCTCGGCGGGGTGCCCGTCGACGGCGGTGTCGAAGGTCAGGCCGGGCCCGTCCGGGTCGGCGCCGTGCGCCAGCACCCGGGCCAGGACGTTGCCCGCGCCCAGTTCGGTGTCGGCGGCCAGTGCGCCGCGCAGTCCCCGTGTCCTCATGGTCGTGCTCCTCCCCCCAGCAGCACCGCGACCGCCTCGGTCGGCCCGTCGGGTGCCTGTTCGATCAGGATCAGCAACACCTCGTCGGCGTCGCCGTCGTCGCGCAGCAGGTCGGCCTCGGCGACACCGTCGGTGTACGGGTCGCCGGTCGGGCTGAGGCAGACCACCGGTCCTCGCAGGTTCCAGCGGGCCGCGAGGTGCCCGGCGACGCTGTTGGGCACGGACTGGAAGAAGAACAGCGGGCCGATCCGCCCGCCGGCCTCGACGGCGGCCCGTACGTGCTGGGCGCTGGCGAGATCACCGCTGGCGCTGACCAGCACGATTCCCGTCCGCACCTCGGCGGGCACTCCCGCCGACCCGTATCCCCGCCGTAGACACCGTTCCGCGACGGCCACCACCACCGGCGCGAAGTCCGAGTGCACGAACCCCGGCACCCCCGCCACGGTGCCCCCGACGTCGCCGCCCTCGGGCCAGAGAGCCCGCGCGCTCTCCCCCGGTGATCCGGTCATTCGACGCCGACCAGGAGAGCGGTGTTGGCACCACCGAAGGCGGCGTTGAGGGTCAGGGCGTGGGCGGCTTCCGTCCTTTGCGGACGATCTCTGACGATGTTCAGGGGGCAGGACTCGTCGGGGCCCAGCCATCCGGCGTTGACCGGCAGGTCGCCGTGGCGCAGCGCGAGCGCGGTGACCACCAGTTCGAGCAACCCGGATGCCTCCAGCGCGTGCCCGTGGACCGACTTCGTCGAGCTGACCGGGACCTGGGCGGCATGACCGCCGAGAGCCCGACGCAGGGCGGCGGCCTCGGCGGCGTCGCTCTGCGCGGTACCCGTGGCGTTGGCGTTGACGTAGCCGACGGACTGCGGTGGCAGCCCGGCCCGGCGCAGCGCGCCGTCGACGGCGCGGGCCAGCCCGGTGCCGCCGGGCTCCGGCTGGCAGGGATGGAACGCGTCGCCGGCCCGCCCCCAACCGACCACTGTGGCCACCGGTTCGACACCGCGTCGTCGGGCGGCGCTCGACTCCAGCACCACCGCGGCCACGCCGTCACCCAGCAGCAACCCTCGACGGCCGGTGCTGAACGGGCGCACCGCCCCGTCGACAGCGAGGGCGCGACCGGCGTCGAAGAGCGCGTACTGGTCCGACTCCACCAGGTAGCCGGCCGCGACCACCACCCGCTCGACGTCATCCCGGGTGATCCGGGCGGCGGCGTCGGCCACCGCCGTGCTGGCCGACACGCAGGCGCTGGTGTAGACCCGGGTGTGACCGGACAGTCCACATCGCGCGGCGAGCTGACCGGCGAGCACGGCCGGCGTCGGGCCCACGGCCGGGCCGCCGTGCACGGCGAGCAGCAGGGCGCACCCGGCGCGCTGCGCGCGGTTCAGACCGGCCGCGCGGCAGGCCGCGTCGATCGCGGTGGCCAACTCGTCGGCGAGGGCAGCGACCTCGGGCAGGGTAGCCGCCACGGTGACCCGGCGGGCGGCGGTGTCGAACCGGTCCACCGGTCCGAACGCCGGCACGCCGGCCAACACCCCGGCGAGCTGCGCGTCGGCGCCCCGCCCCAGGGCGCTGACCGCGTACACACCGGTGATCTGGGCGACGCGCGCCTCAACCATCTGCGGAGGCGGTCAGCGATGCCCGGAACACCACCAGGGCGTCGTCGACGGTGCGGATGCCGGCCAGGGCGTCGTCGGTGAGGTCGAGCCGGCGTTCGTAGCGCTGCTCGACGAGGTGCACCAGCCAGGCGAGCTCCATCGAGCCGATCCGGTCGGACACGTCGGCAGCCGGTTTCGCGGTGAGTTCGGCGAGCATGGTCATCAGGTCAGCTCGCCCCAGATCGGGCTGACCGCCCATCAGCTCTTGTCGCTCGTCGCCTCGGTGACGCGATCGGCGACCATTGTGGTGAACTCGCCGACCGTCATCAGGGCGAGCTGCTCCGACTCGTCGTCGGCGAATGTCAGGCCGTACCGGTCCTCGACCCGGACGGACAGGTCGGCCAGGGCGAGTGACTCCAGGTCGACGCCGGAGGGGCCGAGCGTGGTGTCGTCGTCGAGCCCCTCGACGTCGTAGTTCATATCGGCGAGCTGCTCGACGACGAAGGCGCGGACCTCGGCTCTCATGGATACCCTTTCTGCGTGACTCAGCTGACGGTGTCCGGTCGGGACACCGCCTACGTGTGGGTCGGCCGGGACACCGGCGGTCAGCCGGATCCGGCCGCTGTGCTGCTGCGGCGGGCGGGTGCTCTGCTGCTCGGTCGCCCCGACGCCGAGCTGGTGCTGACGCACGACCGCGAGGGACGGCCGGTCGTCCGGGTCGACGAGGTGACCGGGTCGGTCGAGCTGGCGGTCAGCGTCAGCCGCACCGCCGGGTTGGTGGTGGTCGCCGCCCGCCGAGCCGGCACGGTCGGGGTGGACGTGGAGCGGATCCGTCCGCTGCCGGCGCTCGCGCTGGCCCGCCGCTGGTTCCCGCCCGCCGAGCTGGCCTGGTTGGGCGATCGGCCCGAGGCCGGCCGGACGGTGGACTTCCTGCAGTTGTGGACCGCCAAGGAGGCGGTCGGCAAGGCGCTCGGGCAGGGGTTGCGCGACGGCGGGCTGCGCCGGCTGATGCCGCCGCCGGGGCTGCCGATGGGGCCGGTGCCCGGCACCGAGCACCTGCGCGTCGGCCACCCGTCGCTGGGCGGGGGCCTCGTCCTGGCCGTCGCCGCGCACGCGGGCGAGCAGGTCGACGTCGAGGTGGTGCAGCGGCCCGGTCACGGGGTGACCGCCGAGCGCAGCGTGTCGGTCGAGCGGACCAGCTTGCCGGTGGTGGTACGGGGCAACTGATCGAGCAGGTGCAACGCCCTGGGCCGTTTGTAGCCGGCCAACCGTTCGGCGAGGAGCTTGTCCAGCGTCTCCTCCGACAGCGGGCCGTCCGCTTGGACGTACGCGGTGATGCCGTCGTCCCAGACCACCACGGCGGCGGCGACGCCGGTCAGCTCGGCGACGGTGGCCTCCACCTCGGTCAGGTCGACCTTCATCCCGCCGACGGAGACCTGCGAGTCGAGTCGACCACGCACCGTGACCAGGCCGGTGTCGTCGTCGACGGTCCCGGCGTCGCGGGTGTGCAGCCAGCCGTCGGACCAGCGGGTCGGGTCGCTCAGCCCGACGTACGGCGACGCCGGGCAGGACACCCACAGCTCACCGCCGGACTCGCGGACCTCGATCCCGGGCGCGGGGGCGATCGACGGTCGGTGCGACCCGTGCAGGTCGGTGCCGATCACCCCGACCTCGGTCATCCCGTACATGTTGCCCAGGGGTACGCCGTACCGGTCGGTGAACGCACGGGCGACGGCGGCCGGGACCAGCTCACCCCCGGTGGTCATCCGTCGCAGCTGTGGCAGTGGACCGGTCGGGCGGGTGGAGGCGAGCAGTCCGATGTGGAACGGCACGCCGAGCACCGTGGCTGGCGTGGGGCCAGCGCTGATCGCGGCCAGCACGGCGTCGCCGCTGAGCCGCTCCGGCGGCACCAGTTCGACCCCGGCGTGCAGCCCGTAGAGCAGACCACCGACCAGGCCGAGCACGTGCACCATCGAGGGCAGCAGGATGATCCGCTCGCCGGGCAGCGCCACCCCGTCGATCCGGGTGTAGCGGTGCACCTCGGCGACCAGGTCGGCGGCGGTGCGGCCGATCACCTTGGACGGGCCGGTGGAGCCGGAGCTGAGCTGGATCACGGCGTGGCCGCTGACCGCCGGACGGTCGGCGTACCGGGTGACGCCTTCGGTGACGTCGACGAAGATCTTCAACGCGCCGCCACCGGTCCGCACCGGAGCGACCACCACCTGCGGGGTCAACCGGGTCAGCGCCCGGTCCACCTCGTGATCGGTGAGCCGGTGGTCGAGCAGGATCGCCTGCCCCCCGGCGCGCCAGGTGGCGAGCAGGTTCACCACGTACGCCAGCGACGGCGGCAACCGCAGCGCCACGGCGCCACCGGGGCGCAGTCCGACGGTGGTCAGCCGCTCCTGCGCGGCGGTGACCAGCCGGTGCAGGGTGGCCCGGTCGACGGGCTCGGGCAGACGAAGACAAACGTCGGTCGGGTGGCCGGCGAAGAGGACTTCGTCCACCCAACCGGGGTCTGTCGCCGTAGGATCTTCTGCCGTCACTGCCGTTCACCGCCCAGCATGAAAGAGGGCGAATCCGCCCATCACGTACGCTTGTCGGGGTGCTGCGGGGAACCATACGACTCCCACGGTGCCATTGCTAGATGCGAATGGATGGATCAAAAGCAGCGGCCAGCCGGATTGCCGACAGCCCGTTCGGCGGGCAGGATCGGGCGGGTGATTCGGCGGAGCGTCACCGAGGCATGACCCCTCGTACAACCGTCGCGTGTCCTCAGCCGGACGGCCGATGGTGTTGCGGTCAACGGGTGGGACCGACGAGAGTGGCGAGTCGCGCCACGCTGGCGGCTGCCCGGCCGCTGTGGGCGATCTCGGCGATGAGGGTACGGGCGGCAGGTCGGTAGCGGACCTCGGCGGGCGCGACAGCGTCGGCCTCGGCCAGGGCGCGCCCGGCGGCGGTGAGGTCGCCAACGTCGAGGTAGGCGCGGGCGGCGTCGAGAAGGTGGGCGGCCCGATGCTCGGCGGGGAGTCGACGCCAGTCGTCGCCGCGGATGACCTTCTCGTGGCGGTACACGGCCTGGGCGGCGTCGCCGAGGCGCAGGGCGCTGACAAAGCGGGCCAGTCGCACGGCGGCGGGGCCGAACGCGGTGTGGTGCGGGTCGTCGGTGCCCGTACACCGGTCGGCCAACGCGGCGGCATGGTCGATCAGGTCGTCGGCGCGGCGGCCGTCGCCACAGCCGGCAGCGGCCATGGCGGCCTGGAGCAGCAACGTTCCGCGTACCCCATCGTCGGCGGCCGTGCCCACGGCGGCGACGGACGCGGTGAGGGCGAGGCGGTCGCGGCCCAGGGCGCGCAGCGCCTGCGCCACGGCGATAGCGGCGGTGCCGGTGCGGATGGGGTCGCCGGTGGCGGCGGCCACGGCCCGGTCGGCGGCCAGCCAGGCGACGTCGGGCTCGCCGAGCTTGACGAGCACCGAGGCGGTGATCCGGTACGCGGGCACCAGCAGGCCCGCGCTGGCGTGGGCGGCGTCGAGCAGGGCGGGCAGCGCCCGCAACAGGTGGGCGTAGTGGGCGTGCTGGTAACTGAGCCAGGCGTGCGCGACGCGCCGCCCCACCTCGGCGGCGGGCACGGTGCGGGCAGGTCGTTGGTGGTAGTGGGCCAGGGCGGCGCGGACCGCGTCGACGCCGTCCAGGGTGGTGACCGCCGGCGGTGCTGGTCGGCAGGGGTCGAGCAAAACCGCCGGGTCGAGGCGCAGCACCTCGGCGATCTCCTGGACGACGGAGTAGCGGTCCAGGTTGCGAACGCCGCGCTCGACCTTGTCGACCCAACTCTTCGACTTGCCGAGCCGGTCGGCGAGCATCTGCTGGGTCATCCGACGACGCACCCGCCAACGGGCCACCCGCCGCCCAACCGGCTCCTCACGGTCCACCCCGGGCCGGGTCACCGGTCCCGCCCCTGCGGCAGCGACTGGGTGGGCTGCCCACAGTGGGGACACCACCTCGACTTCACCCGAAACGCCAACAACCCGAGCAGAAACCCCGGTACCAGCCCACCAAAAAGCAACGCCACCACTTCGGAAACCACGAGAACCTTCGCCTTCACAGCTCGCCATCGTGACTCGACCCGCTCGTCCTGACGTGTCCAGTGGACTCCGTGCAGAGGGCCGCGAAGGCAGGTGCGCTCGGTGCCTATGAGTGCCCACGATTGCCACAGCCACCCGATGTCGGACCTCATCGCTACTGTTCGTGTGGCGGTCGCTACACATGAGGAGGCTCGAGGGTGGCACCCGACGGAGAGGCGTTGACGCGGTTGTTGGCCGAGGCGGGCTGGCAGCCGGAGCAGCTCGCTCGACGTCTCAACGAATGCGCCGAGCGGCACGGGCGTGCTGAGCGGCTACACCTCAAGACGCCGTACAAGTGGAAGAAGGGCGATGTTCCCCGGGCGCCGTGGCCGTCGTTGACCACGGCGCTGCTGTCCGAGCGGTTGCAGCGGACGGTTGGTCTCGGTGAGCTGGGTTGGCCGAGCGACGGGTTCGAGGCTGCTTCCGCCTCGGCCGGTCTTGATCTGCCCTGGTCTTCAAGCGGGGCCTTGCGGGCGGGCGAGGTGGTGAACGAACCTGAGGGGATGACGCACCGACGGATGTTCCTCACTCTGCTCGGTTCCGCACTGACATCACCGGCGCACGAGTGGCTGATCGCCCAACCACCGCAGGACATCGCATCGACGGCCGGCCGGCCCGTGTCCGGCGACGTCGTGGACCACCTGGACGCGGTAACCGCCAGCCTTCGACGGATGGACGATCACCTCGGCAGCGGCCAGACCCTGGGCCTGGTCCGGAAGCACCTGAGCACGGTGGTCGAGGTGCTGCGCGACCGCGGCTACACCGACACGGTCGGCCGACGGCTGCACGGCACCGCCGGTGAACTGCTGCGCCTCGCCGGCTGGCTGTCCTTCGACGACGGCCACCACACCCAGGCGCAACGGTTCTGGATCGCTGGGCTCTATCAGGCCAACGCGGCCGGTGATCGCGGCCTCGGCGCGAACATCCTCGGCTTCATGTCCTGCCAGGCCAAGGATCTCGGTCAGCTCCGCCAGGCCGTGACCCTTGCGGAGACGGCGCGCGCCAGCTACCCGGCTACGAGCCCCAGTGTGGCGACGATCCTCGACCTGCGGGCCGCCGAGGCGTATGCCAACAACCGGTCGATGACCGACACCCGCCGTGCGCTCGACGCCGCATTCGAGAGGTTCACCGACAGCCGGCCGGAGCACGGCGACCCCGACTGGTCCTACTGGATCAACGAGGCGCAGGCCCACGCGCAGGCCGGCTACTGCTTCGTCAAGCTCGAAGACTGGCCGCGCGCTCGCGACCACCTGCGGGCGGCGCTGCGGCTACAGAGCAACGAGTACACCCGCGAGGGCGCACTGCGTAACGCGTTGCTCGCGACCACGTACGTCCAACAGGAACACCCCGAACTGGACAAGGCGCTCGCCCTCGGCGACCAGGCCGTGCAGACCCTGGCCGGGCAGGTCACCTCCACCAGGTGCATCAAGCACGTTCGCAACCTGGTTGGCGCGCTGACCCCGTACCGGCGCACTCCCACCGTCCGCCGGTTCTGTCAGGATGCCCGGGACCTCATCGCCACCTGAGCCGTGCAGGACAGGCCCGGGGCGTGAACGGTTCGCGCGTGCTAGCTCGGTTTGATGCTGGCGAGTTCGACGAGCAGCTGAACCAGCCGGTACGCCTCGGCGAAATCGGCGGCGTGGAAGGCGACCGTCCGGCCGCCGCCGACGCGGGTCACACCGGGCACCAAAGTTGCGAGGTCGACCATGTACGGGCCGTACAGGTCGACCTCGACGTCCAACGGTCCGGCCATCTTCGCCGGGGATATCGAGGCACGCCGGGCGATGGCCTCGGCGGCGGAGTGGCGCAGCCGCTCCCGTGCCTCCTGCGGATGTAGGGCCACCGCAGCGGCCTGACCCAGGGTCTGCTTGACGGCGACGGTGACCGCCGAGGGCACCAGCTCACTGAATTCCGTGCAGGCGGTGTCGTCGCCGCTGAGTAGAACGACAGGCGCGTCGAGGTGCCCCGCCATGGCGACGTTGAGGCCGATCTCGCCCAGCGATCGTCCGGCCACCCGCACGTCGAGGATGGCGTCACTGAACGTGTGGGCCAGCACGGCGGGCCCGGCACCGGCGCGAGCGTGATAGCCGACGAGCAGGACGGCATCCGTGTGCTCGTCGAGCCCGGCGAGCATGCCCAGCGGGCGGGGTTTGCCCCGCACCAGGTGAGCACGCCGGTCGAGGTCCTCCGGCGGGATGTTCCGGAATGTCCCGTGCGCGTCGGCGACCCACACGACCGCCTCGGGTTCGGCATCGAGGACCCCGGCGATCACCGCGTTCGCCTCGGCCGTCATCAACGCCCGGCCGCGCTCGTAGTCGTACCGATCCGGATTCGTCTCGGCGGGATGAACGATCCCCGAGATGCCTTCGAGATCCACCGAGATCAGCACCTTCATGGCTACCGGACCCTACGCGCACTTTCCCCAATGTCGAACCCGAGCGGCGCAGGGCACGGCCCCGCCCCGCCCCGTCCCGTCCCGTCCCGCCCCGTCCCGTCCCGCCGATCTTGCAGTTTCCGTCGTTGAGACGCGTTAAATGCCCTCTATGTCGCGACAGTAAGTGCAAGATCGCGGGGAGGGTCCGTCGATCATGGAGTTTTGGTGCCTTGCTTGTCCTGGTAAGCAGCACTTTGTCGCCCACCACAACTCCATGATCGACGAGGGCGGGGCAGGGCGGGGCAGCGCGGGGCGGCACCGGGGGGCGCGGGGGCCTCAGGCCAGGGCTGGGGTTTGGGCGTGGATGTGGAAGCGCAGCGAACGGGCGTCGGTGAAGCACTCCCGCATCGGGCGTACGAGGTCCCGGTGTTCGGGGCTGCGTTCCCACTCCTCGAAGTCGGCCAGGCTCGCCCACTCGCTGGTGATCAGCCACTGCTCCGGGTCGGTCGACGACCGGCACACCTGGTCGACCAGGTGCCCCGGCACACCGCCGGCGACCAGGTGCCGCACCTGTTCGTACGCGGCGAGGAACTGTTCGGTGCGCGCCACCGGCACCCGTACCAGAAAGACCACCCGGGCCCGTTTGTCGCTCATGACGCCTCTCCCCTCATCGGCGCGGCCCCGCGCAGGACCAGCGCACTGTTGAACCCGTCGAAGCCCCGCGCGCAGATCAGGGCGAGTCGACTGCGCGGCCGGCGGTGCTCGCGCAGGAAGTCCAGCTCGCAGCCCTCGGCCACCTCGTCCGGTCCCGCCGACGCGGGCAACGTGTCGTGGGCGAAGGCGAGCAGCGCGGTGGCCACGTCCAACGCCGAGCCGCCCTGATACGCCCGACCGGTCAGCGGTTTCTGTGTGGTCACCGGGGGCGGCCGATCGGCGAACACGGCCCGCAGCGCCTCGGCCTCGCTACGGTCGTAGCGCGGCACGCCGAGAGCGTCGGGCAGCACCACGTCGATTCCGGCGGCGGCGACGCCCGCCCGGTCCAGGGCCAGCCGCATCGCCCGCGCGTACTGGGCCGGGTCGCCGCTGCTCTCCGCCGTGGTGTGCGCGGCGTCGTGGGTGGAGCCCCACCCGCTCACCTCGCCGTAGACCCGGGCGCCCCGGGCCAGGGCGTGCCCCAACTCCTCCACCACGAACACCGCTCCGCCCTCGGCCGGCAGGTAGCCGCTGGCGGTGGCGTCGAACGGCCGGTACGCCCGCTCCGGGTCGGCGACGTCACTGAGCAGCCCCGAGCGCAACTGACAGGCGAGCGCGTACGGGCTCAACGGGCACTCGGTGGCCCCGGCGATCACGACCGGGGTGCCCCGGCGCACCGCGCGGGCGGCGTGGGCCAGGCTGTCCAGGCCGCCGGCCGACTCCGCGACCAGCACCCCGCTCGGACCCTTGAACTGGTGGTGGATGGAGAGCTGCCCGACGCTGGCGGCGTAGAACCAGGCGATCGACTGGTACGCCCCGACCGTCCGCGAGGTGCCGCCCCACAGCCGTTGCAGTTCCCGCTGACCGAACAGGTTGCCCCCGGACGAGCTGGCCAGGGTCACCGCGTAGCCGTACGGGTCGGGGGCCCGGTCGGGCAGGCCGGCATCGGCCAGCGCCAGCCGGGTGGCGGCGAAGCCGAGGTGCGTCCACCTGTCGGTCTGCACCAACTGTCGACTGTCGGCGTAGGAGTCGGCGGTGAAGCCGGGCACCTCCCCGCCGAAGCGGGTCGGATAGCCGGCCGGGTCGAACAACGTGATCGGCCCGGTCCGGCGGGTGCCGGCGAGGACCGTGCGCCAGTGTGCGTCCGCGCCGATGCCGCTCGGTGCGACCACCCCGATGCCGGTCACCACGGCGCGGGCGACCTCGGCTCGCTCGCTACGCTCGCTCACGCCGCCACCGCGCCGAGCATCCGACGGAAGACCATCGCCGACTGGAAACCGCCGAAACCGCTGCCCACCGAGAGGGCCACGTCCACCGGTACCTCCCGTGCCTCATTGGGTACGTAGTCCAGGTCGCACTCCGGGTCCCGGGTGCTCCAGTTCGCCGTCGGCGGCACCACACCGAACTCGATGGCGAGGGCGCACGCGGCCATCTCGATCGACCCGATCGCGCCAAGCGAGTGCCCGACCATCGACTTGATCGAGCTGATCGGGATCCGGTACGCGGCCTGGCCCAGCGCCCGCTTGAACGCGGCCGTCTCGTGTCGGTCGTTCTGCCGGGTGCCCGAGCCGTGGGCGCTGATGTAGGAGACCTGCTCGGGCAGGATCCGGCCCTGCCGGAGCGCGTCGGTGACGGCAAGGCCCATCTCCAGCCCGTCCGGCCGCAACCCGGTCATGTGGAAGCCGTTGCTGCGGCTGGCGTAGCCGGCCACCTCGCAGTAGATGTGCGCTCCCCGACGCCGGGCGTGGCCGGCCTCCTCCAGCACCAGCACCGCCCCGCCCTCGGCCAACACGAAGCCGTGCCGGTCGGCGTCGAACGGGCGGGAGGCGTGTGCCGGGTCGTCGTTGTCCGGGCTGGTCGCCTTGATCGCGTCGAACGAGGCGACAGTGACCGGCGAGATCGGCGAGTCGGACGCGCCGGCCAGCATCACGTCCGCCTCACCGTCCACGATCATCTGGTGGGCGTACCCGATGGCGTCGATGCCGGAGGTGCAGCCGGTGGACACCACCTGCGCAGGACCGTGCAGCCCGTGCCGGCACGCCACGTCCGCGGCGAGGCTGCTGGGCACCAGCGCCTGATAGAGGTACGGGCCACCGCGCGTCCCGTCCACCAACCACCGTCGGCCGTGCTCGCTGACGGTGACGTACTCCTGTTCCAACGCCATCGTGCCGCCCACCGCCGTGCCCAGCACCACCCCGGCCCGGTCCCGTTGCGCGTCGGTGAGCTCCAACTGGGCGTCGGCCACCGCCTCGGCGGAGCAGGCCAGCGCGAACTGCACGTACCGGTCGGCCCGGCGTCGCTCGGCCTCGCTCAGACCCGCCGCGACCGGGTCGAAGTCGCACTCCGCCGCGATCTGCGACCGGAACGCCGACGGGTCGAAGAAACTGATCCGCCGGGTGGCGGTGCGCCCCTCGGTGATGGTCTTCCAGAAGCGGTCCCGGCTGGCGCCGCCCGGGGCCACCACCCCGATCCCGGTCACCACCGTGCGGCGCCCGGTCATGGTGCCTCCACCAGTTCGGTGTCGACGTGGCCCAGTTCGGGTCGGGGGGCCAGCGGGCCCAGGTGGAAGACCACCTCGGCCGGTTCGACGCCGGTGTTGCGCAGCCGGTGCCGCACGTTGACCGGGACGAACAGCCCCTCACCGGCGGCCAGCAGCGTCGGGTGATCGTCCAGGTCGACGGTGATCGCGCCCCGCACCAGGTACAGGAACTCCTCGCTGTACGGGTGGTAGTGCTCGGCGATCCGCTCCCCCGGCTCGAGTGTGGCCACCCCGAGGAAACCCGAGGTGCTGCCGACGGTGCGGGGGCCGAGCAGCACCCGCAGCTCACCGCCGCGACGGCGGTCGGCGGGTACGTCCCGGGTGGCGATCGGGCGGGTGCTCAGGTCACTCATCGTCGGCTCCCGTCGGTGCGTCGCTGGCGGTCGGCGTGTCCTGGTCGGCGCGCTGCCAGGCGATCCGCTCCACCCGGTCCTTGATCACCGCGAGTTGGATCACGCTGTTGGTGTTGATCCGCTCGGTCATCGCGGCGTTGTCGACCGGCGCGGTCGGCTTCATCGCGAAGTCCTGCGTCCAGGTCATCCGGGTGCCGCCGGCCTCCTCGGTGTAGCGCCAGTGGATGCGCATGTACTCGAACGGCCCGGTCTCCACCCGGTGCGCCCGGACCTGCCTGCTCACCGGGTCGGCGGTGCGCTCGCTGACCCAGCTCCAGGACACCCCGTTCTCGTCGGGGTACATGGTGAGGCGGAACCGCACCGTGTGCGCCTCGCGGTGCAGGATCTCCACCACGGCGTACTCGGTGAACAGCTCGGTCCAGTTCGCCACGTCGTTGGTGACCTCCCAGACCAGCCCCAGCGGCGCGTCGATGACCACGCTGTTCTCGGTGTGCCCGGGCGGGTCGGCGCGGCGGGCGACCAGGTCGGCCACCGCCGGGATGCTCAGTTGGCCGGCCTGCTCGGGAATGGCCACCTGCCAGCGGTCGGCGACGACCGCCGACAGTTCCAGCAGGGCGAGCGAGTCCATGCCCAGCTCCTCCAGCGACGCGGCGGGCGCGCGGGCCGCGGCGTCGGCGTCCAGCCCGCAGTGCGCCACCAGGATGTCGGTGATCTCGGCGGTCATCGGGCGACCATGGGTGACGGTCATCGGGTCCTCCTGTGGGTTGCGTCGGGATCTGCGGCGGGCGCGGTGCGCGGCGCGGGGGTGGTCGTCGGCCCCGGTGCGGGCGCGGAGAGCAGACGGTCGACCAGGCCGGTGGTGTAGCGGCCCTTGCGGAATGCGGCGTCGTCGAGCACCCGCCGGACGAACGGGATGGTGGTGTGCACGCCCGGACCGGCGACGTCGAACTCGTCCAGGGCGCGTTCCAGCCGGTTGAGGGCCAGCTCCCGGTCGGGTGCCCAGACGATCACCTTGGCGAGCAGCGAGTCGTACCAGGGGCCGACCAGGTAACCGGCGCTGGCGTGGGTGTCCACCCGGGTGAACGGGCCGCCGGGTGGGGTGAACCGCTCCAGCCGGCCGGGGGTGGGGGCGAAGCCGCGCGCGGGGTCCTCGGTGTTGACCCGACACTCCACCGCGACGCCGTGCAGGCGGATCTCCTTCTGCCGCCACCGCAGCGGTACGCCGGCGGCGATGTGGAGTTGCTCGTGCACCAGGTCGATCCCGGTGACCATCTCGGTGACGGGATGCTCCACCTGGATCCGGCAGTTGATCTCCAGGAAGTGGAACTTCTCCTCGGCGTCGACAAGGAACTCCAGCGTGCCGGCGCCAACGAAACCGACCTGGAGCGCACCCCGCAGGGCGGTCTCGGCGATGGTGTCGAGGACGGCGGCGGGCAGCGCCGGCGCGGGCGCCTCCTCGACCAGTTTCTGGTGCCGGCGCTGCACCGAGCAGTCCCGGGTGCCCAGGTGCACACCATTGCCGTGGGCGTCGCAGAGCACCTGCACCTCGACGTGCCGCGCCTCGGTGAGGTAACGCTCGACGTACACCCGGTCGTCGCCGAAGGCTGCCTGCGCGGCGGCCCGGGTCCGGGTGTACGCCCGGCGCAGCTCGCCCGGGGTGCGCACCACTGTCATCCCCCGGCCCCCGCCCCCGGCGGCGGCTTTCACGATCACCGGGTACCCGACGGCGTCGGCCACCTCGGCCGCAGCGGCGGCGGTGGGTACCGGCGCGACACTGCCCGGCGACAGCGGCAGGCCGGCACGGCTCATCAGTGCGCGGGCCGAGGACTTGTCGGCCAGCGCGGCCATCACCGCCGGTGGTGGGCCGATGAACGTCAGCCCGTTGTCGGCGCAGATCTCGGCGAAGTCGGCGTCCTCGGAGAGAAAGCCGTAGCCCGGGTGCACGGCCTGCGCCCCCACCTGCCGGGCCGCCTCCACGATGGCGGCGGCGTTGAGGTAGCTGCGCCGACTCGACGCCGGTCCGATCCGGACGGCCTGGTCGGCGAGGCGTACCGCCGCCGAGTCGGCGTCGGCGGCGGAGTAGACCACCGCCGTCCGGACGCCGAGCTCCTTGCAGGCGCGCAGCACCCGCAGCGCGATCTCGCCCCGGTTGGCGATCAGCACGGTCTCGAACATGGTCAACCACCCCGCGCCGTCATGCCGGATCCAGTTCGACGAGCGGCTGGTCGTACTCGACCGGCTGGCCGTCCTCGACGAGGATCGCGGCCACCCGGCCGGCCCGGTCGGCGGTCACCTCGTTCATCAGCTTCATCGCCTCGACGATGGCCACCGGCTGGCCGGGGCGGACCAGGTCGCCCACCGCGACGAACGGCCGCGCGCCCGGCTCCGGCGCCCGGTAGAAGGTGCCGACGATCGGTGCCCGCACCGCGGCACGCCCGGGCACCGGCGGCCGGAGCACCGCAGGGGCGGCGTTGGGCGTCGGACCGACCGCCGGTGCCGCCTCGGCCCGGGGCAGGGGTACGTCCGCTCGGGTCGCCTCCTCGGGGTGCCACTCGACCTCCAGCACCGCCGGCCCGCTGCGCAGCCGGATCCGGCGCACCGGCCCGGCCAGCTCGGCGATCAGGTGCTGTGCCTGCCGGCGCAGCCCGGCGAGGGCCTCCTCGCCGTCCATCCCGACGTCGTCGGACGCGTCGACCGTCGAGAGCGACCGGTCGCCGGCGGTCATCGCAGGCCCGCCCGAGTGCCGACGCGGTTCGCGCCGAAGCGTCGGAAGCGTTGCCGGCGCAGCCGGACCAGCATGGCCGGCGGCACGTCCAGCAGCGGCAGGAGGTTGGCCAGCAGGGCGGCACGCAACCGGTGGGCGGTCTCCGCCGGGTCGTCGTGCGCGGCGCTCGACGGCTCCGACACGACCTCGTCGACCACCCCGAGCCGGCGCAGGTCGGGCGCGGTCAGTCGCAGGGCGCGGGCGGCCTGAGGGGCCGCCGACCGGTCCGGCCAGAGGATCGCCGCACACCCCTCGGGGCTGATCACCGAGTAGACGGCGTTCTCCAGCATCAGCACCCGGTCGGCCACCGCCAGCGCCAACGCGCCGCCGCTGCCGCCCTCGCCGGTGATCACCGCGAGCACGGGGGTGGGCAGCACGGTGAGGGTGAGGATGTTCTCGGCGATGGCCGCCGCCTGGCCGTGCTCCTCGGCGCTCACCCCCGGGTCGGCGCCGGGGGTGTCCACCAGGGTGACCACGGGCAGGCCGAGGCGGGCCGCGAGGCGCATGAGCCGCAGCGCCTTGCGGTGCCCGGCCGGGCTGGCCATGCCGAAGTTGCGGGCGACCAGCTCGGCGGTGGTGTGCCCCTTCTGGTGACCGATGACCATTACGTGCCGGCCGGCCAACCGCGCCAGGCCACCGACGATGGCCGGGCAGTCCGCGCCGAGCCGATCGCCGTGCAGCTCCACGAACCCGTCGAAGACCGAGTCCAGGTAGTCCAGTGTGGTGGGCCGCCCCGGGTGCCGCGCCGTCCGGACGGTGTCCCACGCGTCGCGTACGGCGTTGCCGGCGTCTCCCTCGGCCGCCGGGTCCGTCGGCCGCGTCACGACGGCGCCGTCGTCGGCGAGGCGCTCGCGGTGCGACGCCGGCTCCTGGTGGGGTACGGGCGGACGCGCCGGACGGCCGGCGCGGGTCGCGGCGAGCAGCGCCGTCAGCCGTCCGCGCAGCGACCGGCGCTGCACCACCATGTCGACCTGCCCGTGTCGGAGGAGGAAGTCGGCGGTCTGGAAGCCCTCCGGTAGGGCCCTCCCGGTGATCTGACGGATCACCCGGGGGCCGGCGAAGCCCATCCGCGCGCCACTCTCGGCGAGCACCAGATCGGTGTTGGTGGCGAACGAGGCGGCCACTCCGCCGTAGGTCGGGTCGGTGAGGACGCTCACGGTGAGCAGTCCCGCCTCGCGCAACGCGGCGATGGCCTGACTGACGGTCGCCATCTGCATCAACGACAGCGCGCCTTCCTGCATCCGCGCCCCGCCGGACGCGGTGATCAGGACGAGCGGCGTGCGGTCGTCGAGTGCCCGTTCGGCGGCCCGGGTGATCAGCTCACCGACCGCGCAGCCCAGGCTGCCGCCGAGGAAGCGGAAGTCCATCACCGCCAGGGCCACCGGGTGGCCGCCGATGGTGGCCGTGGCACAGACGACCCCCTCGGCGAGACCCGTGCTGGCCCGCGCGCCGGTGAGCCGGTGCGGGTACGGCAGCACGTCGACGAAGTCGAGCGGGTCCGCCCCCGGCAGCCGGTCGGGCAGCAGGCGCAGCGAACCCGGGTCGACCAGTTGGCGCAGGCGTTCCGGCGCGCCAAGTCGGGCATGCTCCCCGCACTCCGGGCAGACGTCGAGGTTGCGGCGCAGCCGTTTGCGGTAGAGCAGGGTCGCGCAGCCCGCGCAGCGGGACCACAACTGCTCCTCACGCGGCGCGGTGGCCGTCACGACCGCCGCCCGGTGTCCGGGGCGTCGAACCGGTAGAAGCACCGCGCCATGGCGTCGCGCGGCGAGCGCCAGGTCGACAGGTACGGCGACACGTACGGGCGCAGGCGGTCACTGACCCGGATGAACTCGGGGTGGTCACGCGCGGCCTCCACCGCGCCCTCCGCCGGATGGGCGGTCTCGAGCAGGTGCACATAGAGGTCGTGCAGTCGGTACAGCGAGCGGTGCCGGACACCGACCAGGCGCGGCAGCTCCGTCGAGTCCGACTCGGCGAAGATCTCGGCGACCCGCTCCTCGGCGGTTGGATCGACCTTCGCGATGATCAGCGATCGGTCCATGTTGGGCCTCCCCCCACGGCGTCCGGCCGGCGACGGGTGGCCCCCGGACGCGCTGGACGACTGCCGACACGATGCGCCGATCCTCGTCACGGCGGCGTCACCGTGCCAGGTCGGCCAGCGACGGATGATGGTGACGCTGCGTTGACGCAACCTGTGTATCAGCTATGTGCCGGGCGGGTCCGACGCGCTAATGTTTATGCAGTTCAGAACCGATCTCGGGTTGACTGTCGCCAATAGAAGGTCCACGTTGGCGTTGACGCAACGTGACCGTTATTGATAATCTTCAGCGTGGTCAGGCCGGCGGCCTCGGCGGGCGGGGCCGCGCCCGGCCACGCCGCGATCGGCGGGGTCGACAGTGGCGTCGAGGGCAACCGATCCGGGACACAGCAGACAGTCGGGACGAGCGTTCCGCAGGGGGTGCCGCCGTGGCCGCTGATTCGTCCGTGCCGACCGCCGGAGACCCGCCCGAGGAGGGCGTCTCACTGCACCTGCTCGGAGGTTTCCGACTCCTCCGCGAGGCGGTGCCGGTCGTGGTGCCGCGCGGGCTGCAACGGGTGATCGCGCTGATCGGGCTCCGCCCCGGCGCCACCCGTAGCCAGCTCGCCGGGCTGCTCTGGCCCGACGCGTCGGAGGAACGGGCGCTGTCCTCTCTGCGGACCGCCCTGTGGCGGCTGCGACAGGACCCGTGCTGCCCGATGACAGTGGCGAGCGACACCGTACGCCTCGGCCCGGCCGTCCGGCTCGACGTGGACGACCTGGTCGGCACCGCGGCCCGGGTCCGGGACGGCGACGACCCGCGCACCGCGGCCGGCGCCCTCGCCGCCGGGCGACACGACCTCCTGCCCGGCTGGTACGACGACTGGGTCCTGCTGGACCGGGAACGCCTGCGCCAACTCCGCCTGCACATGCTCGAACAGGTGGCCGGGCACCACCTGGCTGCGGGGCGGCACGGCGAGGCACTCGAAGCCGCGTTGGAGGCGATGGCCGCCGAGCCGTTACGGGAGACACCACACCGGCTGGTGGTCCGCATCCACCTGGCCGAGGGCAACGCCTTCGAAGCCGTGCACGCCTTCTACGTCTACCGCGACCTGCTGCGCCGAGAGCTGCGGCTGGAGCCGAGCCCGGCCATGAGCGCCCTGCTCGACGACACCCTCGCCCCGATCCGCCAGGCCAGCCGCGAGGCCGTCGCCGACCGCCCGTCACCCGCCGTCCGTCGGACGTGACAACGGTGGCCGTCACCGCCCGTTCGCCCTACGTGACGGTGATGTGACAGGCGCTGCGGCACGGTGGGCGCACACAGCACGTGGCACCGGTCCCCGAGGGGTCGGGCAGGCCACCGGCGGAAGGGGTCCCATGAGTCGTCTACTGATCGTCAGCCGGATCATCCCGGGAGCGGAGGGGCGCGTCGCGCAGATCTTCGCCGAGTCCGACGCCACCGAACTGCCCGGCCTGACCGGTGTCACGCACCGATCCCTGTACTGCCTGCACGACCTGTACGTGCACCTGCTGGAGACCTCGGACGACGTCGACCCGGACGCGCTCGCGGCGGCCCGCAACCACCCGCTCTTCCGACAGGTCAACGAGCGGCTCTCCGCGCACACGTCGCCGTACCTGCCGACCTGGCGTTCCCCCCGGGACGCGATCGCCGGCTGCTTCTACCGGTGGGACGCGGCCGCGGCACCCGCGGCACGACCGGCCGGTACCGACACACCCGCTCCGCGCCCGGCCGTCACCGAGGCGCCCGCCGCGCACCCGGCCGGCTGACATGTCCGACGCGCCGCCGCACGTCCTGATCATCGGCGCGGGCACGGGCGGGCTGTGCCTGGCGCACGGCCTGCGCCGCGCCGGGATCAGCGTCGCCGTCTACGAACGGCACCGCGACCGCGCCGAGGGGCTGCTCGGCTACCGGGTCGGCATCGGCCCCACCGGTAGCCGAGCGCTGAAGGAGTGCCTGCCCCCGGAGCTGTTCGCCACCTTCCTGGCCACCTGCGCCCGGCCGCCGCACTACTTCAACGTCGTCACCCAGGGGCTGCGCCAGACCGCGTCGTTCGCGCTGCGGCCGAGCGCCGACCCGGTCCGCACCGAACACTCGGTGGCCCGGATGGTGCTGCGCCAGGTGCTCCTGACCGGCCTGGAGGACGTGGTGCACTTCGACAAGACCTTCACCCGGTACGAGCAGCGCGACGACGGCACGGTCACCGCGCACTTCGCCGACGGCACCAGCGCCACCGGCGACCTGCTGGTGGCGGCCGACGGCACCCATTCCGCCGTACGCCGCCAGTACCTGCCACACGCCGTCACCCGCGACGCCGGGACGATCAACATCGCCACCCGCATCCCGCTGACCCCGCACACCCGCGGTCTCATTCCGGAGCGGGTCCAGCAGGGCATCTCACTGATCTTCGGCGTCGGCGGGATGATGGGCGTGCTGCACGTCATGGAGTTCAAGTGGGACGCCGAGCGCGCGATGAAGCCCGGCGTCAGCGAGCCCGACGCCGCCCTGCTCCGAGACTGGCCCGGTCTGGCCCACGACACCACCACCGACAACATCAACCTGATCATCTGGAGTGCGGCCAACCGGTTCCCGACCGACATCATGGAACGCCGCGGCGAGGACCTGGTGCAGGTCGCCCTGGACCTCACCGCGAACTGGCATCCGCACCTGCGGGAACTGCTCGCCCACGCGGACCCGGCCAGCGCCCTACCGATCAAAGTGTCCACATCCGAGCCGGTGCCGCCCTGGAAGAGCAGCACCGTCACCATGCTCGGCGACGCCATCCACACCATGACCCCGGGTCGGGGCGTGGGGGCGAACACCGCGCTGCGCGACGCCCGCCTGCTCTGCGCACAACTCAGCCGCGCCACCGCCGGGGAAAAGACGCTGCTCCAGGCGGTCGCCGACTACGAGGCCGTAATGGCACCGTACGGCTTCGCCCGGGTCGCCGAATCGTTGAACCGCAGCGGCACCAGCGGCGACGACCGGATGTACCGGCCGGTGGTGGGTCGACTCGCGTTGCTCGGCGCGCGCGGCTACTTCGGAGTGACCAGCCGGGTACCACGGCTCCGTCGCCGGTTCGTCGACGAATTTCACACCTACGAGGGCGATCGGGACTGAATCCGGCATCACCCGACCCGGGCTCGGCGTCCTCGCGGGCCCGGGTCTCATTGCGTCCGGAGCGCTTCATCCGACCGAGCGACACCTGACCCGCTCCGTGCCCGACCCGGGTCTCACCGGGCCGGGTTTCTGGTGTGATCGGGCGACGCTGTGTCACCCGGCAGGCACCGACTGAGGTGACTGTCCCACCCGCAACGCTGACGGCCGATCCTGCCTGTCGTCGGCAATACGCGTGTGCGAAGCTGCGGCGAGTTTTTCTCGTGACTTTTCCAACGAGCTGAGAGGGAGGTTCGCCGTGGCGTGGTCTTTCGGACACTCGCTGATAGTGGTACTGGCACTGTTGCTGGGCCTGGCCGCCGGGTGGCTGCTGCGCGGCCGGCAGGGCGTACAGGGCAAATCGATTGTGGATGGTGACCCCGTCGCCGGTCTGGCTGTGATCTCCACGCCCACGCCGGCCGCCACCACCGACGAGGCCCAGCCCGCTGCCGCCGTCGACCCGGCACCCACCGCGGTAGCCGACGAGCCGGTACCGGTCGACACGGTCAGCGCGCCGGCCGCAGTGACCGGACCGGACGGTCCCACCCCGGTGCCCGTGCCGGCGGACGCCCCGAGCACCGTCGACCCGGCGGACATGGCGCTGACCGAGGACCCGCCACCCGTACCAGTCACCGAGCAGCCCGACGCCGCCGAGCTGCGGCAGGAGCCGGGCGTGGACTCGGCCACCGAGCCGGTCACGGTCGACGAGCAGCCCGCCCCGGCGGCCGTGGTCACCCCCCGCCAGCCGGCGGACGACCTCCCGTCCGCCGACGACACCGCGCCGCTCGACACGACGCCGGCCGACGAGGTGACGGCCTCCGGTGGCCCGGCCGACGACGTGGCGGCCGACGACGTGGAGACCAAGGCCACGGCGGTCGACGCCACACCGGCAGAGGCGTCGGGGACCCCGGGCCCGTCCGATGCTGAGCCGGCGCACGCCGAGCCCGTGGACGCTGAGCCTGCGGTTGCCTCCGCGGAGGCCGAGCGGTCGGCGGTGGCCGAGCCTCCGGTCCGCCCGACCGTCGCCGCGACCCCTCCGGTCCGTTCTGCCGCCGACACGACGATCAGCAGTGTCGACGCCGACTCGACGGGCCCTGCCGACGACTTCCGCCGGATCCAGGGGATCGGGCCGAAGATGGCGACCGCGTTGCAGGACGCTGGCGTGCGCACGTACGACCAGCTCGGCGGGTTGGACGAGCCGGCGCTGCGCGACCTGATCCGGGCCGCCGGCCTGCGCGCCGCACCTGGGCTGGCCAGCTGGCCGCAGCAGGCGCGCGTGCTCGCCGGCGCCGGCGACGAGATGGCCGCGGTGCTGCCGAACGGCAACCAGGCCTGACCGACTGCGTTCGAGCCCCCGGCAGCCGTCCACCACGACGGCGCGCCGGGGTCTCGGCCGTCGCTGAATCGGCAATTGCCGCGCCGTGCTCGCTCAGTCCGACGGCGAGGTCGGCGAGGTCGCGCCAGGCCCGCGATGCGTCCTGACGATCAGCCCGCCGAGCACCGTGGCACTCGTTACTGTGAGCTCATGTTCAAAGCTCTCGCCCCGCCGGATCCCACCGAGTTCGCCGGCAAGCGCGCGATCGTCACGGGAGGTTCTCGCGGGATCGGCGCTGCCATCGTGCAGCGGTTGCTCGACGGCGGCGCGACGGTCGTCACCACGGCGCGTAACGCCTCCGACGAGACGCCGAGGGCCGCGACCTTCATTCAGGGCGACATCGGCACGCTCGCGGGCGTGCGGGCATTCACCGCGGCAGCGCTCGACGAACTCGGCGGCGTCGACATCGTGGTCAACAACGCGGCGGCGGCACGCGCCCACATCGGCGGTATCTCGTCCATCCCCGATGAGGAGTGGATCGACGCGCTCGACCTCAACTACCTGTCCGCAGTGCGGGTCAACAACGAGCTGCTGCCGGCGCTGCGCGAGGCCGGGTCGGGCAGTGTGATCGTCAACATCTCGTCGGGAGCGTCCCTCACGCCGGCACCGCCCTTGGCGCACTACGGCGCCGCCAAGGCCGCCCTCAACGCGTACGGCAAAGCGCTCGCTTCCGAGCTCGCGCCTGCCGGAATTCGCGTCACCACGATCATTCCCGGCAACGTGCTCACCCCCGGCGCCGACGCGATCCGCCAGAACTTCGCCGACGCGATGGAGGTCGCGCTTGCCGCCACCACAGCGGGCATCCCTCTGGGTCGTCCCGGAGACCCGCGCGACATCGCCGAGGCAGTCGCCTACCTCGTATCGGACCGGGCCCAGTGGGTCACCGGAGTGAGCCTGACAGTCGACGGTGGTGAACTTCCCGTCATCTAGTGCCCCGTTCGGTCAGCCCCCTGAACGGTCACCGTCGATGGTGCGGCGCAAGCCGGAAGGCGCTGCGCCCGATCCTCCGGGTCGACGGGCAGGCTCAGGCGCGCAGCTCGGCCACGAGGTCGCCGATCGACGCCATCGCGTACCGCTGCATTCCTGGCCCGAAGGTGATGCGTGTGGCGCCCTGCCGGCTCAGCTCGGCCACGGACTCCCGGGTGGGTCCGGCGGCCATGTTGATCGGCCCGGAGATGCCCTCCCGCAGCCGCGGGAGCACCTGCGGCGGCGCCAGGATCGGGTAGACGCAGTCGACGCCGGCGGCCACGTAGAGGCGGGCGCGTTCCACCGCGTCGGCCGGGTCACCCGTCCCGAACAGGAACGTGTCGACGCGGGCGTTGACGAAGAGAGCGTCGCCCGCCTCCGCGCGCACCTCGGCCAGCCAGTCAGCGTGCCGCCGGGGGTCCTTGAGGGTGGCGTCCCCCTCAGAGTCCTCCAGGTTGCAGCCGACGGCGCCGGCCTCCAACAGCCGTCCGACCAGCTCGCGGGGGGCCAGGCCGTAGCCGCCCTCGACGTCGGCGGACACCGGAACGGACACGGCGCGGACGATGCGCGCGACCGCCGCGAACATCTCGTCCGGCGGTGTCGCGCCGTCCTCGTACCCGAGCGAGGCCGCCACACCCGCGCTCGGGGTCGCGAGCGCCGGGTAACCGGCATCGGCCAGGATCCGGGCGCTGGCCGCGTCCCAGGGGCCCGGCAGGACGAGCGGGTCACCGACGGCACGGTCGTGGTGCAGGGCGCGGAAGGTGGAGGCTGTCATCGTTGTGGTCTCCCGCCGATGGTGACGATCCGGCCGTTGTCGGGCGGCGTCTCCGCCGCGGCGCGCATCGGACCACCCTACGTTTGGTGGACCGTACGGTCAACAATCGTTAGGCTGGTCGGATGGCGAGGCCACGGCAGTTCGACGAGGAGCAGGTGATCCGCGCCGTCCGGGACCAGTTCTGGGACGCCGGCTACGCGGCGACCTCCCTGGAGGACCTGGTACGTGTCAGCGGGCTGGGCAAGGGCAGTCTCTACGGTGCCTTCGGGGACAAACACCGGCTGTTCCTGCGGGCGTTGCGGGAATACACCGACACCAGCGGCGGCTACCTGCGCGAGATGCTCGCCTCCGCTCCCCGCGCCCTGGACGCGTTGCGCGCGTTCGTCATGGCACCCGTGAACGACACCGGTGGTGCCGCCGCCCGGCGCGGCTGCCTCATGGCCAACAGCACGTACGAACTCGCCACCAGCGATCCCGACGTCCTCGCCGAGGCGCGGCGTACCTACGAGGCGACGACCACCCTGGTCGCCGAGAGCGTCGAGCGGGCCCAGGACGAGGGTGACCTGCCGCGCGACGTCGACCCGGTCGAGACGGCGCGCGCGCTGCTCGCCGCGCAGCAGGGCCTGGTGTTCATGGGGCGGACGGGGTTGGACATCGACACACTGACCGCCACGGCCCGCGCCCTCGCCGCCAAGCTCCTACCGGACGGCTGACATCAGCGGTTATTTGATCTTGCGGGTGGAGCGCACCACGATGCTCTCGTACTCGGGATGCTTGACCAGCCAGTCGGCGATGAACGGGCAGATCGGGACGACGGTCCGACCCTTGCTCCGCGCGTCGTCCAGCACGGCCCGCGCCAGCGTCGACCCGACGCCCTTGCCCTCGAACGCCGGATCGACCTCGGTGTGGGTGTAGGCGATGATCGAGCCGGTCAGCTGGTAGGTGACGAACCCGACGACCGTGCCCGCCTCGTCGCGCGCCTCGAAACGCTCCCGCGCCGGCGCGTCTGTCACGGTGAACTGCACCCGACCATCCAACCACCCGGCCCGACGGCGCTCGCTGCGAGGCCGGCAGGGAGACGACCTGACGCGCATTGTCTCGGCCGGAACGGGAAACGCAACGCCGCCGGGCACCGGGGTTACGCGATGCCGCCGGGCGGACCGTGGGAGGAGACACGCCACCATGACGAATCCATCGACGGACGGTGGCTTCGCCGTCGTCGAGATGTTCACGTCCCAGGGCTGCAACAGTTGCCCTCCCGCGGAGGAGTTGCTGAGCGAGATCGAGCGCGACGCCCGGGACCGGGGCCAGAACGTCTTCGCCCTCGGGTTCCACGTCGACTACTGGGACGACCTGGGCTGGCCCGACCAGTTCGCGGACGCCGCGTACACCGCGCGCCAGGAGGCGTACGCCCGCGCGCTCGGCACCCGGGGTCTCTACACCCCGCAGATGGTCGTCAACGGCACCGTCGAGTTCGTCGGTTCCGATCGCCGGCGGGCAGCCGCCGCGATCATGTCCGCCATGGCCTCGACCGCCGCCACCCCACTGGCGCTCTCCATCGCCAACCTGGGCAATGACCGGGTGATGGTGGACTACCGGACCGAACAGCCGCCGGAGCGCGCGGTGGTGCACTTGGCGGTCGTGGAACGGGAGCTGACCAGCGACATCGCCCGGGGGGAGAACGCCGGGCGGACGCTGCGGCAGGACAACGTCGTACGCGCCTTCAGGTCGGCGGGCCTGGACGCCGAGCGGGGGCAGCTGGAGCTGGCGACGCCACCTGGTCTCGATCCGCGACGCGCCAGCGTGGTCGGCTACGTCCAGGAGAACGGCGAACGGGCGATCGTCGGCGCCACGGCCATCGAGCTGTCCACCGCGTAATCTCAGCCCATGCGGATGGTGCGCGGTGTGAGGGGGCTCGGTGGCTGACGCGGACGACGTACGCCGGGTGGCGCTGGCCCTGCCGCACACGGTGGAGATCGCCAGTGACGGCTTCGACTTCCGGGTGGCCGACAAGGGCTTCGTCTGGTCCTATCCGGAGCGGACACCGGGCAAGCCCCGGGTGATCCGGCTCGACATCGCGGTGCTGTTCGTCGGCGACGAGGCCGAGAAGCAGGCTCTCCTGCTCGGGGAGCCCGAGATCTTCTTCACCACGCCCGGATACGACGGCCTGCCCCTGGTGCTGCTGCGCCTGGCGGCGGTCGACCTGGACCGGTTGACCGAGCTGGTGACCGACGCGTGGCGGATGCGCGTACCGGACTCGCTGCTGAGCGACAGTGCGGGCGCCGGCAAATAGCGATATCAGCACGCAACGCGTTGGACACATTGACGGGGATCTCGGTGCTCCATTACCGTGGCCGTGAGAGCGCTCTCTCACCCGACCTTCCCCCCAATTCAGACGCAAAGCGCTGGACCCGGCAAGGGCCGCACCCGGCGCGCGCGATGGAGGCACGATGAAACCTCCCGTCCCCCACCGCCGATGGGCCCTGGCCGCCGCCACCGCGCTGGCCCTGGTCGTCGGCGGCCTCACCATCCCCGTCACCCGCGCGGCCGAGGCCGCACCCGTCGGCGCCGGCAGCTACACCACCACCCCGGTCGGCCCGCTGCCCAGCGGCTGCGGCGCGATGACCAGCAACCCCCGGCAGTTCGCCACCGCCAACGCACCCGCCGGGCCGATCCCCACCAACGACTGGTGGTCCTCGCTGCTGTGGAAGCGCACCGACTGCTCGTTCAGTGAGCCGCTGCACGCCCACCCGATCTCGTACGACACCTTCGGTGACGGCCTCGGCTTCTCCGCCAACTCCACGCCCGCCATCAGCGGCACCGCCACCGGCGTCGGTGAGTTCCACTACCCGTACGTGCAGGACATCCGGGTCGGTGTGGCCGGGCTCGCCGCACCCCTGGTGAAGGTCGACGGCTGGACGGACTGGACGGTCAGCCCGCACTGGAGCGACGGCACGCGCACCATGCGCGCGACCATCAGCCACGGTCTGCCCTTCGCGTACTTCCAGACCACCGGCGGGAACGCGCAGATCAGCACCGCCGGCACCCCCGACGTCTGGTCCAACAGTGGTGCCACCATCGGCTTCCGGGTCAACGGCCACGACTACGTCGGGTTCGCGCCCAGCGGCGCCGCCTGGACCGTGGCGTCCGGCCGGATCACGTCCACCCTGGCCGGCCGCGGCTACTTCTCCGTCGCCCTGCTGCCGCCGACGTCCAGCGCGACGGAGCGCGCCGCGCTGGCCGCGACCTACGGTCAGTACGCGCACGCCCACGTCACCGGCACCCAGGTCTCGTACGCCTACAACCCCGCGACCAGCGGCCTGACCACCACGTACGCGTTCACCACCACCGCCCGGGAGGGCACCGCCACGCAGACGGTGGTCAGCCTCTACCCGCACCAGTGGAAGTCGCTGAGCGGTTCCACAGCGATCACGCCGACCTACCCGTCGGCGCGCGGCCGGATGAAGGTGCTCACCGGCGTCAACCAGTTCCGCACCGCCATGAAGTTCCAGGGCATCCTGCCGGAGTTGCCGGCCGTCGGCGACGGCAGCGGTGGTGACCTGTCGACGCTCACCGGACACCTGGCCGCCACCCGCGCCAACCCGATGGACCAACGCGGCAACGACACCTACTGGACCGGCAAGGGGCTCGGCCGGGCCGCGCGGATCGCCGAGATCGCCGACCAGGTCAACGACACCACGACGCGCGACAGCGCGCTGAACGCGATCCGCAGCACGCTCACCGACTGGTTCACCGCGTCCAGCGGCAAGACCAGCCGGGTCTTCTACTACGACAACAACTGGGGCACGCTGATCGGCTACCCGGCATCGTACGGGTCCGACCAGGAGCTCAACGACCACCACTTCCACTACGGCTACTACATCGCCGCCGCCGCGACCCTGGCGAAGTTCGACCCGGCCTGGGCGGCCACCAGCCGCTACGGCGGGATGGTCGACCTGCTGATCCGCGACGCCAACAACTACCGTCGCGACGACACCCGCTTCCCGTACCTGCGGGACTTCGACATCTACGCCGGGCACGACTGGGCGTCCGGGCACGGCTCGTTCGGTTCCGGCAACAACCAGGAGTCCTCGTCGGAGGGGATGAACTTCGCGAGCGCCCTGATCCAGTGGGGGCAGACGACCGGCGACACCGCCGTCCGCGACGCGGGTGTCTTCCTCTACACCACGCAGGCCGCGGCGATCCAGGAGTACTGGTTCGACGTCAGCGACCAGAACTTCCCCGCCGCCTTCGGGCACTCGACGGTCGGCATGGTCTGGGGTGACGGCGGCGCGTACGCCACCTGGTTCAGCGCCGAGCCGGAGATGATCCAGGGCATCAACCTGCTGCCGGTCACCGGCGGTCACCTCTACCTCGGCAACAACCCGGCCTACGTGCGGACCAACTACGCCGAACTCGTCCGCAACAACGGCGGACAACCGACGGTGTGGCAGGACATCCTCTGGCAGTTCCAGGCCCTCGGGGACGCCGACGCCGCGCTGGCGAACCTGCGCGCGAACCCCGGCTACACGCCGGAGGAGGGAGAGAGCCGGGCGCACACGTTCCACTGGATCCGCAACCTCGCCGCCCTCGGCAATGTCGACACGACGGTGACCGGCAACCATCCGCTGTCCGCGGTCTTCTCCCGCAACGGGGCCCGGACCTACGTGGCGTCGAACCCGACGGCGACGCCGATCACCGTGACGTTCTCCAACGGCACCACGCTCGCCGTGGGTGCCGGCAAGACGGCCACCACCGGGGCGTACACCTGGAGTGGTGGCAACGCGGCCGGCGGCGTTCCCCCGACGACGCCGACGGACCCCCCGCCCACGACCACCCCGCCGCCGTCCACCGGCGGGCCGACCCGCTACCTGCTGCCCGGAGGTGGATTGGGCGGCGCCGGCAGCGCGGCCACGACGACGGTCGCGGCGGCGAACGGCAACCACGACGGTACGCCGACCAACGCCCAGGTCTTCACGGCGACCGGCCTCAACCTCGCCTACGCCGGCGGACAGACGGCGTTCGACCTGTTCGTCGACGCCGGGACAGCGGTCGGCAACGGCGTGCAGGTGCGGATCTCCTACGACCTCACCGGCAACGGTAGTTGGGAACGGGTCGAGACGCTGCGCTACTTCGCCACCGACCCGGTCACCGGCTACGAGCACTACACCCAGAACGCCGGTCTGTCCTCGGCCACCGGCACGTTGGGCGCGTTGAGCAACGGCACGGTCCGGGTGGAGGTCTGGTCGGCGATCGGCAACAACCCGACCACGCTGGGCATCGGCAACCAGTCGGTGCTGCGGCTTCCGTACTCCTGATCGGCTAGATCGACCGCCACATGACGTCGGCCGGTGTGCGGGACCAGGATCGGTCCCGCACACCGGCCGACGCTGTGCGGTCAGTCAGTCGTTGTCAGGAGGCGGTGCAGGTGGGCGTGATGCCGGCCCCACTACCCGTGCCCTGGAAACCGAACTCGGTGACCTGACCCGCGCCGAGGCGGCCGTTGTAGTCCACGTTGGCGAACCGCACCGTGCCGGTCGAGCCACTGGCCGTCGCGCTCCAGGTGTTCGTGACACTGGCACCACTCGCGAGGGTGACACCGACGTTCCACCCGCTCGTGCCGGCGGAGCCGGCGGTCACCTTCACGGTGGCCACGAACCCGCCGTTCCACGAGTTCAGTGACACCGACGCCGAGCAACCACCCGTTCCCGGCGGCGGGGTGGTGGGCGGGTCCGTCGGCGGCGGGTCGGTCGGCGGCGGCGTGGTGGGGATGGCCGGGCCGGCGTTGAGGGCGTTCAGAACGTTGGTGTACGCGGCCTTCTTGTTGCCGTTGCAGTCGAACAGCAGCGCGTTGTCCGAGCCACGCCACGAGTCACAGTCCCGCACACCCCACACGGCCCCGGCAGCGACAGTCACTGGAACGAGGCGTCGTCGACCAGGAGGCTGTCGGTGCCCTCGGCCGTCTCGACGTAGAAGGTGGCGCTGGTCAGCGTGCCACTCCACGACACTGTCGTGGTGCCGGTGAGCAGGGTCCAGCCGTTGACGTTCACTCCCACCGCCGGCGTCAGCTGGAGGTAGTTCGTCGTGCCGTTCGCGGTCAGCGACAGTGTCGCCTTCGCCGACGGGGTGCCGCCCTGTGCGCGTACCCAGACGTTCGTGGTGTGGCTCCTGCCGTTGGTGAGCCTGGCGGTCACGTCCTGGCCGGGGCCGTTCCAGGCGCCGGTCCGGCCGGTGATCGACAGCGACCCGCTGCCACCGTGCGCCACGCTCGTGTTGCGGGAGAGCGTGCCGCTGCCGTGCACTGCCCAACCCGTCGTGCCGTTCTCCACGTCGCCGTTGGTGAGCAGGTTGGTGACGGTGCCGCCGGTGCCGCCGAACTGCCACCAGTTGATGTTGAACAGGTTGCCGCTGCCGCCGGCGAAGCGCAGGTAGAGATCATGGGTGCCGGTCGCTCCGCTGATCGCGCAGGTGGTGGTGCTCCAGGCCTGCCAGCCGCCGGTGCCACCCACGATGCAGGTGCCCACGGTCGGGCCGTTGGCGCTGTCGAGGCGTACCTCGATCCGCCCGCCGCTGGTGGCCGACGCGACCCGGGCGCTGAACGAGGTCGCACCAGCGCCGAACGCGACACCCTTGACCTTGATGTGGTCGCCGTTCTCGATCCAGCCGACGTTCATCCCGCCCTCGCTGGACACCTCGGTCTCGATCCCCGAGCCCCAGGCGATCGTCTCGGCCTCCTGCCGCACGTACGGGTTCAGGGTGCCCACCTGCGGCGCTCCCGTGGTGGTCATGTTGATCGTCGGGAACATGCCGCCGCTGGTGTAGGTGAACTTCTCCACCGCCACCGAACGGGTGTAACCGCTACCACCGGGCAACGCCCCGTTGTGATAGAAGAAATACGAACCGCCCTGGAAGTCGATCACACCCGCGTGATTGGTGAAACTGGCTCCCTGCCGCGGCATGATCGTTCCCCGATATGTTCACGGCCCCGTCGGCCCCGTCGCCGTGGAGTACGCGATGAATTCGGAGCAGCATTCCGCAGCGAACACGTTGTAGTACAACCCGTTGCGTTTGAACACCCACGGGCCCTCCTCGTACAGCGTCGGTCGACTCGCATTACCGTTACGGGTACCGAACCCCGCGGTCGTGAGTGGAATGCGCGTCGCGCTGCCGGAGAACGAGATCATGTCCGGGTTCAGCTTCACGTACCACAGACCCGGGTTACCCCAGTACAGATACGCCTGCCCGTCATCGTCGATGAACGCGTGCGGGTCGATTTCGTTGTTGCCGACCAGTGGTCGACCGAGCGCGTCGCGGAACGGCCCGGTCGGGCTGTCGGCCACGCCGACGCCGATGACCATCTGCCCGTTGGATCGCTGGCGCACCGGCACGTACCAGTAGAACTTTCCGTTACGCGGAACGACCTGCCCGGCCCACGCGTTGGCGTCCGCCCACGCGAACGTCGCCAGATTCATCGGCGAGCCGTGATCGGTCCAGTTCACCATGTCGGCGGACGAGTACACCCGCCATTCGCGCATGGTGAAGTAGGTGGATCCATCCTCGTCGTGTCCGGTGTAGAGGTAGACCCGACCGTTGTGCACCATCGGCGCCGGGTCGGCGTTGTAGATGTTCTGGACGATGGGGTTGTCGGCCCTGGCCGTGCCCGGGATCAGTGCGAGGAGGCAGGCCATGCCGGCCAGCCAGGCGACGGCTCGCCTGGACCGGCGGGCGGCCCGGGTTGCGGTTCGATCCTTCACGTTCACGATTACTCCCACAGAGAGTGCGCGGTGCCTGACGGGGAGAGCCACCCTGCGGCGGCCGCTCGAACGGGCTTGTGGTTCGCACGCTGGGTAGCACGACCGGCGGTCGTGTTAGCGCTAACAGATGTTCGCCAATGCCTCCCTCCCCTATCTGGCCTGGATTTTCGTGAGGCGCGGGATGACCGTCGTAACCCCATCGCAGCACTGAGGTATCAACGTTGACATCGAAGATTTACGATGCACGGTACTGAGCGACCGGACGGGCGTCAACGGACGGGCAGCCACCGGCAACGGTCACTCACGGCAACGCTCCGATGATCGCGAGCCCGGTGGATGTCCGTTTCGGACCACAACCGCCACCGGACCGGGCAGCCCACGGCCAGGTCGTCGCGGAAATGGGTCGACCAGACACTCCGGGGGTTGCGGGCGTGTTAACGACGAACTATGTTAGCGATCACATCGATGTGCCGCGATAAGCGCAGGGGTGGGCACCCGGCGTCCACGGCGACCCACGTCCCACCCACCACACCGCACCCGGCGTCGGCCCCCTTGTGCCGCCGACGACCCACCGCCATCGATGGCGGCCCCGACGTACCCGGCCACCTGGAGGTTCCCCATGCCACCCCTGCCCCTCAGCCGCCGCCACCTGCTTCAGGCCGCCGGAGCCACCGTGGTGGTCTCCGCGACCGGCGTCGCCGTCTCCCCCGCGAGCGCGTCCGCCGCCATCGTGCCCCCGGCCCGCTCCGACATCGGCGTCTCGGCGTACGGATTCGACCCGGGCCAGGTACGACTCACCGCCGGCCGTTGGATGGACAACCAGACCCGGACGCTGAACTACCTGCGGTTCGTCGACGTCGACCGGATGCTCTACAACTTCCGCGCCAACCACCGACTGTCCACGAACGGCGCCGCCACCAACGGGGGCTGGGACGCGCCGAACTTCCCGTTCCGGACCCACATGCAGGGTCACTTCCTGAGCGCCTGGGCGTACGCGTACGCGGTGCTGGGCGACACCACCTGCCGGGACAAGGCGAACTACATGGTCGCCGAGCTGGCCAAGTGCCAGGCGAACAACGGTGCCGCCGGGTTCGGCGCGGGTTACCTCTCCGGCTTCCCGGAGTCCGACTTCACCGCGCTGGAGGCACGGATGCTGTCCAACGGCAACGTGCCCTACTACTGCATCCACAAGACCCTCGCCGGTCTCCTCGACGTCTGGCGTTACATCGGCAACACGCAGGCCCGTACGGTGCTGCTGTCCCTCGCCGGCTGGGTCGACACCCGGACGGCCCGGCTGAGCTCCACCCAGATGCAATCGATGCTGGGCACCGAGTTCGGTGGCATGAACGACGTGCTCGCCGACATCTACCAGCAGACCGGCGACTCCCGGTGGCTCGCCACCGCCCAGCGGTTCGACCACGCCGCCGTGTTCAATCCCCTGGCCGCCAACCAGGACCAGCTCAACGGGCTGCACGCCAACACGCAGGTGCCCAAGTGGATCGGCGCCGCCCGGGAGTACAAGGCCACCGGGACCACCCGTTACCGGGACATCGCCAGCAACGCGTGGCGTATCACCGTCGGCGCGCACACCTACGCCATCGGCGGCAACAGCCAGGCGGAGCACTTCCGGGCACCGAACGCGATCGCCGGCTACCTCAGCAACGACACCTGCGAGCAGTGCAACACGCACAACATGCTCAAACTGACCCGGGAGCTGTGGCTGCTCGACCCGAGCCGGGCGGACTACTTCGACTTCTACGAGCGCGCGCTGATCAACCACCTGATCGGCGGGCAGAACCCGGCCGACAGCCACGGCCACATCACCTACTTCACCCCGCTGCGGCCGGGCGGTCGTCGGGGCGTGGGCCCGGCGTGGGGTGGCGGCACCTGGAGCACCGACTACAACTCGTTCTGGTGCTGCCAGGGCACCGGCCTGGAATTCAACACGAGGTTGATGGACTCCATCTACTTCTACAACGGGACCACGCTGAGCGTGAACCTGTTCGCCCCGTCGGTGCTGAACTGGACCCAACGCGGCATCACTGTCACCCAGAGCACCAACTTCCCGGTCAGTGACACCAGCACCCTCACCCTGAGCGGCTCGATGAGCGGCTCGTGGAGCATCCGGGTGCGGATCCCGTCCTGGACCAGCGGCGCGACGATCGCCGTCAACGGCACTGTGGAGAACGTGGCCACCACCCCGGGCAGCTACGCCACTGTCACGCGCACCTGGGCCGCAGGCGACACCATTAGCGTCCGGCTGCCGATGCAGGTCGCCGTCCGGGCCGCCAACGACAACGCCACCATCGGCGCGATCATGTACGGCCCGGCGGTGCTGGCCGGCAACTACGGCAACACGGCGTTGAGCGCCCCGCCGATGATCACCGTCTCCTCGATCACCCGGACCAGCACCAGCTCACTCGCGTTCACCGCGAGCGCCAACGGGTCCACGGTGAACCTCGGCCCCTTCCACGACGCCCACGGCTTCAACTACACGGTCTACTGGAACACCAGCGGAAGCGGTGGCCCCAGCGGCAGCTACCGACTGGTCAACGTCGGCACCGGGCTGGTTCTCGGTATCCAGAACATGTCCACCGCCGACGGCGGTCTGGCCGTGCAGTGGGGCGACAGCGGCACCGCGGACCACAACTGGGTGGTCATCACCGACGGCAACGCCGTCCGGTTCCGCAACGTCAACAGCGGCAAGGTCCTGGGCGTGGAGAACATGTCCACCGCCGACAACGCCCGGGTCCTCCAGTGGGCCGACAACGGCACCGCCGACCACCGGTGGATCCTGGTGGACAACGGCGACGGCACCTACAAGATCCGCAACGTCAACAGCAACAAGCTGCTCGGGATCCTGAACGGGTCGACCGCCTGGGGAGCGCAGGCCGTGCAGGATCCGGACAACGGCAGCGCGGACAACCGGTGGAGGCTGGTCGGCAACGCCTGACCTCCGCCCCGCTCGACGGGCTCACCGGCGCGGTCACCCGAAGGCCGCGCCGGTGACGCCGGGCAGACACCCGCCAGCGGTCGTACAGTGGGGAGGGTCCTGGCCCCAGTGAACGTGGCGGACGTGCCGGCTCGTGCCGCTTCCGCCGCCCGGAAGGAGCACAGTGAACCGCCCCCTCCGCACCACGCTCGGCAGCGCGTTGACCGCCGTCATGCTGACCACCGTCGCCGTCGCGCCGGCGCAGGCGCACCCCGCAGGGCGCCCGCCGGCCGTCCTCGCCCTCCCCGACGGGTTCCAGCCCGAGGGCATCGCCACCGCCGGCCGGTACGCCTACTTCGGCTCCCGCGCCACCGGCGCCATCCAGCGCGTCGACCTGGTCACCGGCCGGGGCACGACGATCGGCGCGGCCACCGGCACGCCGTCGCTCGGCCTCAAGGTCGACACACGTGGCCGGCTCTTCGTCTCCGGTGGCACGGCTGGCGACGCTCGCGTGCTCGACACCCGCACCGGCGAGGTGCTGGCCCGCTACCAGTTCGCCACCGCCCCGACGTTCGTCAACGACGTCGTGCTGACCCGCGACGCCGCATACTTCACCGACTCGAACCGGCCGGTGCTCTACCGGCTGCCGCTGGGTCGCGGTGGCGCGCTGCCGCCCGCCGACGCCTTCACCACGATCACGTTGACCGGCGCGTACGAGCAGGTCGGCACGGGGGTGAACCTCAACGGCATCACCACCACACCCGACGGCCGGGCGCTGATCGTCGTCCAGTCCTCCACCGGCAAGCTGTACCGGGTCGACCCGGCGACCGGGGCGAGCACCGTCGTGGACGTGCCGGGCCACACCTTCACCAACGGTGACGGGCTTCTCCTGCTCGGCCGCACCCTCTACGTCGTGCAGAACCGCCTCAACCAGATCGCGGTGGTCCGGCTGAACCACTCCGGCACCGCCGGAGCGCTCACCGGAACCATCACCGATCCGCACTTCGACGTACCCACCACCGTGGCCAAGGCGCTGGGCCGGCTCTACCTGCCCAACGCCCGGTTCACCACACCGCCGACCCCCACCACGCCCTACACGGTGGTCGCGGTCCGCGCCCACTGAGCGACCCGAGGGGGCACCCGCCGCGCGGGTGCCCCCTCGGCCCACCGCTCCTAGACGAGTAAGTCCGAAGTTGGTTCAGTGGTCGTAGGCGATCAGGGATCTCGTCACGGGCTGGCCGGTGGTCCGGTTGTGCCAGATCGCGGC
>NZ_JBITGE010000016.1:0-158116 GCF_044456785.1 Micromonospora sp. NPDC050795 | reverse complement strand
TTGGTCGTCTTGAAGGATCGACGCGATGGCCGTCTCTCATCTACGCAACACGCCCATCACGGGCAAGTCGTACACCACTCCCGTGGACGCAACCGGACAGAGCGCGGCCCGGACACTGCGTTGAGTGTGATGCCTGTGAGTCATCTTGATGACTCACAGGCATCATGCTGATCTGGGCACGGCACGGCACGGCACGGCGGCACGGCACGGCACGGCGGCACGGCACGGCACGGCACGGCACGGCGGCACGGCACGGCACGGCACGGCGGCACGGCACGGCACGGCAGGCCGCCGAGACACGCCTGCTTGAGCCAACCCCACCGCCGAGGTGGACGACGTCGCGGCTGGGCACTGCACCAGGCGTCGGAGGGCGACCCCTCACCCCGAGGTAGACACCGTCTACGGCGACTGGTAGACAGTGTCTATGGACGCGGACGAGACGGGGCTGCGGGCTCGGTTGGTGGCCGCCGGGGTGGACCTTGTGCTGCGCGAGGGCCAGTCGGCGGTGTCGCTGCGGGAGATCGCCCGGCGCGCCGGGGTCTCGCACGGCGCACCGCGCCGCTACTTCCCCACCCACGTCGACCTGCTCTCCGCCATCGCCCGGGAGGGCTTCGCCGACCTCACCGCCCAGGTCGAGCGAACGTTGCGCGACGTCGATCCGGACCCCCGTACCCGACTGACCGCGTTGGCCCGGACGTACCTGGACTTCGCGGCGACCCACCGCGGCATGTTCGAGCTGATGTTCCGCCACGACCTGCTGGACAGCGGCCGACTTCGGCTGCGCGAGACGAGCCTGCCGCTGTTCGCCATGCTGGCCGACCTGGTGGCGCAGGGACGCCGGCCCACCGACGCGCCGGCGGCGGTGCTGGCCGGCGCGCTCTGGGCGAACCTGCACGGCATCGCCCAACTCTGGGCCTGGGGCAGCCTGCCGCTGGCCACCGGTGCCACCGACGACGATGCCCTGCTGCACGCCGCGTTGGACGCGCACCTCGGCCCGACGCCCGCCTGAAAACCGACCCGGAGGACACGTGCCCCTGCTGTACGACGTCACCAAGCTGACCGTCGGCACCGCGCTACGAATCGGCTGGCACCCGCGGGTGGAAGGCCTGGAGCACCTGCCCCGACACGGCGGCGCGATCCTCGCCGGCAACCACCTGTCCGTCGCCGACGAGTTGTTCCTCGTCTGCTCGACGCCCCGACACGTCACCTTCTGGGCGAAGGTCGAGTACTTCAACGGCCGAGGTCCGGGCGGCTGGCTCAACCGGCGGATCGTCGCCGGCATGGGCGCCATCCCGGTCGACCGCGCCGACGGCCGGGCCGCCCTGCGCGCCCTCGACGCCGCCGTCCCGGTACTCCGCTCCGGCGGCCTGGTCGCCGTCTACCCGGAGGGCACCCGCTCCCCGGACGGGCGGCTCTACCGGGGCCGGGTCGGGATGACCCGGCTGGCCCGCGACGCCGGGGTGCCGATCATCCCGGTCGGCGTGCTCGGTACCGCCGAGGTGCTGCCGGTCGACGCGCGGCTGCCCCGTCGCCACCCGATCACCCTCCGGTTCGGCCCCCCGATCCCGGTCGCCGAACGGATCAACGGGCCGCGGGACATCCGAACGGTCACCGACGAGGTGATGGCGGCGATCCAGAAGCTCACCGGCCAGGAGTACGTGCCGCACTACGCGCCCGCCCGGGAGAGCTGAACACGGGCGGCGATCAGCCGGCGAGCAGTGCCGCCATGCGGTCCGCCTGCGTCTCCCAACGCCACTCCCGTTCCACCCAGGCCCGGCCAGCCGCGCCCAGCTGACGGGCCAGGTCCCGGTCGGCGAGCAGCCGGGCGAGCCGGTCGGCGAGCTGGGCGACGTCCCGGCCGCCCACGACGTAGCCGGTCTCCCCCTCCCGGACGGCGTCCGGCGCTCCCCCGGAGTCACCGGCCACCACCGGCAGGCCGGTCGCGGATGCCTCCAGGTAGACGATGCCCAGCCCTTCGACGTCGAGACCACGGTTGCGGGTCCGGCACGGCATCGCGTAGACGTCACCGGCCGCGTAGTGCGCCGGCAACTCGACCGACGGCACCGTGCCGGTGAACACCACATCCCGCTCCACACCGGCCTGGCGGGCCAGCTTCTCCAGAGTCGCCCGGTACGGGCCGCCACCGACGATCAGCAGCGCCGCGTCGGGCACCCGGCGGCGGATCTCCGGCAGGGCCCGGATCAGGGTGTCCTGACCCTTGCGCGGCACCAGCCGGGACACACAGACGACCACCGGCCGGTCGGTCAAACCGAGCCGGGCCCGGACCTGTTCACCGTCCGAGCTCGGGTGGTAGGTGTCCACGTCGACCCCCGGCGCGAGGCGGCGCAGCTCGGTCACCCCGTCCAGCACCCGGGCCAACCGGCTGCGGGTGTACTCGCCCAGATAGGTGGTCACGTCCACACCCCGACCGATGCGCCGCAGCGCCGGCCGGGCGGCCGGCACGGCCGCCCAACCGACCTCGTGGCCATGGGTCTGCGCCACTACCCGACGGATGCCGGCCCGCCGCCGCAGGCCGGCCGCGAGCAGGCCCAACGGGGCCGCCGCGCCGAACCACACCGTGTCGCAGTCGTACGCGCGAGCCAACCGGGCCGCCCTGCGGGCGATCAACGGGGTGGGCAACAACACCCTGGTGCGCTCCCGGATCACCTCGTACGGCTGGTCGGCGTCGAACTTCGCCGCCCCGCGCCAGTTCGACGCGTAGACGACCACCGAGCCGGCCGGTTGACGGACCGCGAGGTGGTGCACGAACGACTGGATCCCACCCGGGCGGGGCGGAAAGTCATTGGTGATCAGCAGGGTGCGGTTCATCGGCCGGCCTCCCGGGCGTACGCGCGGGCGGCGGCCATCCGCTCCACTGTGGACGGGTGCGAGGCCGAATAGAGGTATTCCCAGCGGGGCGGGTCGGGGTCACCGAGGTTGACCGAGCCGAGCCGGCGCTGCATCGACTCGAAGGACTCCGGGTCGTTGGTGAGCGCGAGCGCGTGCGCGTCGGCCCGCGCCTCCACCCGTCGGGACATCAGCGCCTGCACCGGAGCGGCAACCAGCCCGGCCACCGTGACCAGGGCGACCAGCAGCGGGAACGCGCGCGGTTGGGCCACCGAGTCGACACCGGCCAGCCGTAGCAGTGGCCCCCACGAGCCGAGCAGGTAGAGCGCCACCACGGCGGCCGCGGCACCCAGCGCACCGGTCAGCGTGCCGGCCGCCACGTCGGAGTCCTTCGCGTGCCCCAACTCGTGCGCCACGACGGCGGTCACCTCGGCCGGGGTCGCCTCGCGCAGCAGCGTGTCGTACACGACCACCCGTCGGGTCGGCCCGAGACCGGAGACGTACGCGTTGACCGCCCTGGTGCGCCGGGAGGCATCGGCGACCAGCACGTCACGCACCGGCACCCCGTCGCGGGCGGCCATGCTCATCAGCTCGGTGCGCAACGGACCCTGCTCCATCGGGGTGAACCGGTTGAACACCGGCTCCACCAGCACCGGCAGCACGAACGACAGCAGCACCACGAGCACGGCGGCGCCGGCCGCACCAAACGCCCACCACCAGCGTGGCGCGAGCCGGATGACCGCGTAGAAGCCGAACAGCGCCACCGCGCCGATCACCGCGCTGACGGCGTACGACTTGAGCAGGTCGACAGCCCAGCCGCTCCAACCGTTGGTGCTCAACCCGTAGCGGGTGAGCACGCTCTGCCGCCACGCGGCGAACGGGAGCGTCACCAGGTCGGCGACGAGCACCACCGCCAGCCCGCCGAGCACAGCCTGCGCTGCCCAGTGCCCACCGAAAGGCCGGCCGACCAGCTCGACCAGGCGACTGCCCAGCGGGGTCAACCCGAGCGCGAGCGCGATCAGCAACCCGACGGCGAGCGCGGCGTAGCCACCGGGACGCAGCGCGGCCCGGAACTCCCGCCCCTTGGCCACCTGCTCGGCCGGCAGGTCGCCCAGCGCGGCGAGCTGGTCAGCCCGGGGTGCCGGCGGGCGGTGCCACGGGATGAGCAGCGCGGCCAGCACGACCAGCACGAGGGCCAGCCCGGCCAGGGTCAGCAGCGCCCAACCCCGCGGGGTCACCGCGTCACCGCCCGGTGGGCCGGATCGCCGCCGCCGGACGCAGCGCCACCGGACGCAACGCCACCGGACGCAGCGCCGCCGACGAGCCCGCCGTCGTCCCGCCGTACCTCGCTCATCGCGCCGCTCCTCCCGCCGTGACCGCTCATCCTATGGCCCGCGAGAAGCCTGCTTCCGGGCGCGGTGTAAGGCTCAGGCGACCCGGCGGGCGGGGCGGCGGGGAGCGACCTCCGGGCGCGCGGGCGCGGCCAGCACCTCCACGTCGAAGCCGGCCCGGGCGAGCACCTCGATGGCCTCGACCTCGGCGGCGACCAACCCGGCCGCCGGGGACGTCTCGTCGAACAGGGCGGTCAGCGGGCAGCCGGAACAGCCGTCGGCCCGCTTCGCGCACCCGTCGCAGTCGATGAGCATCACGCCTCCTGATCGGCTCGCGGCGCACGGGCGACTCCGGTTGTCGCCGACCGAGCACCGTCGGTGACATCGACACTAACCACCGGGTACGACAGCAACCCGATCCGACCGCCTGTTTCAGGGCTAGATCCACTCCAGATCAGCGATATCGGGGTATCCCACCCGACCGGGAGCCCTTGACCAACGAACCCGACGAACTCATGCCGACCGAGCCAACGAGGGGCATCGTTTGGCCGACCGACCACCCGGGCACTGGGCGACCGTGGCCGATCCCGATGCGTCGTCAGTCGTGGACTTCAGGCACTCCCCGCGCCGGGTTCGCCTCGCCATGGCTCTCGCCGTGCTGGTCGGCGCGGCCCTCCTCACCTTCTACACGGTGGTGTTCGACGAGGCGTGGTGGAAGGTGCTGCTGCGCTTCGGCATGATCGGCGGCTGCGTCGGGCTGACCACCAACTGGCAGCTGCGGCATCAGCCTCGCCTGCCGCTGCGGTTGACCGACGAATCGCTGCGCCTGAGCGGACCGAAGGGGACCACACTCAGCATCGACTGGGTCAACGTGGCCAGCGCCCAGGTGCGGGGACGCCTGGACCCACGGCTGGTGGTCGTGACCCGCGACCCGCAGCAGACTAGTCCGCCCATGCGAGCCGGACAGTGGTCGACTCCCGGACGCGGCCCCTACGAGCTGGTCGTCCGGCTGACCTGGATGGAGCCGGGCACCGACGCACTGCGTCACGAGCTGACCCGCAGACTACCAACCACCGGACAGCGGCCCGAGTGAGGGCCAGGTGTCAGCGCTGCGCGTCGAGGTCACGCAGGGCGAAGCGCAGGTGCTGCCACTCCTCGTTCAGGATCACGTGAAGGCAGTGCCGGACGGACACGACTCCCGTCCCTCGGCGGTCGCGGCGATGCTCACGCGCGGATGCGACAGCCTGCGCGGCCACGCAGCGGCGCGGCAGAGCAGGACGTGTCCCCTCAGGAGCGGGCGAGCCGCCGCAGCAGCGAGTCCGCGCCCAGCGGGTACGCGCCGTGGCGGCGTACCCCGTCGGCGACCTCGCGGTCCGACGAGACCACGACCACCGGCCGGCCCGCCGGCTCGGCACGGACCAGTCGCCGGATCAGCTCGTCGGCGGTCTCACCCTTGCGGGAGAAGAGCACCCGTACGCCGCGCGGCGCGGGCGGCAGCCCGTGCATCCGCTCGGCGCCGTCGAAGACCACCGTGACCTCGTCGCCGGTCTGCGCGGCGATCCCGCCCAGCCCGGTGATCAGGCGTTTGCGCTGCTGCTCCAGGGACATCTCGCCGAAGCCACGCTTGGTGACGTTGTAGCCGTCCACCACGAGGTGCGCCCGGGGCAGGGCGAGCAACTGGTCGAGCCGGGCCGGGTCGTCGGTGTCGCGGGCGCGGGCGGCGGGGCCGGCCGGGGCGGTGCCGGGCTGCTCGGCGAACGCGTCGGCGACGAAGTCGGCCGGGAGTTTGTCCACCGGGTCGAGCGCCAACTCCCGGCGCAACCCGACGGCGGCCTGGCCGATGGTCTCCAGGAGCAGCCAGAGCCGGGCGTCGTCGACCGAGCGCGCCTCCTTGGCGCTGGCGCGGGCCACCCCGGCGGCGGCCTCGGCCTCGGCCAGCCGGGCTCGGGCGCGGCGAAGTTCGGCGTCCACGTCGGCGCTGGCGCGGGCCGCCCGGCCGCGCTCGGTGGCCAACAGCTCGGTGGCCTTGCGCTCGCGGACCTGGGTCTCGCGCAGGGTGCGGGCCACCTGTCGGGACTCCTCGCGGAGCTGACCCAGCTCCTCCCGGACGCGGGCCAACTCGTCGCGGAGCTTCTCGGCCTCGACCCGGGCCACCGCACGGTCGTGCTCGGCCCGGGTGGCCCGCTGCTCGGCCTCGCGGACCAACTCGGCGACGACGGCGCTGTCCGCCTCGGCGCGCACTGCCGCGCCGCTGGCGTCGATCAGCTCCCGCCAGCCACGGGGCCGGGCCAGGTAGGCCAGCGCGGCCACCTCGACCGGGTCGGCGGCGGCCGGCGCGGTGCCCTCGACCACCGCCGCACCGAGGTCACCGGCGTCGGCCAGGACCCGCGCGGTGACCCGCTGCCGGAACAGCGGGTCGGCGGTGAGCTGGGCGGCGATGACCGGCGCGCCGAGCCGGGCGCGTCGGTTGGGGGCGAACTTGGCCACCCGGCGCAACGGCACCGGGACCTCGTCGGTGGCGAGGGTGGGCAGCACCGCGGCAGTCAGCGTCACGATCCGCTGCCGGACCGGCTCGGGCAGGGTCGGCTCCGGCTCGGCGGCGGGGCCGTCGCCCGTTGTCGGGTCCGATGTGCCGGATGTGTCGGTGACTACGTTGTCGTCCGGGTTGCCCACAGCACCGTCGAGCGCGACCGGATCCTCCTGCGGGAGGTGGTCGTCGTACGGCTCGGTGAGGGGCATGTGGCAAGTCTCCCACCGCGACCGGGCCCACCGCCCGGTGAGTGAGCCGATCTCTCATCCTAGCCCCATGGTGACGGATGGGACGGCTGCGACGGGAGTGTCGGACCGGGGCGCTAGCGTGCCGCCGATGGCACAGGCGGAGTACGTCCAGGAGTCACTGGCCGGTCTCGACCCGGCGGTGGGCGGGGTGGACCCGGCGCTGCCGCTCTACGCGACGACCTTCGTGGTGGTCGACCTGGAGACCACCGGCGGCGCTCCGGACGGCGGCGGCATCACCGAGATCGGCGCGGTCAAGGTGCGCGGTGGCGAGCAGTTGGGGGTGCTGGCGACCCTGGTTAACCCGGGCCAGCCGATTCCGCCGTTCATCACGGTGCTGACCGGCATCACCCAGGCCATGCTGGTGCCGGCGCCACCGATCGAGCAGGTGCTGCCGAGCTTCCTGGAGTTCATCGACGACGCGGTGCTGGTGGCCCACAACGCCCCGTACGACGTGGGTTTCCTCAAGGCCGCCTGCGCCAGGCACGGCTACCGCTGGCCCAACCCCCGGGTCCTGGACACGGCGGCGCTTGCCCGCCGGGTGCTGACCCGCGACGAGGTGCCCAACCGCAAGCTGGGCACCCTGGCCGCCTACTTCCGCACCGCCACCCAGCCCACCCACCGGGCGTTGGACGACGCGAAGGCCACCGTCGACGTGCTGCACGGGCTGATCGGTCGGCTCGGCGGGCACCGGGTGGACACGGTCGGCGACGCCATCGAGTTCGCCCGCGCGGTCACCCCGACCCAGCGCCGCAAGCGGCACCTGGCCGAGGGGTTGCCCAAGGTCCCCGGGGTCTACATCTTCCGGGCCGCCGACGACCGACCGCTCTACGTGGGCACCTCGGTCGACATCGCCACCCGGGTGCGCAGCTACTTCACCGCCGGCGAGAAGCGCGCCCGGATCTCGGAGATGCTGGGCGCGGCCGAACGGGTCGAGGCGGTGGAGTGCGCCCACTCGTTGGAGGCGGAGGTCCGTGAGCTGCGGTTGATCGCCGCGCACGCCCCGCCGTACAACCGCCGGTCCAAATACCCGGAACGGATGGTCTGGCTCAAGCTGACCGACGGTCCGTACCCTCGGTTGTCGATCGTCCGCGACCTCTCCCCCACCGACACGGCATACCTCGGGCCGTTCACCTCCCGACGGGCCGCCGAGCTGGCCGCCGCCGGTTTCCACGACGCGGTGCCCCTGCGCCAGTGCACGCACCGGCTCTCGCTGCGCACCGTCACGCCGGCCTGCGCGCTGGCCGAGCTGGGTCGCTGCCCGGCACCCTGCGAACACAAGATCACCCCAGAGGAGTACGACGACAGCGCGGCCGCGCCCTTCCGCACCGCGACGGCCAGCGACCCTCAGCCGGTGGTGGACGCGCTGCTCGCGCGGATCGACGTGCTCTCGGCCGACCAGCGCTACGAGGAGGCCGCCGTGGTGCGGTCCCGGCTGGCCGCGGTGCTGCGGGCCACGGTGCGGATGCAGCGGCTGGCCGCGCTGACCGGAATCGTCGAGCTGGCCGCGGCCCGACCGGCCGCCCGGGGCGGCTGGGAGTTGGCGTTGGTCCGGCACGGCCGACTGGCCGGTGCGGGGGTGTCCCCGCCGGGCGTACACCCGCGTCCCACGTTGACCACGATCCGGGCCACCGCCGAGACGGTGTCCGGCGGGCATGGTCCGGTGCCGGCGGCGACCGCCGAGGAGTCCGAGCGGATCCTGTCCTGGTTGGAGCGACCGGAGACCCGACTCGTCGAGATGTCCTCCGGTTGGTCCTCCCCGGCGAGTGGCGCGGCCCGGTTCCGTGACCTGCTGGCGAAGGCCGAGGGCGGTGCGTCCCACCAACTCTCGACCGAACGCTCATGACCAACTGACCGATCGGACTACGTCGACTCGCTTAGGCTGTTAAGGAAGTGCAGTCCTGCCCGATTCGTGGGCCTGCTCCCCCGCCGGGATCCGGCGGTGTGGAGCCGGGGTGAGGAGGTGTCCCTCGTGGACGTCGACGCCGGACACGGCGCCGCCCTGGGGGGCGCCCTGCCGACACAGCCGGGTGAGCTGCCACTCGCCCGCCGGCTGCGGTCGCTGCTCAGCTGGCCGACCACCGACTCGGACCCGGTCACCCAGCTGGTCCGCACCCACCGGGGCATCCACGCCGGCACCGACCCCGCGGTGCTGCGCCGTGCCTACACGATCGCGGAGAACATGCACCGCGGGCAGTTCCGCAAGAGCGGGGAACCGTACATCACCCACCCCCTCGCGGTGGCGCAGATCTGCGCCGAGCTGGGGATGGACACCACCACCCTGGTCGCGGCGCTGCTGCACGACACCGTGGAGGACACCCGCTACACCCTCCAGGCGCTCTCCGAGGACTTCGGCGGCGAGGTGGCCCACCTGGTCGACGGGGTGACCAAGTTCGACAAGGCGTTCTACGGCAAGGCCGCCGAGGCGGAGACGGTCCGCAAGATGATCGTCGCGGCCGCCAAGGACGTCCGGGTGCTGATCATCAAACTGGCCGACCGGCTGCACAACATGCGCACGCTCGGGGTGCGCTCCGCGTCGTCGCGGGAACGGATCGCCCGCAAGACCCAGGAGGTGCTGGTCCCGCTCTGTGACCGGCTGGGCATCCAGACCCTCAAACGCGAGCTGGACGACGTGGTGCTGCTGCACCTCGAGCCCGACGAGCACGCCCGGCTGGCCCGGCACGTGCACGATCGGCCGGGTTGGGATTCGTACCTCGACTCGGTGGTCACCCGGGCCCGGGTGGCGCTGCGCCGCAGCCGGGTCGACGCCGAGGTGAGCCCCCGTCCCCGGCACCTCTACTCGATCTGGAAGGACACCATCGCCGGCGGCCACACCGCCCCGTACGACCTGCCCCGCATCGTGGTGGTGGTCGACGGCCCGGCCACCGACTGTTACGCCGCGCTGGGCGCGATCCACGGCACCTGGCGACCGGTGCCCGGCCGTTTCAAGGACTTCATCGCCTCGCCGAAGAACAACCTCTACCGTTCGCTGCACACCAGCGTCTGCGGCCCCCAGGACCGCACCGTGGAGGTGCTGATCCGCACCGAGGAGATGCACCGCTCTGCCGAGTACGGCATCGCCGCCGACTTCCGTTTCCCCAGCTCCGGCAGCGGCACCGCAGCGGCCCGTGCCGAGCAGTTGGACTGGCTGCGCCGGGTGCTCGACTGGGAGCCGGACGCCGCCGACCCGGCACAGTTCTACGAGTCGCTGCGTTGCGACCTGGCCGAGGGGCAGATCCAGGTGTTCGCCGACGGGCGGCAGGTCGTGCTGCCGGCCGGTGCCACGCCTGTCGACCTCGCGTACGAGCTGGGCAACGACCGGGGCGACCACTGCCTCGCCGCACGCATCAACGGCCGGCTGGCCCCGCTCAGTTCCGAGCTGGACGAGGGCGACGTGGTGGAGATCTTCACCGAGAACGACGGCGACAACGGCTTCGAGGCCGGCGTGGCGCCGCGCGGCCCCCGGCGGGATTGGCTGACCTTCGTCAAGTCGCCGCACGCGCAGATGCAGATCAACAGATGGTTCGCCGAGCACACCGAGCCGGGCATCACGATCAGCGACAAGGTGCGCCTCGGTCGGGCCACCATCGGGCTCGCCCTGCGCCAGCACAACCGGGGCCTCGCCAGTGACCTGCCGTTACTGCGCCTCTCCGAGGAGTTGGGCTACCCCGACCTGGAAACCCTGTTGGTCGCGGTCTTCGACCGGGTGATCGAACCGGACACCGTGGTCCGCCAGCTCATCGACCTGGTCGACCATCGACAGTGACCCGGCCGGCCCCAGCGCGTACGAAGGACATTCGTGACCACTAGCCTGGAGCCATGATCCCCCGCTCCCGCGCCACCGCTCGGGCCCTCTTCTACCAGGCCTTCTACCGGCTGCCACTGCCGGTGCGTCGGCGCCTGGTCCGGTTGGCGGTGCCCAAGTACATCGTCGGCGCGGTGACCCTGGTTCGGGACACCGAGGCGACGGGTGCGGGTCGGTTGCTCATGCTCCGCCAGCCTCCCGGCAAGGGTTGGTCACTCCCCGCCGGCCTGCTCAACCGGGGTGAGGCCCCGGTGGTGGGAGCAGCCCGTGAGCTGTTCGAGGAGTCCGGCGTCCGGCTTCCACCGTCCCGGCTGCGCCCGGCGGTGCCGAACGCGATAGTGCACGCCAAGGGCTGGGTGGACATGGTCTTCGAGACCGAGGTGCCAGCGTCCAGCACCCAGCTGACCGTCGACGGCGGGGAGGTCTTCGAGGCCGCCTGGCACCCCCTGGACGACCTGCCCAAGCTGACCTGGCCGACGGCCCGGCTGCTCGCCTACTACGACATCGGGCCACTCGCCGGGCAGTTCCCGCCGCCGGTGCCCGACGAGACCCCGTGACCGGCACGGCCGGTGTGCCGGCCGAGCTGTGCGCGGTGGTGCTGGCCGCCGGCGAGGGCACGCGGCTGCGCCCGCTCACCGAACGGCTGCCCAAGGCGCTCTGCCCGGTGGGCAACGTGCCCCTGCTGGATCGGGCGTTGGCGCGGCTGGCCGGCCTGGGCCTGACCGGTCCCGACCGCGTCGCCGTGAACGCCTGCTACCTCGGCGACCAGGTGGTGACACACGTCGGCGACCGCGCACACCTGTCGGTGGAGCCGGGCGACCCGCTGGGCACCGCCGGCGGGGTGGCCAACCTGCGGGACTGGATCGACGGGCGTCCGGTGCTGGTCGGCAACGCCGACGCGTACCTCGCCGACCCGGCTGCTCCCCCGGGCCCGGACGTGGCCGCCCTGCTCGACGGCTGGGACGGGCACACCGTACGCCTGCTCGGCCAGCCCGCCGCGGACCCGGCGGCGCCGGGCACCTTCGCCGGGCACTGCTTCACCGGCTTCTCGCTGCTGCCCTGGCGGCTGGTCCGGGACCTGCCGGTCGTCTTCTCGGACCTGGTTCGCGTCGTGTGGCGTCCGGCCGAGGCAGCGGGCGCCCTGACCGTGGTGCCCTACCCGGGCACCTTCTTCGACACCGGCACCCCGGCCGACTACCTGGCGGCCAACCTGCACGCCGCGGCCGGCGGTGTTCTCGTCGAGGAGTCCGCGACGGTGACCGGCCACTGCGTGGAGTCGGTCGTCGGCGCGGGAGCGCGGGTGGACGGTGACGTGTCCCGCACCGTGGTGTGGCCGGGCGCGACCGTGCGGGCCGGCGAGCGGCTGCGAGACGTGATCCGGGCCGGCAGCGACCTGACCGTGCCCTGCCCCGCCCAGGGCTGAGCACCAACGGCTCCCGCCTCCGGTCCCGGACCGGAACATGCTCCCGCCTCCGGTCCCGGACCGGAACATCTAGCATGGGCGACGACGCCGACGAACGGAGAAATGCCCCGTGATCACCGCGATCGTGCTGATCGACTGCGCCACCGATGCGATCCCCGAGGTGGCGGAGAACCTGGCCAACCTTCCCGGTGTCAGCGAGGTCTACTCGGTGGCCGGGCACGTCGACCTCATCGCCATCGTCCGGGTCCGTGAGTTCGACCAGATCGCCCAGGTCATCGCGGGCAGCATCTCCAAGGTCCCGGGGGTGCTCAACACCGAGTCCCACATCGCCTTCCGGGCGTACTCCCAGCACGACCTGGAGGAGACGTTCGCGATCGGTCTGGCCAGCGCCGACTGACCCGTCGCCGTTCCGGGGCCGGTGCCGGCCGCAGGGCGGCGCGTGGCGCACACAGGGCGGCCGGCCCACCGCGAGGGTGGGCCGGCCGTCTGCTTGTGGCTACGTCAGCTCTCGCTGGGAGCCGGTACCTCGGTGCTGCCACCGCCCGGAGCCGGCGACTCGGTGCCGGTGCCACCCGGAGCCGGCGACTCGGTGCCGGTGCCGCCCGGGCTGGGCGTGCCGCTGGCGCTGGTCTGCGGAACCGGGATGCCCAGCTTGTTGGCGAGCGCCACCAACTCGTCGTAGTGCGTCTGCAGCGTCGGAAGCGCCGTCTGCGCCAACTGGACCACCGACTGCTCGGAGCCCTGCGAGATCTCCGTCTGGGTGGCCTGGATGGACTGGACGTGACCGGCCAGCTCACTGGTCACCCAGAGCCGGTCGAACTCCGCGCCGCTGGCGTTGTTCAGCTTGTCGATGACCGCCTGCTGATCGGCGGTGGGCTCGTTCGGCAGTTCCACCCCGAGCTGCGACGCGGTCTGCTGCACCGTCTGGTCGAGCTGGGTGTGGTCGGTCTTCAGCATCGCGCCCAGGTCCTTGACCCCCTGGTCCTGACCCTTCTGCTGAGCCAGGTCACCAGCGGTGATCTCGAACAGGTTGACCTGGTGTACCGCCTGCAGGTACTGGGTGTCCTGCGTTGACGGCTGTGCCGCGGCCTGCGCGGCCGCGGCCGGCGCGACACCGACAAGTACCAGCGCGGCCAACAGGCCGAGGCGTTTGATACCCAACATGCTTCCCCCCCTTGAGACGTTGGACCGCACGCATACCCAGCTCACCGGGGTTATTCCTGCGATCGCCCGTCGCGCGGGGTCTACCGGTCCCGTCGGGGCCGTCCGACTCCTGGCCGGATGGGTCGGGAGGGGTGGATACGAAGGGGCGCCCACCGGAATCCAGCGGGCGCCCCTTTCGATGGTGTGACTGGGCGGTCAGCGGCGGCTCTCGCCGCTGCCGATCTCCTCGCGTTCGGGTCGGGCCTCGACCGGCGGGTGCCCCGGCGAGACCGGGGCCTCGACCGGCCGCTCGATCGGGTAGAAGAAGCCCCGGATGGCCGGGCCGAGGGCCCCCAGCCGGTTCATCTTCTTGGGTACGACCCAGCCGACGTAGTCCAGTTGGCCGTGACCGTCAGCGTGCCCGTTGGACGCGCTGAGCGGCTGGTGCACCTCGACGAACCGGCCGTCCGGCAGGCGCCGGATGATGCCGGTCTCCACGCCGTGCGCGAGCACCTCCCGGTCGTGCTGCTGCAGACCCAGGCAGAGCCGGTAGGTGACGTAGTACGCCAGCGGCGGGACCACCAGCAGGCCGATGCGGCCCGCCCAGGTCATCGCGTTCAAGCTGATCTGGAACTTGTCAGCGATCACGTCGTTGGCGCCGGAGAGCGTCAGCACGATGTAGAACGAGACGGCCATGGCGCCGACGGCGGTCCGGGCCGGAGCGTCCCGAGGCCGCTGGAGCAGGTTGTGGCTCTTGCGGTCCTTGAGCTGCCGGGCTTCCAGGAACGGGTACATCGTCGACAGGCCCACCAGGATGCCGGGCAGCACGACAGTCGGCCAGAACAGCGGCGGGATGACGTACCCGTCGCCGAGCGGGATGTTGATTTCCCAGGCCGGCATGAGTCGGGTCGACCCGTCGAGGAACATGACGTACCAGTCGGGCTGGCTGGCGGCCGAGACCACCCACGCCTCGTACGGGCCGAACAACCAGATCGGGTTGATCTGGAACAGACCGCCCATCAGCGCGATGACGCCGAAGACGACCATGAAGAAGCCGCCCTGCTTCAGCGCGTACCGCGGGAACATCCGCTCGCCGACCACGTTGTTGTTGGTCCGGCCGGGGCCGGGCCACTGGGTGTGCTTCTGCTTGAAGACCAGACCCAGGTGGACGCTGATCAGCGCGACCAGCAGACCCGGGATGAGCAGCACGTGGGCGATGAAGAACCGGCTGATGATGATCGTGCCGGGGAACTCGCCGCCGAAGATCGACGAGGTCACCCAGGAGCCGACGACCGGGATGGACAGCATGATCGCCGAGGCGATCCGCAGACCGGTGCCGGACAGGCCGTCGTCCGGCAGCGAGTAGCCGCTGAAGCCGGCCAGGAAGCCCACCCAGAACAGCAGCGAACCGATGATCCAGTTGGTCTCACGCGGCTTGCGGAAGGCGCCGGTGAAGAAGACCCGCAGCATGTGCACGACGATCGCGGCCATGAACAGCAGCGCCGACCAGTGGTGCATCTGCCGCATCACCAGACCGCCCCGGACATCGAACGAGATGTCCAGGCTGGAGGCGTACGCGGCGGACATCGGGGTGCCCTGCAACGGCGCGTAGCTGCCGTCGTAGACCACCTCGGTCATCGCCGGCTCGAAGAAGAAGGTGAGGAACACCCCGGTCAGCAGCAGCACGACGAACGAGAACAGCGCGATCTCGCCGAGCAGGAAGGACCAGTGGTCCGGGAAGACCTTGTTCAGCAGCTTGCGCAGCGGGGTGGCCACCTGGAAGCGGTCGTCCACTCCCACCGCGGCCTTGCCCGGCGTCGCCGCAAGGTCAAACTTTCGACGCTTCATGGCCGCTCCCAGAAATCAGGCCCGACGGTCTCGGTGAAGTCGGACTTCGCCACGAAGAAGCCCTCGGAGTCCACCTCGATCGGCAGCTGCGGCAGCCGCCGGCTGGCGGGGCCGAAGACTGGCCGGGCGTTGTCGGTGATCAGGAACTGGGACTGGTGGCACGGGCAGAGCAGCCGGTTGGTCTGCTGCTCGTACAGGCTGGCCGGGCATCCCGCGTGCGTGCAGATCTTGGAGAACGCCGCGTAGTTGCCCCACATGTAGTCGCCGTGGCCGATCTTCTCGTTGGCCCGGCGCGACTCCTGCGCGTCCGAGTCGCGGAGGTGGATCAGCAGCGTCGGCGAGTCGGCGTGCCTGTTGCTCACGCCGTGGTCGATGCCGGGGAAGACGGTGATCTGCCCACCGGTGCTGATGTCCGCCGGGCGGATCGGCCGGCCGTCCTCGCGGACCAGGCGGATCCGCTCGCCGCCCTCGGGCGTGGAGAACCCGGTGGTGAACATCTGGTTGTTCTTGTGCGGCTGCGAGATCAGACCGCCGACCAGCGGCGCCGCGGCGACCGCGGCGACCGGCGCGAGACCGGCCAGCAGCGAGATGCCGAGCAGGGGGCGACGCTTCACGCCCAGCTCGTCCGCCATGTAGAGCATGGTCTGGCCGGTGATGGTGCGGCCTTCGGAGTCCACCTGGCCCTCGTGCCGGTCCTGGATCGAGACCTCCTTGGGCAGCAACTTCTTGCCCCAGGTCAGGATGCCGAAGCCGACGGCGAGCAGGGCTACGCCGAGGGTGAAGCCGAGCAGCGGGGTGTAGAACTTGTCGCCGCCCCGGCCCGCCTCGTACTGCCACGGCCACCAGATGTAGATGGCCAGGAAGGCGGTCGCGGCCAGGCCGGTGATCAGGAAGAAGCCGGCGACCACCCGGGTCAGCCGACGCTCCGCCTTGGTGCCCGGCAGCACCTGCGGCTCGTAGTGGACGATCTCGATGTCGTCCCGACGAGCGCCCTCACGAACGATGTCGAACCGGGTGAGCCTGGGGTCGTTCACATCGAGCGGCTCCGGGCCCTCTGAGGCCTGGTGCTCGGGGTGGGTGCTCATGCCGTCACCTCGCTACGGGTGGCGCCGAGCGGCACCACAGCACTGAGTCGGATGGCCTGCTCGATCACGACTTACCCGCGATCCACAGGCTGGCGAAGACGAGCGCGACGATGCCGACCAGGAAGATCGCCAAACCCTCGGTGGACGGGCCGTACCGTCCGAGGTTGAACCCACCCGGGTCCTGGTCGTGCTTCAGCGTCTCCTGGATGTAGGCGATGATGTCGGCCTTCTGCTCGGGCCGGAGCTGGTTGTCGCCGAACACCGGCATGTTCTGCGGGCCGCTCAACATCGCCGCGTAGATCTGGCGGTCGGTCGCGGGGTGCAGGCTCGGGGCGAACTTGCCCGAGGACAGCGCACCGCCGCCGCCACCGAAGGCGTGGCACTGCGAGCAGTTGATCCGGAACAGCTCACCGCCGGAGGCGACGTTGCCGTCCTCGCGGAGGTCGTCGCCCTCGGGCACGACCGGGCCGCCGCCAAGCTCCTGGATGTACTGGGCCAGCTGACGGGTCTGCTCGTCGGTGAAGACCGGGGGCTTGCGGTGCGCCTGGGCCTCCTGGCGGGCCAGCGGCATCCGCCCGGAGCTGACCTGGAACTCGACCGATGCCGCGCCGACGCCGATCAGGCTCGGCCCGCGGCCCTCGACGCCCTGGGCGTTGCGGCCGTGGCAGGTCACGCAGCTCACGTCGAACAGCGCCTTGCCCTCGGCGGCGGCGCCGGTCAGCTGCGGGTTGTCCTGCGCCTGGGCGCCCGGGGCGAAGACGGTGTACGCGCCACCGGCGAGCATCAACGCGGCGATCAGCCGGACCGCGGCGCCCAGCCGGCGGCGGCCCCTGCTGCGCGCGGCGGGCCGCTCGCGCAACCGCGCGAGCAGACCGCGTCGGCGGTCGTTGTCAGAAGTCATGAGCGGTGTCCTTAACCGGTTGGACCTGTCTCAGGGGACGGAGCAGCAGCGCGGAATGTGACGCGCAAGATCACTGGAGCCAGTAGATCATGGCGTACAGCCCGATCCACACGACGTCGACGAAGTGCCAGTAGTACGACACGACGATCGCCGAGGTCGCCTGCGCCGGAGTGAACCGGCCCATGGTCGTACGGACCATGAAGATGATGAAGGCGATCAGACCACCGGTCACGTGCAGGCCGTGGAAGCCGGTGGTCAGGTAGAACACCGACCCGTACCCGTCTTCGTTGATCTTGATGCCGTCGGCGACCAGGTGCCGGTACTCGTTCAGCTGGCCGAGGACGAAGATCAGGCCCATCACGAAGGTGACGGTGAACCAGCGCCGCAGCGCGTGCACGTCACCCTTTTCCGCCGCGAAGACGCCGAGCTGGCACGTCACCGAGGACAGCACCAGGATCACCGTGAAGGTGGTCGCGTACGGGATGTTCAGCGCCTCGGTGTGCTTCTCCCATTGCTCCGGCGCAGCCGCGCGGATGGAGAAGTACATCGCGAACAGCGCCGCGAAGAACATGAGTTCACTGGAGAGCCACACGATCGTCCCGACGCTGACCATGTTTGGTCGGGTCAGAGAGTGGATCCGGCTCTTGTCAATGGCTGGGGCCGCAGTCACGCCGTCATTATTGCCCCTGACCGGGGCCGCCGATCAGCGGGGTGGCAAACCTGCGCCTTCCGTGGCCCGAGCGTCAGGGTCCGGTTCGCCTGGCCTAGCCTGAAAAGCGTGCTGCACGTCGATCCGATCTTCGCCGCCACCTCGGCCCCGCCGCCGTTCACCGTCGGCGCGGTGCTGACCGAGACCCGGCTGGACAGCTGGCTGGCCCTCGGCCTGGTGCTCGCCGCCGGCCTGTACCTCTACGGGGTGTACCGGCTGCGCCTGCGCGGCGACCGCTGGCCGATCGCCCGTACCGTGTTCTTCCTCGGCCCCGGCCTGGGCGGCATCGCGCTCGTCACGGTCAGCGGACTGCACGCGTACGACACCGCGCTGCTGTCCGTGCACATGATCCAGCACATGGTGCTGTCCATGGTGGCGCCGATCTTCCTGGCCCTGGGCGCGCCGATGACCCTGGCCCTGCGCACCCTGCCGGTCGGGCCACGCAAGCGCCTGCTCGCGATCGTGCACAGCCGTGTCGCCCGGGTCTACAGCTTCCCGCTGGTGGCGTTCGCCATCTTCGTGGTCAACCCGTTCGTGCTGTACTTCAGTGACCTGTACCGCTACACCCTCGAGCACGCCTGGGCGCACGAGCTGGTGCACGCGCACTTCATCATGACCGGCTGCGTGTTCTTCTGGCCGCTGCTCGGCCTCGACCCGCTTCCCGGCCGCTGGCCGTACCCGGCGCGTGCGCTGCTGATGCTGCTCTCCGTGCCGTTCCACACAGTGCTCGGCCTCACCATCATGCAGAGCAGCACGCTCTTCGGCGGCGACTGGTACCCGTCGCTCAACCTCGGTTGGGCCGACCCGTGGCAGGACCAGGTGGTCGCCGGCGGCATCCTCTGGGCCGGTGGCGAATTCGTCAGTGTGACCATGCTCGCGGTGCTGGTGGTGCAGTGGGTCAAGCAGTCCGAACGGGAGGCCCGGCGGGTGGACCGCGAGCTGGACCGCCAGGAGGCCCGCGAACGCGCCGCCGACGCCGCGCCCGCGTGAGCTGCCCGGACGGTACGCCCGGCGCGCGACGTCGGGCGGGATGTCGGCTACGTCACGCCGACCGGTACGATCTGCGGGCAGCTACGAGGTGGAAGCGGAGTCCTGGCATGACCGATCGTCTTTGCACCGTGTTGCTCTACAGCGACGACCCGCAGGTCCGTGATCGGATGCGGATGGCCGTCGGCACCCGGCCCGCTCCCGGTCTGCAGATCGAGTTCGTCGAGGCGTCGACCTACGCGGAGACCATCCGGCTGGTCGACGACTACGAGATCGACCTGCTGCTGCTCGACGGTGAGGCGAGCCCGGGCGGAGGCATCGGCATCGCCCGGCAGATCAAGGACGACCGGGACGACGCTCCCCCGACCTGCCTGGTGATCGCCCGCGCCGCGGACCGATGGCTCGCCGCGTACGCCGAGGTCGACGCGACGCTGGTGCACCCGCTCGACCCGGTGACCACCGGCGGCACGGTGGCCGAGCTGCTGCGGACGCACGCACCCGCCTGACGTCCCCCGCTCCTCCGGCACCCCCCACGGCGCCGGATCTCGTCGGCGCCGGTTCCAGCCCACCCGCACTTCGCATGCTCGGGAGGCCCGCCATGGGCGATCGGACCTGGCCGCACCTGCTCAACACGCTGCTGCGCGGCGACGAACTCTCCACCGCCGACACCGCCTGGGCGATGGACGAGATCATGACCGGCTCGGCGAGCGCGGCGCAGATCGCCGCCTTCGCCGTGGCGCTGCGGGCCAAGGGTGAGACGCCCGCCGAGCTGGCCGGCCTGGTGGAGGCGATGCTCGGTCGCGCGGTCCCGGTGGTGCTCCCCGAGGAGCTGCGCCGCACCGCGCTCGACGTGGTCGGCACCGGCGGTGACCTCGCCCACACGGTGAACATCTCCACGATGACGGCGCTGGTGGTCGCCGGCACGGGCGTCCGTGTCGTGAAGCACGGCAACCGGGCCGCCTCCTCCCTGTGCGGCACCGCCGACCTGCTGGAATTCCTCGGCATCCCGCTGGATCTCGGCCCGGAGCAGGTTGCCCGTTGTGTCGAGGAGGCCGGCATCGGGTTCTGCTTCGCGGCCCGCTTCCACCCAGGGATGCGGCACGCCGGCCCGGTCCGCCGCGAGGTGGGTGTGCCCACCTTCTTCAACTTCCTCGGCCCGCTGACCAACCCGGCCCGCCCCCGCGCCGGCGCGGTCGGCTGCTTCGACCTGCGGATGGCCCCGGTCATGGCCAGCGTGTTCGCGGCCCGTGGCGACTCGGCGATCGTGATGCGCGGCGAGGACGGGCTGGACGAGTTCACCACCGCCGCGCCCACCCGGATCTGGGCGGCCCAGGGCGGCACCGTACGCGAGGTCGTGCTGGACGCGACGGACCTGGGGGTACCCCGGTCCACCCTGGCGGACCTGCGCGGCGGTGACGCCGCGTACAACGCGGGTGTGGCTCGTCGCCTGCTAGCCGGCGAGAAGGGCCCGGTCCGGGACGCGGTGCTGGTCAACGCGGCGGCGGCGCTGGCCACCCAGGGCCCGCTGGACGGCGACCTGACCGAGGCGCTGCGCGCCGGCCTGGCCCGTGCCGCCGAGTCGATCGACTCCGGCGCGGCCGCCGCCACCCTGGACCGCTGGATCGCCACCGCCAACGCCGTCGCCTGACCTCAGCACCACCGGACCCGGCGGCACCGTCTCGGGCATGATCACCTCGGATTCCTTGAAGCCGTGGTGTCAGGGCCGCTCCAACGCCCCGACGTCATCGAAATCGGGTGGATCACGCGCGGATGCCGGCGAGCGGACGACGGTGCGCGGAGATTTGTCGGACCCGTCTGGGAAACTACAGCTGAGTAGTTTTCTGCTGCCGTCGGTGCGTCACTGTCGCATCCGGGGGCGGTTCGCCTCACGTGAGAGGAGACGCCCGTGTCGCACCGCGATCTCTACTGCGACGTCTGTGAGGGCGTGGCGCCGTTCGAGCCGCCGCCCTGCGTCGACGGCCACGGCGCCGACTGTCCCGAGCTGATCTGCACCGGCTGCGGTGCCGCCGTGGTGGTCAGCGCGTTCGCCGTCCCGGTCACCCGGTTGGCCGCCCGCCGCCGACCCGCCCACCGCCGCGCCGCCTGACCACAGGCACCGCCCGACCGCAGGCTCACCCCGGCGGGGTGGCGCATGACCGAAGGCCCGCTCCCCCACTCGGGGAACGGGCCTTCGTCGTGCCGGGTCGGTCGCGACGGCGACCGGGTGGGTCAGTGCTCGGCGGTACGCCGGGTGCCGCTGTAGTACTCGAACAGGAGCCCACAGGCGGAGAAGACGACGGCCAGCAGGCCGGCACCGATCAGCCAGTACTGCCAGAACACCATGCCGAGCGCCGCGATCGCGGCGGCCAGCGCCAGACCGAACGGCCAGTAGCTGCCCGGGCTGAAGAAGCCGACCTCACCAGCGCCGTCGGCGATCTCGGCGTCCGGGCGGTCCTCCGGGCGCAGGTCGATGCGGCGGGAGACGAACCAGAAGAAGCCACCGCACATCGAGCAGAGCAGGAACGAGAGCAGCAGGGCGACGGTGCCGACCCACTCGATGCCGCCCGACGCACCGTTCGTCCAGGCACCGTAGAGGATGGTGGCGCCGAAGAGGAACCCGGCGATGATCAGGAAGATACGCCACTCGGTCTTCATGCGGCTGCCTCAGCTTCCCGTGCGGGCCGGAACGTCGTCCGGGTTGAAGTTGTCCTGCGTCCGCCGCGTGTCGAACGGCTGCGTGGTCGTCGCGTACGGCTGCTCACCGATCGCGGACAGCGCATCCTGGGTGGACTTGCCGCTCTGCTTCGCCGCGAGGAACTGGTCGTACTTCTCCGGCGAGACCACCCGCAGCTCGAAGTTCATGAACGCGTGGTAGCTGCCGCACAGTTCGGCGCAGCGCCCGACGTAGGCGCCCTCGGCGTCCAGGCTCGAGACCTCGAACACGTTGCGGATCTTGCCCGGCATGACGTCCCGCTTGAAGAGCAGCTCCGGCACCCAGAACGAGTGGATGACGTCGCGGCTGGTCTCCTCGAACCGGATGGACCGGTTGGTCGGCAGCACCAGCACCGGGATGACCTCACTGGTGCCGAGCGTCGACGCGGTGGTGCGGGCTTCCGTGCCCTGGCCGTCCCGGTAGTTGAACTGCCAGTTCCACTTGAACGCGACGACCTCGACCGTGACGTCAGGGTTCTTCGACAACTTGTCGACGTCGGTCTGCACGATCGCCGTGTAGTAGAAGAGCACGGAGACGATCAGGATCGGCGCGATGGTGTAGAGGAACTCCATCGGCATGTTGTAGCGGGTCTGCACCGGCAGCGCGTTGCCACGCTTGCGGTAGCGCACGACGCACCAGAAGATCAGGCCCCACACGAAGACGCCGACCGCGAGCGCGGCGATGCAGGAGGCGATCCACAGGTCGTACATCCGCTTGGACTCCGGCGAGATGCCGCCCTGCGGCCAGCCGAAGCCGTGGAACGTCTGACCGACGTCACAGCCCGTGAGCAGAACCAGCAACGCCACGCCACCGAGACCGAGCCCGGCCAGGCGACCAGCACCACGCCCCCGGCGTCCACCAACCCCTGGGGAAGCGCTGTGCCGTACGGCCGACGGCCGTACCTCCGAACTCCTTGCGACCACCTGGTCCTGCCTCCCTAGCGCGCCGCGGTGCGTCTTTCCTCAGCACCCGCGGCAAAGGCGTCACCGACGGTCGCAGATTACTCGACCATGACGGACTCGGCCGTGGTGGGGTCACTGTCCGACCCCCATCGGGGGGATCCTAGGCATACCGCCGCGATAGCGTCTTGGTCTGTGAGCGCGAGGAGTGAGCCGGGGTTGCGAGCCCCGCAGTCGCGAACGAAGGCGGGTCTGTGAGCGCGAGGAGTGAGCCGGGGTTGCGAGCCCCGCAGTCGCGAACGAAGGCGGGTCTGTGAGCGCATCCCCGGTCTACCTGGACGCGGCGACCGCCGCGCCGATGCATCCGGTCGCGCGGCAGGCTCTGCTGGCCGCGCTCGACGACGGCTGGGCCGATCCGGGCAAGCTGTATACGCAGGCCCGCCGGGCCCGGCAACTGCTCGACGCCGCCCGCGAGGCCACCGCGGTGACGCTCGGCGTCCGCGCCGACGAGGTCTCCTTCACCCCCAGTGGTACGACAGCGGCCCACGGCGCGGTCCTCGGCGGCCTGGCGGGGCGACGCCGGGTCGGCTCGACGCTGGTGCACTCGGCGATCGAGCACTCGGCGGTGCTGCACGCTGCGGAACGACACGTCGGCGCAGGCGGGACGGCCGCCGCGGTGCCGGTCGACCGGTTGGGCCGGCTGGACCTGACCGCGTGGTCGACCGCCGTTCGGGCCCCTGGGGTCGCGCTGGCCGCGTTGATCACCGCCAGTCACGAGGTGGGGACGGTGCAGCCGGTCGCCGAGGCGGCGGCGGCCTGCGCCGACGTGGGTGTGCCGCTGTACGTGGACGCGGCACAGTCGGTGGGCCGGGTGCCCCTGCCGGCCGGCTGGTCGGTGCTCACGGCGAGCGCCCACAAGTGGGGTGGGCCACCAGGCGTGGGGGTGCTGGCGGTCTGCAAGGGCACTCGCTGGGAGTCACCCTGGCCGGCCGACGAGCGGGAGAGCGGACGTACCCCCGGGGTGGTGAATTTGCCGGCGGTCGTGGCGGCGGCGGCGAGCCTGCGGGCGGCGGCGGCCGACGCGGCGGCCGAGGCGACCCGGTTGGCCGCCCTGGTGGACCGGGTCCGGGAGCGGGTCGCGGCGGAGGTGCCCGACGTGGAGGTGGTCGGCGATCCGGTGCTCCGGCTTCCGCACCTGGTGACCTTCTCCTGCCTGTACGTGGATGGGGAGGCGTTGCTGCACGCCCTGGACCGGCGGGGCTTCGCCGTGTCGTCCGGCTCGTCCTGCACGTCGTCCACGTTGCGTCCGTCGCACGTGTTGGAGGCGATGGGGGTGCTGTCGCACGGCAACGTGCGGGTCAGCCTGCACCGGGAGACGACCGAGGCGGACGTGGAGCGGTTCCTGACCGAACTGCCGGGGATCGTCGCCGGGCTGCGCGCCGAGGCCGGGGTGGTGGGGCTGTGACGATGCCCGACGAGGTGATCGACTGCCGGGGGCAACGCTGCCCGCTGCCGGTGATCGCTGCGGCGCGTCGGATGCCCGAGGTGCCGGTCGGCACCGTGGTCCGGGTACTGGCCGACGACCCGGCAGCGGCGGTCGACTTCCCCGCCTGGTGCCGGATGCGCGGTCAGGAGTTCCTCGGCCCGGTCAACGCCCCCGAAGGCCCCGCCTACGACATCCGCCGAACCCAGTAACCCCACGCTTCCGCCGCGCCCCTACCCGGCACCCCCGCACCCCCGCATTCCCGGACCCGCACCCCCGGACCCGCACCCCGCACCCTCGGACCCCGCACCCCGCACCCCGCACCCCGTACTCCGCACAGGCGGGGCGGCGCGAGCTGAACTCCGTCCCCACACCCCGCCCTACCTCACCCTCGCCCACGCGATCTTGCAGTATCTGCGGGGACTAACGTGCGCAGAAGCCGCGAAACGGCGACAGAAAGTGCAAGATCGCGGGGGCGAGGGGCGAGGGGCGAGGGGCGGGGGCGGGGGCCGAGGGCTGGGCGGCTAGGCCGGGAGGAGGTGGGGGCGGACCTCTTCTGCCGCGGCGTCACCGTAGGACTCGGCGAGGCGCTTGACGAACAGGTCGCGGCGGACGTCGTACTCCTGGGTACCGACGGTCTCCAGGACCAGCGTGGCCAGCAGCGAGCCGACCTGGGCGGCGCGTTCCAGGCCCAGGCCCCAGGAGAGCGCGGCGAAGAAGCCGGCCCGGAAGCCGTCGCCGACGCCGGTCGGGTCGACCGCCCGGATCTCCCGCGCGATCGGTACGTGGATAGGGTCGATGCCGCGCCCGGCGATCTCCACACCGTGCTTGCCCAGCGTGGTGACCCGTACCTTGACCAGGTCCAGCAGTTGGTCGTCGCTGAGCTGCGCCTTGCTCTGCAGCAGCGACTTCTCGTAGTCGTTGGTCATCAGGTACTCGGTGCCTTCGATCAGCGCCACCACGTCCTCGCCGGGCATCCGGGCGAGTTGCTGGGACGGGTCGGCGGCGAAGGCGTACCCGCGGGTGCGGCACTCGGCCGAGTGGCGCAGCATCGCCTCGGGGTCGTTCGCGCCGACCAGCACCAGGTCCAGACCGCCGAGCCGGTCGGCGACCGGGGCCAGCTCGATGTTGCGGGCCTCGCTCATCGCACCGGCGTAGAACGACGCGATCTGGCACATGTCGGTGTCGGTGGTGCAGACGAAGCGGGCGGTGTGCGCCACCTCGCTGATGTGCACCGAGTCGCAGTCCACACCGTGGCGCTCCAGCCAGGAGCGGTAGTCGGCGAAGTCGGCGCCGACCGCGCCGAGCAGCACCGGGCGCAGCCCGAGCTGACCCATCCCGAAGGAGATGTTCGCCGCCACGCCGCCGCGGCGGAGCACCAGGTCGTCCACCAGGAAGGAGAGGGACACCTTGTGCAGTTGATCGGCGATGAGCTGGTCGGCGAAGCGACCGGGGAAACTCATCAGGTGATCGGTGGCGATCGAGCCGGTGACGGCGATCTTCATGTCAACCCTCAGGGTCGGGAGCAGGGCGCGGTCAGCCTACCGGGACGGCAACGCGATGGTCACCGCTCGGTCGGACAACGGCAACCATCCCGCCACGGCCCCTGCGGGACCGGTGCGACAGCCGACCGGTACGGCGATGGGGCCGTCCCGAAGAACGGCCCCATCGTCGCTGATGTGTGGTGTGACTCAGTTGAACGAGTCACCGCAGGCGCAGGAGCTGCCCGCGTTGGGGTTGTCGATGGTGAAGCCCTGGGCGTCGATCCGGTCGGCGAAGTCGATCGTCGCGCCGGACAGGTACGGGGCGCTCATCCGGTCGACGACGACCTCGACACCACCGAAGTCGGTCACGACGTCACCGTCGAGCGAACGCTCGTCGAAGAAGAGCTGGTACCGCAGGCCGGAGCAGCCGCCCGGCTGCACGGCGACGCGGAGCCGCAGGTCGTCGCGGCCCTCCTGCTCGATCAGGGCCTTGACCTTCTGCGCCGCGACGTCGGTGAGGACGACGGAAGTAGGGGCCTTGGCCTCGGTCGACTCGGTCTGCGCTGGCGTGGTCACGTGGAAGTCTCCCTGCGCGGTTTGGGTCCGGACGCACTGGCCAACGTCGCACGCCGTCCAGTGATTCCCGGTTGTGGTCCTCAACCGATCGTACGCCGCCTTGGCCGGGCCCACCCGCGTGGCGTGACCCCCGCCGCAGGTCGACCCCGGTCGGGGCGGGCGCACGGGCGGCCGAGACGCTCAGCGGCTCCACTGCCGGGCCAGCCGGGCCCCCAGCTCGCGCAGCCCCTCCGCGGGCCGGCTCAGCGCCGGGTCGAGCCCGCCGCGCTCCTCGCCGCCGAAGTGCTCCACCAGGCTGTACGCGTCGGTAACCCCGGCCGAGGCGGCCTCCCGCCGGCCGGTGCTCACCTGCCCGGCCACCACCACGCAGGGCACTCCCCGGTCGCGGGCGGCGCCGGCCACCCCGGCGACGACCTTGCCACGCAGCGACTGGTGGTCGAACGACCCCTCACCGGTGATCACCAGGTCGGCGGTGTCCAGCGCGTCGTCGAGACGGGTGGCCCGGGTGACCAGGCCGATCCCCGACTCGCAGTCGCCGCCCAGGGCGAGGAGCGCCGCGCCGATGCCGCCGGCGGCCCCGCCCCCGGGCAGCGTGCCGAGCCCCGCCGGGCAGCCGGCCAGGTCCTTTTCCAGCACCGCCGCGAAACGCTCCAGGGCCGCGTCGAGCAGTAACACGTCGGCGCGGTCGGCGCCCTTCTGCGGGCCGAACACGTTGCTGGCGCCGTGCAGGCCGAGCAGGGGGTTGTCCACGTCGGTGGCCGCGACCAGCCGGACGCCACGCAGTCGGGGCGCGCCGTCCAGCGCGTCGACGGCGGCGAGCGCCGCCCCGCCGTACGGCAGAGCGGCGCCGCCCTGGTCGAGGGGGGTCACGCCCAGCGCGGCCAGCATTCCGGCGCCGGCGTCGTTGGTGCCGGAACCACCCAGCCCGATCACCACGGTGCGGGCACCGCTCTCCACCGCGGCGGCCACCAACAGACCCAGCCCGTACGAGGTGGTGGCCTTCGGGTCGCGCTCGGCCGGGGAGAGCAGGTGCAGCCCGCACGCCTGAGCGCTCTCCAGGTAGGCGGTCGAGCCGTCGGCGGTGAGCAGGATCTCACCGGCCGCCGGCCGGCCCAGCGGATCGACCGTCGACACCGGCACCCGCCGGCCACCGAGGGCCTCGGAGAGCACCTCCACGAAGCCCGGTCCGCCGTCGGCGAGCGGTCGGATCAGCAGATCGTCTCCGTCGGTGACGGTGCGCCAACCGGCGGCGACGGCGGCGGCCACCTCCGGTGCGGACAGGGTGCCGGCGAACTTGTCCGGGCAGAGCAGCACGCGCATGCCGAGCAGTGTGGCAGCCCACACCGAGCGAGGCTGCGTCGCGCTCGCGCTGTGGGACCATGGGCTACGTGACTTCGACCTGGGTGGAACCCTCCAACACGGCGACGGCTCTGCTGCTGCTCGGCCGGGGCAGTGACCCCGACACCGAGCGCGGCGTCGAGTGTCCGGGCGACCTGCCGGCGCCCAGCGATCCGGATCTGGTGGCCCGTGCCACCGCCGCGAAGGCGAAGCTGGGCAGCAAGGTCTTCGTGCTGGGGCACCACTACCAGCGCGACGAGGTGATCCAGTTCGCCGATGTGACGGGCGACTCGTTCAAGCTGGCCCGGGAGGCCGCGGCCCGCCCGGACGCGGAGTACATCGTCTTCTGCGGCGTGCACTTCATGGCCGAGAGCGCGGACATCCTCACCACCAGCACCCAGCGGGTGATCCTGCCGGACCTCGCGGCGGGTTGCTCGATGGCGGACATGGCCGTGCTGGGCCAGGTCGAGGCCGCGTGGGACACGCTGACCGAGCTGGGCATCGCCGGCGACACGGTCCCGGTGACGTACATGAACTCCTCGGCCGACATCAAGGGTTTCGTGGGCCGCAACGGCGGCGTGGTCTGCACCTCGTCCAACGCCAAGCGCGCCCTGGACTGGGCCTTCGAGCAGGGGTCGAAGGTGCTCTTCCTGCCGGATCAGCACCTGGGCCGTAACACCGCGGTGCTGGAGATGGGCCTGTCGCTGGACGACTGCGTGCTCTACGACCCGCACAAGCCCGGTGGCGGGCTCACCCCGGAACAGCTGCGCGCCGCCAAGATGATCCTGTGGCGGGGGCACTGCTCGGTGCACGGCCGGTTCACCCTGGAGAGCGTCAACGACGTACGGGAGCGGGTGCCCGGGGTCAACGTCCTGGTCCATCCGGAGTGCCGGCACGAGGTGGTCACGGCCTCGGACTACGTCGGGTCCACCGAATACATCATCAAGACCATCGAGGCGGCTCCGGCCGGCTCGGCGTGGGCGCTCGGCACCGAGCTGAACCTGGTCCGCCGGCTCGCGCTGGCGCACCCGGACAAGCAGATCATGTTCCTGGACAAGGCCGTCTGCTACTGCTCGACGATGAACCGGATCGATCTGCCGCACCTGGTCTGGGCCCTGGAGGAGCTGGTCGCGGGCCGGGTGGTCAACCAGATCACGGTGGACGCCGACACCGCGCACCACGCCCGGGTGGCGCTTGATCAGATGCTCGCGTTGCCCGGCGCTGACACCCCGCCGCCGACGGCGCCCTGATCACGATCCGTAGCGCTCTTGGTACGCAAAAGTGCCGGATCACCGATTAGTGCCACACACGCCGATGTGACCGAGTCCTTTTTCGTCACCGAGGGCTATGCTGCCCAAGCGACGACACACGCGAGCCGTTTCGATGTGGCCGCATCCGGGGTAGCGACGACGTTCAGGCTCCCCACCATCAACACAGCAGCACCGACGCGCTGGAGGTTGCGTTGACCGACGACGTCCTGGTTGTGCACGGCGGCACTCCGCTCGAAGGGCGGATCCGCGTGCGCGGCGCGAAGAACCTCGTTTCGAAGGCGATGGTCGCCGCGCTCCTCGGCGACAGCCCGAGCCGATTGTTCGACGTGCCGAAGATCCGCGATGTCGAGGTGGTGCGAGGTCTGCTCGGCCTGCACGGCGTCAAGGTCACCGACGGCACCGAGGACGGCGAGCTCGTCTTCGACCCGGCGAACGTGGAGAGCGCCAGCACCGACCAGATCAACGTGCACGCCGGTTCCAGCCGGATCCCGATCCTGTTCTGCGGCCCGCTGCTGCACCGCCTCGGGCACGCGTTCATCCCGGATCTGGGCGGCTGCCACATCGGCCCGCGCCCGATCGACTTCCACCTTCAGGCGCTGCGCGAGTTCGGCGCGACTGTCGAGAAGCGGCCCGAGGGGTTGCACCTGTCCGCGCCGAACGGGCTGCACGGCACCAAGTTCGCCCTGCCGTACCCGAGCGTCGGCGCCACCGAGCAGGTGCTGCTGACCGCCGTGATGGCCGAGGGCGTCACCGAGCTGCGCAACGCCGCGGTGGAACCGGAGATCATCGACCTGATCTGCATCCTGCAAAAGATGGGCGCGATCATCAAGGTCCACACCGACCGGGTGATCGAGATTCAGGGCGTGCCCAAGCTGCACGGCTACACCCACCGGCCGATCCCGGACCGGATCGAGGCGGCGAGCTGGGCGGCCGCCGCCCTGGCCACCCGTGGTCACGTCGAGGTCCTGGGCGCTCAGCAGGCCGACATGATGACTTTCCTGAACATCTTCCGCTCGGTCGGCGGCGAGTACGAGGTCACCGACGCCCGCGCGCCGAAGCTGGGCGACCCGGGTCAGGAGGGCGGCATCCGCTTCTGGCACCCGGGTGGCGAGCTGAACGCGGTGGCGCTGGAGACCGACGTGCACCCCGGCTTCATGACCGACTGGCAGCAGCCGCTGGTCGTGGCGCTGACCCAGGCCCGTGGCCTGTCGATCGTCCACGAGACGGTCTACGAGCAGCGGTTGGGCTACACCGAGGCGCTCAACTCGATGGGCGCCAACATCCAGGTCTACCGGGACTGCCTCGGCGGCACGCCGTGCCGCTTCGGCCGGCGTAACTTCAAGCACTCCGCCGTGATCGCCGGGCCGAGCAAGCTTCACGCCGCCGACCTAGTCATCCCGGACCTGCGGGCCGGGTTCAGCCACCTGATCGCGGCGCTCGCGGCCGAGGGCACCTCCCGGGTGTACGGCGTGGACCTGATCAACCGGGGCTACGAGGACTTCGAGGCGAAGCTCGCCGACCTGGGCGCGCACGCCGAGCGTCCGTAACGTCGCTCACCCATCGTTCGGCTACGACGGCTCCAGGTCGCGCTGCGACCTGGAGCCGTCGGCCGCTGTACCGCGATGTGCACCGGGCGCGGACCGTTGGCTACCCTTGCCGCGTGCCGTCGCTCTTTCGCCGCAAGTCCACCGACCTCGTCGACGAGGCCGTCACCTCGGTGACCCCCGAGGAGACCGCTGAGCGTTCCCGGGGTTACACCCCGGCCAAGGGTCGGGAGACGCCCAAGCGGCCGACCGTCGGCCGTCGGCCGGCCGGCCCCACCCGTCCCCTCACCAAGGAGGAGGAGCGGGAGCGCCGCCGGCAACTGCGCGCCGAGGCGGCGTCGGAGTTCCGCCGCGAGGGTGGCCCCCGCGACCGTGGCCCGGAACGGCTGCTGGCCCGCAACGTGGTCGACTCCCGGCGTACCGTCGGCACCTGGTTCTTCGGCGGCGCGTTGATCGTGCTGGTCGGGTCTAACGCGGCCATGCCGCCGGTGGTCCGGCTGATCTCCAACGTGCTCTGGGGAGCGCTGGCGCTGGGTGTGGTCGTCGACTCGGTGCTGATCTGCCGCAAGATCAGCAAGTTGGTCCGGGAGCGCTTCCCGAAGACCGACCAGCGGATGGGCTCGCTCTTCCTCTACGCGGTCATGCGGTCGATCACCTTCCGCCGGATGCGCGCTCCGGCGCCCCAGGTCAAGCTGGGCGACAAGGTCTGACCCGCGGGAGGGCCGTCCCACAGCTCCACGATCCGCGCACCATCAGCGAAACTGCTGCCTCAGACATCTGCGGGGCAGCAGTTTCGCCGTAACTGCGCTGATCTTGTCGTGCGTTCTTCATGCTGAACGGGTCGTTGTTCGACAGACCGAACATGTGACCAATGGAGCGAAGGCATGCCTTCGGAACCGGCTGCCCCCCTGGCCACCATCGCCGCAGCCCTGCGCCGGGAGCGGGAACGGGTCGGCATCTCGCTGACCGAGCTGGCCCGCCGAGCGGGGGTGGCGAAGTCCACCCTCTCCCAACTGGAGTCGGGCACCGGAAACCCGAGTGTGGAGACACTCTGGGCGCTGGGCGTCGCCCTCGGTGTGCCGTTCAGCCGGCTGGTGGAGCCCGTCGACGACGGCGTACGGGTCATCCGGGCCGGGGACGGGCCGCACGTCCGCTCGGAGCAGGCCGACTTCAGCGGAACGCTGCTCAGCGCCGGTGCGGCGCACCTGCGCCGGGACGTCTACCTGATCAGGCTCGAGCCCGGCGCGGTGCGGGCCGGGCCCGGACACACCCCGCGCAGTATCGAGCACGTGGTGGTCGCCGCCGGCCGGCTGCGGGTGGGGCCCGAGGCGGCACCGGTCGAACTCGAACCCGGCGACTACGCCACGTTCCCCGGCGACGCCCCGCACCGTTACGAGGCGCTCGCTCCCGGTACGTTCGCCGTCCTCGTCATGGAGCACCCCTGAACGAGGACGGCGATCCCGCCGCAGCCAGCTGGTCCTTCAGTGCGGTAAGGTCGAAGTCCAGATTCGCTTATAGGACCAAATGTCCGAAACCAATGGGATAACGTTTGCGCCGGTGGGCGGCACCACAGTGGCGGTGAGCGAGCCCACGCCGTTACCCTCCATCCGCAGCCACGGCCTGCCGGATCGGCGATCTGACCGGCGCGTGTGGCCCCAGCGCGACAATTTGCAACGAGGTGACAACGCGTGAGCGAGCGGACGCGAGCCGGCCACCGGGGCGTGGCAGGCGGCGACCGGACGCCCAGCGGTCACCCGACGGCGGCTGCGGACACCTCACCCCCGGCGAGAATCGGCCGAGCGGCCGGGTGTGGCGACGGGCTCGACGGATGAACGGCCGCTACACCGACCGGTGGTCAGACCCGAACGAACCGTCCTGGGTGGTCGAGCCGACCACCGAGTGGCACCCCCAGTTCCCCGGCCAGCGTTACGCCGGCGACATCGGCTTGCCGCACCAACCACCACCGCGCGGACGCGCGACGGTGTCCGGTCGCGCCGAGGTGCCGCCGCTGGCGCCCACCCGCCCGGACGGCACCTACCTCGGCCGGTCCTGGTCGGACGAACCACCGGCGGAACAGGCACCTCACGGCCGTTCCTGGGCCGACGACGAGCCGGGCGAGGCGTCGGCATACAGCCGACTCCGCAGCGACGAGCTCGCGGCCGACGCGTCCACCTACGGCCGGCCCGACAGCGCTGACTCCCGCCACTACGACCACGAGCCGTACCGTCGTCCGCTGCCCGAGCCACCCCGCCGCGACGACCGCCGCTCGCCCGAGTCGGACCGACGGACCGCCTGGTCCGACCGACGCCCCGCCGACGAGCGAGGTCCCGCTCGGGAAGCCGCCTGGCATCGGGACCAGCCCAACCCCGAGCGGTACGACAGCCGCGGCCCCCGGCAGGAGCCCGCCGAGCGGGATCGGGGTTACCGGGGATCTCCGCCGGTCTCCCCCGCGCCCCGACCCGAACCCGGCTGGGTGCCCGAGCCGGACGACACACCACGTCGGCGCGGCACGCCGGAACGGCCCGCCGCTGGTCACGAACGGCACACCGCCGACGGGTACGGCGTCCGACCCAGCCGCGACCACGACGGCCGCGTCGCCGACGGGGTCGACCCGTGGGCATCAGTGGACGGCCGCACGCGATACCGCGCCGACGGGTACCCGGACCGGGCCGCAGACGACCTGCGCCGCCCGGAGCCGCGCTACCGCGCGGACGAGGGGATCGGCGCAGCGCCCTCACCCAACGGTGGGCGACGGCGTCGCCCCGAGCCGGACCTGCCCGACCAACCACGCCTCGACGACGACCGGCGGCGGCCCGACACCGACCCGCACCGGCAGCAGCCCCGGGAGGCGGCGGCCCGCGCCGAGGCGTACCCGGACCGGCGACCCCGCGAGCAGGCCCGCCCGGACGGGTACCGCGACAACGGGTACCGCGACGACGCACCCCGTGAGGACGCGTACCGCGAGCCCCGGCCGCAGCCGGGCCAACGGTCGGACGGCAGTCTGCCCTGGCCAGCACCGGGGCCGGTGCGCCAGGACCGCACCTCGGACCGCACCCGGGAGCCCGGCCACCGCACCACGGACCCGCACCGCACCGACCCATACGGCAGCCCCGACCCGCACCGCAGCACGGACCCGCACCGCAGCACGGACCCGTACCGCAGCACGGACCCGTACCGCAGCACCGACCCGTACCGCGGCGCCGAGCCGGGCATGTCGCCGCGCCCGGCCGCCCGGCCCGACCGGCCGGCGGCCACGCCGTCCCGGCCTGACGAGCGCCCGACGGCCACTCCGGCACGGTACGACGAGCGACAGGTACGCCCGGCCGCCACGGCGCCGCCCGCCTCCGACCGCGCCATGCCGGTCTCCCCGGAGCGACCGGTGTCGCCAGCACCCGACTCCCCCGCCAGCCGTGGCTGGGACCGACCGGTGTCAGCCGCCCCGGCCTCCCCGCAACGACCGGTGTCGCCAGCACCCGACTCCCCCGCCGCCCGCGGCTGGGACCGACCGGTGTCGGCCGTCCCGGTCTCGCCCGCCTCCGACCGGCCAGTCTCGGGGCCACCCGCCGCGCGCCTGCGGTTGGAGTACCTGCCCGCGCCGGTGGACCCACCCGGTGCCGACGAGCGCTCGGACGCCCCACCAGCATCGGGACGCCGGCCGCTGGCCGAACCGCCACCGGCATCCGGACCGCATCCCGCTCCGCCGCCGCGTTACCCCGGGCCGGACAGCCGGGACCGTCCGGCGGACCAGCGGCGCGGCGAGGAGCCGGGCCCGGACCGCCGTCGGGTCGGCGACCCGTTGGCCGGTACCCCACCGACCGACCGACGGCCGACCTCCCCGGACCGCTCGCCCACGGCCGAGCGGCCGCACCCCGCCGATCGACCGGCCGCGCCGGATCGACCGGCCGCGCAGCAGCGCCCGTACCCACCGGAGCGACCGGCAGCGACGGCGGACGCCCGCCCGTCGGTGGCCCCGCCGCCCACCTGGCAGGCACCTCCGCCGTCGGCGACGCGGTCCGACCCGCCTCCGGCCGATCCGACCCCGGTGGCTCCGCCACCGGCGGCCCCGCAGCCACCGGCGGCGGAGGTCGAGCCGGTGCTCCCGCCGGCCCCCGGTACGCCGCGCCGCTACGTACCCCCGCCGCCCGTGGAAGAGCCGGTGGCGCCCGTTCACGAGCCGGACGACGTCCCGGATACCCGCGGGCCGGAGGCGTGGTTCAGCCCCGCTCAGCCCGCCGAATCCGACCACGCCGAGCCTGCGACGGACCAGCGGTCGTTCGACCCGGTCGACGACGTGGCCGGCGACCCCGACCTCTCCTCGACACCGGACGCGCAGACGTCGACGCCGGCAGCCGACACCCATCTCGATGTGGCCGACGAGCACGCCAGCGGGTCGGCACCGGACGACGCGTTCGACCCGGTCTCCGCGCCGCCCGCCCACCCGGTCTCCGGTGCCCCGCGGCTCTGGGCGGACGACCTGGACGACGACCCGCAGCCCGGCTTCGACACGGAAGCTGTGGATGGCGACCAGCCCGTCTCCGGCGTACCTGTCGCGATGCCCCATCAGCGAACCGAAGCCGACCTCGACGCCGACCGGCAGCCCTTCGCCGCGTCGCCCAGCGCGGACACCGAGTCGGTCGAGCACGACCCGACGGACGAACTCGCGCCACCCGCCGAGCCGACGGACGCGATCGACGACCCGAGCGCGAGCCCGGCGGACGGCTCGCCAGTCGACGAGTGGCGGGGCGACGCGGCGACGCATGTCACGGCTGCGGACGACACGAGCCCGCCCGTCTCGGCACCGCCGTTCTCCGCACCGCCGATCTCGGTCACACCGGTCTCCGTACCTCCGGCCCCACCGGTATCGGCGCCACCCGCGGCACCCGTCTCCGCACCGCCGGCATCGACCGCAGCTCCGGTGTCCGCACCACCCGCCTCACCGCAGCAGTACTCCGTAGCGCCCGTATCCGCGCCACCGGCCTCGACAGCACCGCCCGCCGCAGCGCCGGTCTCCGGACCGCCGGCGTCGGTGGTGCCGACGTCCGGACCGCCAGCGTCGGTGGCGCCGGTCTCCGGACCGCCAGCGCCGACGTCCGCGCCGCCGGCGTCGGCAGCGTCGGCCTCCGAGCCGCCGGCGTCGGCCCTACCCGGCCCGAGGAGCGGCCCGGACGGGGAGCACGAGCAGGTGTCCCCGCCACCCGACGAAGCACCGCCGGTGGTGACCCGCCCGTCGCTGGCCGACCCGGGCGACCCGGAGCAGGTGCTGGCCGCGTACCGGTGGCGGTTGGACCCGGTCTCCCTGCGCGAGGAGCTGACGGAGCCCGACGACCTGCGGGCCATCCGTCGGCGGCTGACCGAGAAGTTGGGTTCGGCGGTCGACAACCGTGCCCGGGCCCGGCTGCTCAGCCTGCGGGCGGTGACCTCGCGGATCCTCGGCGACCTGGACGACGCGCTGGCCGACGGTCGGCTCGCCCTCACCTACGCCGAGGCCACCGGCGAGCTGCGCCGGACCGCGCTGGCCCAGGCCCGGCTGGCCCACGTGCTGCGCTGGCGCGGCGACTTCGCCGAGGCCGACCAGCTCTTCGCCCAGGCCAACTCGGTCGAGTTGCCCGACCGGCTACGGGCCGCGCTGCACGAGCACGCCGGGCGGTCGTGTTACGACCAGGGGCGGCTCATGGAGGCGTGCGAGCACTTCGAGAAGGCGCTCGACCTGCGCGGCGCGAGCGACGCCGAACTGCTGGACCGGGTCCGGGTCGCCCTCGACGCGGTCACCGTCCGGGCCGAGGCGGATGGCTTCGGGGCGTACCCCCGGGGTCGGGACGAGGTGCTCGACCGGGACCGGCCCCCGTTGCCGGACCGGGACGGGTCGCTGTGGGGTTACACCAGCCAGGACGGCGACGTGGTCGTCCCCGCCCGGTACGCCGAGGCGCAGCCCTTCCACGACGGGTTGGCCTGGGTCCGCCGGCCGGACACCGACCGCTGGTCGCTGATCAACCTGCTCGGTACGACGGTGATCCCGCCGTCCTTCCGGGCCGCGCAGCCGTTCAGCGACGGCCTGGCGTGGGTGGTCGGCGAGGGTGGTTGGACGGCGATCGACGCGACCGGGGCGGTGCAGGTCGCGCCGAACTTCGCCGAGGTACGACCGTTCCGGCGTGGGCTGGCCGCGGTGCGCCGCGAGGGTTGGGGGGCGGTCGACCGGACCGGTCGGGTCGTCGTGCCCACCCGCTACCACGGCTTCGTCACTGAGTTGGCCGACGGCCAGAAGATCGACGGTTTCACCGACGAGGGGCTCGCCGTGGTCGACGTGGCGGGTCGGCGGGGCGTGGTGGACCGCACCGGCACGGTGCTGGTCCCGCCGGCGCACCCGATGCTGGTCATCCACCCGGTGGCGTTCCTGGTCGAGAGCGACAACGGGCGGTGGGGCGCGCTGGACCGGCGCGGCGTGCCGCTCATCGATCCGGTGCACCGCGATCGCGCCGAGGTGCTGGAGGAGATCGACCGGCTACTCACCGACGCCAACCCGGTACTCTGAGTCGCCGGTCGCCGGTGTTGATCCACTGGGGCTAGGGTCGGTACATGGAATTCCGACACCTGGGCCGTTCCGGCCTGATGGTCAGCGAGATCTCGTACGGCAACTGGATCACCCACGGTTCGCAGGTCGAGCAGGACGCGGCGTTCGCCTGCGTCCGGGCCGCTCTCGACGCGGGGATCACCACCTTCGACACCGCCGACGTGTACGCCGGCACCCGGGCCGAGGACGTGCTCGGCCGGGCGTTGCAGAACGAGCGCCGTGAGGGCCTGGAGATCTTCACCAAGGTCTACTGGCCGACCGGGCCCGGCCGCAACGACCGTGGCCTGTCCCGCAAGCACATCATGGAGTCGATCAACGGCTCGCTGCGCCGACTGCGCACCGACTACGTGGACCTCTACCAGGCCCACCGCTACGACAGCAGCACCCCGCTGGAGGAGACGATGGAGGCGTTCGCCGACGTCGTCCACTCCGGCAAGGCGCACTACATCGGCGTCTCCGAGTGGACCGCCGCCCAGCTGCGCGCCGCCCACCCGCTCGCCCGGGAGCTGCACGTCCCGCTGGTGTCCAACCAGCCGCAGTACTCGCTGCTCTGGCGGGTCATCGAGACCGAGGTCGTGCCGGCCAGCGAGGAGCTGGGCATCGGGCAGATCGTCTGGTCGCCGATGGCGCAGGGCGTGCTCTCCGGCAAGTACCTGCCGGGCCAGCCGCCGCCGGCTGGTTCCCGGGCCACCGACGAGAAGTCGGGCGCGGGCTTCATCTCCCGGTTCATGAACGACGACGTGCTGACCCGGGTCCAGCAGCTCAAGCCCCTCGCCGAGCAGGCCGGGCTCAGCATGGCCCAGCTCGCCGTGGCGTGGGTGCTGCAGAACCCGAACGTCTCGTCGGCGATCATCGGCGCGTCCCGCCCCGAGCAGGTGCACGACAACGTGAAGGCCGCCGGGGTGAAGCTCGACGCCGACCTGCTCACGGCGATCGACGACATCGTCGACCCGATCGTCGAGCGGGACGCGGCGAAGACCGAGTCCCCCGCGCAGCGTCCCTGACGTTGTTCCGGCCCGGCCGGCGCGAATCCCCTCGCGCCGACCGGGCCGGGTCAGCGCCGCCCGGTCGCCGGGACGGTCAGCGCCGCCCGGTCGCCGGGCCCCGTCAGCTCTGCCAGAAGCGGATCAGCTCCAGGCCGGTGGCGTAGAGCCACGACGGCAGACCGAGCAGGTCACCGACCGCGAAGACGGCGTCGAAGAACCAGCCGCCGATGCGCGGGTTCCACAGCAGCGCGAAGAGCAGGATGAAGCCGTACGGCGCGAACAGGTCGTACATCTTGCGCCACTGCGGGGTGAGCCACGGCTGGATCATGTTGCCGCCGTCCAGGCCGGGCACCGGCAGCAGGTTCAGCACACTGGCGGTGAGCTGGAGGAAGGCGAGCAGCGCCACTCCGGCCCAGAACTCCACCGGACCATCCGACCGGGTGCCGACCTGCACCGCCGCCACCAACACCAGCGTGAACAGCACGTTCGTCGCCGGGCCGGCGAGGCTGACCAGGGTGTGCCGCAGTCGACCCGGGATGGCGTGCCGGTCCACCCAGACCGCGCCACCCGGCAGGCCGATGCCGCCGAGCAGCACCACCACCACCGGCAGCACGATCGACAGCAACGGGTGGGTGTACTTGAACGGGTTGAGCGTCAGGTAGCCGCGATGGGCGATGCTCCGGTCGCCGGCCCGGTAGGCCACCACCGCGTGGGCGTACTCGTGCAGGCAGAGCGACACCAGCCAGCCGGACACCACGAAGAGGAACACGTTGAACCGGACGCTGCCGTACCCGTTCCAGGTCAGCACCCCGCTGACCGCGAAGAGCGCGACCAGACCGAGGAAGACCGGGCTGGGCCGGAACGCCGCCTTGGGCACGCCGAGGACCAGCCCGTCACCGCCTGGGCGGTCGTAGGCCATCACTCGGCCGTGGGCAGCAGGCTCATCCGGTAGTCCACCCGGTCGTCCTCCACGAGCGCGACCGAGGTGACGCCGGACGCCGCGAGCTCCCGCCAGGTCTGACCGATCCAGGATTCGGCGTCGGCCTGGCTGCCGAACGACTCCGCCGGTCCCTCGACCGTCTGGCCGTCCGTGCCCTCGTACCGCCAGCTCCACGCCATGCCGCGTCTCCCCTCGCCGCTGAAGTCCCCGTGGGACGAACCCTCGCCAGCGTAGTCGGCCCGGCGCGCAACGGCCGCTCGCTCGCCCCCTGCGGGGCCGACGGGGTGGATCAATCCGATCGACGCCGGCCGGTACGGTGGCTCGGGTCGCCCCGCATTCGGGTGGGGGAACTGGGCGCTTCCCCGCAATGGAGGCGGAACGGACTTTCGATCTTCGGCAGGGTCGGGGCGACGTGCCCGGCCCCGAAGGATGAGAACTAAGGTACGGGCATGTCCGTAGACGGGTGGAACACGGTCCTGGTGCTCGGCGGTATCCGGTCCGGCAAGTCCGAGTTCGCCGAGTCCCTGGTCAGCGACGCGCCGGTGGTCCGCTACGTCGCCACCGCGCCCGAGGGCGACCCGGAGGACACCGAGTGGGCGACCCGGCTGGCGGCGCACCGCGCCCGACGCCCGGGGAGCTGGACCACCGAGGAGACCACCGAGGACCCGCGCCGGCTGGCAGACGTGCTCGGGTCCGCCGAGCCCAACGAGTTGTTGCTCGTCGACGACCTGGGCGGCTGGGTGACTGTGCTGCTCGACCCGGACCACCAGCCCGCCGACGACCTGGCGACCATCGCCGAGCTGGCCGAGGCGATCCGCGGGTGTGCCGCCCGGGTGGTGCTGGTGAGCCCCGAGGTGGGGCTGTCGCTGGTGCCGACCACCCCGCTGGGCCGGGCGTTCACCGACGCCTTGGGCGCGGCCAACCGCGCGGTCGCCGACGCCTGCGACGCGGTCGTCCTGGTCGTCGCCGGTCAGCCGGTCTGGCTCAAGTCGCCCGCCACCGCCACCGCCACCGAACCGTCCGCTCCCGCCACCGTGACCGCGTCGCCGGCCGCCGCCGCACCGGTCGTGGCGAGCCTGGCCGACACCGAGCCCACCCCCGAGGTGCAACTCCCCGACGTGCTGACCCCCACGCCGCCGGCCGCCCCGACCGCGGAACCGGGCAACCCGTGGGCCGCGCCGACCATGGCGCTGCCGATGGTGTCCACCGGGCTGGTCATCCAGCCCGGCATGGAGCTGCCGATGCCCGACGAGTACGCCGGCCCACAGGCGGTCGACCGGCTGGCCACGCTGGACGTACCGGGTGCCGGGCTGGGCGTGTTGGACCGGGTGGTGGGCTTCGCCGCCGCCACCCAGGGCACCTCGACCCCCGCCGCCTGGGGCTCGGCGCGGGTGCTGCTGCTGCACGGCGACCACGCCGGCGGGGCCGCGGCCGGCACCGTCGCCGGTGAGTCGGCACGCCGCGCCGCACAGGCCCGCGCCGGTCGGGGCGCGTTGGCACGGCTGGCCGCCGAGAGCGGCGCGAGTCTCCAGGTGGTGGACACCCCGGCCTCCGCGCCGATCGAGGACGAGCCGGCCCTCGCGCCGGAGCAGGTGGAGTCCGCGCTGCGTTACGGCTGGCGGTTGGCCGAGCAGGCCGCCGACGCCGGCGTACAACTGCTGGTGCTCGGCGCGTGCGGCGCCGGCACCGAGGCGGCGGCCGCGGCGGTGCTCGCGGCGACCGCGGGCGCGGAGCCGCCCGCCGTGCTGGGCCGGGTGATCACCGAATCCGGCGAGATCGACGACGCGGCGTGGATGATCCGCTGCGCGGCGGTACGCGACGCGCTGCACCGCACCCGACGCTCGTCTCGCGGCGCGAAGGACATCCTGGCCGAGCTGGGCGGCGGCGACGTGGCGGTGGCCACCGGCGTGCTGCTCGGCGCCACCGCCCGCCGGGTGCCGGTGCTGCTCGACGGTCCGGTCGGGATGGCCGCCGCCATGGTGAGCCGTGACCTGGCCGGGCAGGCCCGGCACTGGTGCCTGCTGGCCGACCACGGCGGGCACCCGGCCGTGCGGCTCGCCGCCGACGTGCTGGGCCTCACCCCGCTGCTCGACCTGCGGATGGATCTCGGCGAGGGCGCCAACGCGCTGGTCGCGCTGCCGCTGCTGCGCTCGGTGCTGGCGTTGTCCGCCGCGCTGCCGGTGCACCCGTCGCTGGGCGGCACCGACCCGCCCGCCGACGAGCCGGAGTCCACCGACCCGAGCTACGCGGACCCGGATCTCACCGAGCCCGACTCGACCGAGCCCGACTTCGCCGAGCCGGAGCCGGCCGGGCCGGGACCGGCCAGCACCGGGGTCGACGAGCAGCCGGCGTCGGGCTGGCGTGCCGGCTGAGCCACGGCTGCTCGCGGGAGCCCGGCTGGCGGTCACCACGTTCACCACGCTGCCGGTGCGGGCCGGGCGCATCGACCGACCCGTCGCGGGCACGGCGATGGCCCTCGCCCCGGTGGTCGGCGCGCTACTGGGCGCCCTGCTGGCCGGTGTGCTGCTGCTGACCGGGGCGCTCGCACCGCCGCTGGTGGCGGCCGGCGTGACCGTCGCCGTCGCCGCGCTGCTCACCCGGGGGCTGCACCTGGACGGGCTGGCCGACACGGTTGACGCGCTCGGCTCCTACCGGCGGGGCGCGGCGGCCCTGGAGATCATGAAGAAGCCGGACGTCGGCCCGTTCGGGGTGGTCGCCCTGGTGGTCGTACTCCTGGTGCAGGCGGCGGCGCTCGCCGACCTCGCCGGTCGGTCCTGGCCGGCTTGCCTCGCGGCGGTGGTCGCGGCGACCGCGGCCGGGCGGCTCGGTGTCACGGTGGCCTGCCGGCGGGGCGTGCCGGCGGCCCGGCCCGACGGGCTGGGCGCGCTGGTCGCCGGCACGGTCGGCCCGGCGGCGGTGGCCGCCGGCGCGGTCGCCGTCGTGCTGCTGGCGGTGCCCGCGGTGCCGGGCCGTCCATGGCAGGGGCCGCTGGCCGTCGTCGCCGCGACCGCCGTCGCGCTACCGCTGCTCAACCACGTGGTACGCCGCCTCGGCGGGATCACCGGCGACGTCCTCGGCGCGACCGTCGAGGTGGTCACCACGCTGGTCTACCTGGGTCTGGTGCTGTCCGGCTGAACCAGGCCCGGCGGGCCGGGTAGCGTTCGGCTCGACAACACCGGCGCGGCCACCGGGGGATCCCACAATGCTCATCACGGACGACTTCCTGCCCGTTCCGGTGCCGGAGTCGCTCAGCGCGACCTACCTGGTGCCAATGGCGGGGCTACCGAAGGTCAGTGCGAAGACCGCGGTGGCGGCCCTGACCGGCCGACTGGCCGAGCCGGTGCACGGGCTGGCCCGGCAGATGCTCGACAGCCCACTGATGAGCGTCGACACGCGGCCGATCGCCGAGTTCCCCGAGCTGCCACCGGACCTGCTCACCGCGTTCGGTGCCACCAAGGAGCAACTGGACCGGCTGGCGGCGGCGACGCACCTGGTGGTCGTACAGGCCGAGTACCGGCCCGGTTGGCCACCCGCGCACGAGTGGGCCGCGCGGGCGGTCGCCGCAGCCGTCGCGGAATCCGTCGACAGCGACGTGGTGGACGTCTTCGGCCTCCAGTTCCTCGACCCGGCGACCGCGCTGCGCTCCCTCCCCGACGAGCAGGGCCGGATCCGACTTGTCGACTGGGTACTGGTGCCGTACTCGTCGGACACCGAGGGCCTGTGGTTCACCACCAAGGGGCTGCGCCGCTTCGGTCTGCTGGAGTTGCAGACCCAGGGGGTGCCCGACCACCTCACCCGGGCCTGGGGTGCGGTGATGACCGGGGCGGCCCGCCGACTGCTGCGGGACTGGACCGACGGGCTCACCGGCGAGGAGGTGCCGGCGTTCGTGCAGCTCCCGGTGCTGGCCACGGTCACCGGGCACGACATCGCTGTGGCGTACGGCAACCCGGAGCAGCACGGCGCCACCGCCCCGGTGCTGCTGCGCCTCGAACTGGACCCGGCGACCGACCCGGAGGCCGACTCGTTCCTCAGCCTGCGCCCGCCGGCCGGGCACCCCGGCCCGGACGGGCGCTACTACGCCGCCGCCTGCGCGACCCTGTTCTCCGGCATCCAGCTGGACGTGCGCTACGCCCGCTCCGGTGACGCGATGAGCCGTGCGGTCGCCACCGCCCGGGCCGCGCTGGACGACGCTCGGGCCCGGTTCGTCGCAGGCCAACTCCCCACCGAGTCACAACTGGTGGTGAAGTACGGCCTGCCCGGAGACGACGGCCCGGAGTACGTCTGGGCGGGCGTCACCTCCTGGGAGACCCCGGAACGCATCGTCGGCGTGAGCGCCAGCGACGCCAACACCGACCAGAGCGTGCGCATCGGCGCCCCCGTGGTCGTGGAGACGTCCGACGTGGTCGACTGGGCCGTCCTGGACGCCACAGGCGTCATCGAAGGCGGCTGGACCCAGGCAGTCCTGGACTCCGGCGAACCCCCAACCCCCAAAACCCCCTAACCCCACCCAGCCCCAGCCCCAGCCCCAGCCCCAGCCCCAGCCCCAGTTGATCATGGGGTTAGCGGGGGATCTGATCTCTCAACGTCCCGTCAACCTCATGATCAACGCCGTGGGTGGGGTGGGGTGGGGTGGGGTGGGGGGTTACTTCACTGAGGGGTTTACGAAGGGGGGTTTGGTCAGGGTCAGGGGGGCTCGGCGGCCTCGGATGTCGATCTCGACCTCGTCGCCGTCGGTCAGGTTGGCGTCGGTGTTCAGCAGGGCCAGCGCGATGCCCTGCTTCCTCGTCGGGCTGAAGGTGCCGCTGGTCACGGTGCCGACCTGGGTGTCGCCCACGTGCAGGGTCATGCCGGGCCGTGGGATCGCCCGGTCGACGGCCACCAGGCCGCGCAGCGTACGCCGGGGGCCGGCGGCCTTCTCGGCGAGCAGCGCGTCGCGGCCCCAGAAGGCCGGCTTGTCCCAGCCGACCGCCCAGCCGGAGCGGGCCTGCACCGGGCTGATGTCCAGGGAGAGGTCCTGCCCGTGCAGGGGGTAACCCATCTCGGTCCGCAGCGTGTCCCGGGCGGCCAGCCCGCAGGCCCGCAGCTCGAAGGCCGCGCCGGCAGCGAAGAGCGCATCCCAGACGGCGACGGCGTGCTCCGCCGGCACCACCAGTTCGTAGCCCAGCTCACCCGTGTAGCCGGTACGGCAGACGGTCAGTTCCACCCCGGCGAGGCTCGCGGCGGAGAAGCTCATGTAGCCGTGTTCGGTGGGCAGGTCCAGGGCGGCCAGCAACTCGGCCGAACGGGGACCCTGCACGGCCAGCACCGCGTACGCCTCGTGCTCGTCGGTGACTGTCACCTGCGCGGGAGCGGCGGCGCGCAACCGGCGCACCACCTCGGCGGTGTTCGCCGCGTTCGGAATGAGGAAGACGTGGTCGTCGGCGTAGAGGTAGGCGATGATGTCGTCCACCACACCGCCGGTGGCGTCGTCGCAGCAGAGCGTGTACTGCGCCCGGCCCGGGCCGATCCGGCCCAGGTCGTTGCTGAGGCAGGAGTTGACGAAGTCGGCCGCGCCGGGGCCGCTCACCCGGGCCTTGCCCAGGTGTGACACGTCGAAGACCCCGACCGCCGTACGCACCGCGGTGTGCTCCTTGAGCACCCCGCCGCCGGCGTACTCCAGGGGCATTTCCCAGCCCCCGAAGGGGGCGAACTTGGCTCCGGCGGCGGTGTGCCGCTCGTGCAGCGGGGAACGGCGCAGCCGGGTCGCGGCGGCGTCGGAGGTCACGTCGGTCATGGGTGGCAACTTACCGGGGGCAACGTCGCTGGTTAGCATCGGCGGGAGCCCGCTGGCGCTGTCGGCGGGACAGCCATGACGTCCGGCGGGTAGGTTCCGCCGGAGACCTTCACCGCTGGTACGCGACGCCGCGACCGGCCCGGCCCGCCCGGAGTAGCTTCAGTGACTTCACCCCGCACCACCAACCTGAGCCTGGTCGACACCGACCCGGCGGAGCTCGCCGTCGACGCGATCGTGATCGGCGTGCACAGCCAGACCGGAGAGCAGGGCGCCACCAGCGGCCTCGCCGGCACCCTGCTGCTCGCCAGCGGCGCCGAGAGCATCGCTGCCGCGTTCGACGGCAAGCTGACCGAGACCCTCGCGCTGCTCGGCGCGACCGGCGGGCCGGGTGAGGTCATCAAGCTGGCCACCCTGGGCACCGTGACGGCCCCGCTGGTCACCGCGGTCGGGCTCGGCCCGGAGCCATCGGGTGCCGCCCCGGCCCCGGAGACGCTGCGCCGGGCCGCGGGTGCGGCGATCCGGGCCCTGGCGGGCGCACCCACTGTCGCGCTGGCGCTGCCGCTGCCGGACGACGCAAACGCGTCGGCCGAGCTGCGCGCGGTCGCCGAGGGCGCGCTGCTGGGTGGGTACCGGTTCCCCGGTTACAAGACCCGGCCCCAGCCGACCCGGCGCGAGCCGGTGGCCGAGGTGCTCATCGCGGTTCCGGACGCCGCCGACGCGGGTGCCCAGGCGGAGGTCGTCCGGGCGCAGGCGGTGGCGGGCGCGGTCCGGATCAGCCGGGACTGGGTGAACACCGCGCCGAACGAGCTGCGTCCGCCGTCGTTCGCCGACGCGGTCGCCAGCGCGGCGCGCGAGGCGGGCCTCGGCGTCGAGGTGCTCGACGAGGCGGCGCTGGCCGCTGGCGGGTACGGCGGCATCGTCGCGGTCGGGCAGGGCTCGGAGGCCCCGCCGCGGCTGGTGAAGCTGACCTACACCCCGCAGGACGGCGGCAACGGCAAGCGGGTCGCGCTGGTCGGTAAGGGCATCACCTTCGACACCGGCGGCATCTCGATCAAGCCGGCGCAGGGTATGTGGGAGATGAAGTCCGACATGGCGGGCGCCGCCGCGGTGGGCGCGGCCATGCTGGCGATCGCCGCGCTGAAGCCGACGGTGGCGGTCAGCGCGTACCTGCCGATGGCGGAGAACATGCCGTCGGGCACCAGCTACCGGCCGGGTGACGTGATCACCATGTTCAACGGCAAGCGGGTCGAGGTGCTCAACACCGACGCCGAGGGCCGGATGATCCTGGGCGACGCCATGGCCCGTGCCTGCGCGGACGGCACCGACTACCTGTTCGAGACCTCCACCCTGACCGGCGGCCAGGTCATCTCGCTGGGCAAGCGGATGGCCGGCGTGATGGGCACCCCGCAGCTGTGCGACCGGGTGAAGGTGGCCGGCGACGCCGTCGGCGAGCCGGCCTGGCCGATGCCGCTGCCCGACGACGTCCGTAAGTGCATGGAGTCGGATGTGGCGGACATCTCGCAGGTCAACGCCGGGATGGACCGGGCCGGTCACATGCTGCAGGGCGGCGTGTTCCTGCGCGAGTTCGTGGCCGACGACGTGGCGTGGGCGCACATCGACATCGCCGGGCCGGGCTACCACTCGGGCGAGCCGTTCGGCTACTGGACCAAGGGCGGCACCGGCGTTCCGGTCCGCACGCTGGTGCAGCTCGTCGAGGATGTCGCCGCCAACGGCTGACGGAACGGAAAGCGAGGGGCCCCCGGTCGACGCCGGGGGCCCCTTTCACTACCGCTCGGGGCGGCGTTTGCGGCGTTCGTTGAAGTCGCGCATCCGCTGCGGGTAGCCCATCAGCCGGACGTCGTAGACCGGGATGCCCATCCGGTACGCGAAGCGCCGGGCTCCGTCCGGGCCGTCGATGCGCCGACGGGTCCACTCCCCGTCGTCAGCGATCAGGATGACGGTGGTCTCGGTCACCGTCGTACGGGGTTCGATGTACGCCTCGACGCCGCGCCGACTCCGGATGAAGTTCTCCAAATGGTCCAGATCCCCACGACTGGCAGCACGGTCATGGCTCGGCACAGCCGCCTGTTTGCGGCGCCGGAACAAGCCCACCGGTTCTCTCCCCCACCGAGCGTCATCGACAACGGTGCCAAGGGTACGTGTCGATGACGTGTCGTTGGGCACCTCGGTACGCACCCTGTGCCCAGTGGTGACAAGATGACCGAGGTGGGGTGTGTCCGTGTTACACCTCTGTGACCCCCGATGCAGCGACGCGACCTGGGAGTTGGACGTGAGCGAGCCGAACGAAGCGACCTTCGACATTGTCATTCTCGGAGGTGGCAGCGGCGGCTACGCGACCGCGCTGCGCGCCGTCCAGCTGGGCCTGAAGGTCGCGCTGGTCGAGAAGGGCAAACTCGGCGGCACCTGCCTGCACAACGGCTGCATCCCGACGAAGGCTCTGTTGCACGCCGCCGAGATCGCCGACCAGGCCCGTGAGTCGGAGCAGTTCGGGGTCAAGGCCGAGCTGATCGGCATCGACATGGCCGGCGTCAACTCGTACAAGGACGGCGTGATCGCCCGCCTCTACAAGGGCCTGCAGGGCATGTTGAAGGGCAACAAGGGCATCACGATCGTCGAGGGTGCCGGCAAGCTGGTCGGCAAGAACGTGGTCGAGGTGGACGGCAAGCGCTACACCGGCCGCAACATCGTCCTGGCCTCCGGCTCGTACGCGAAGAGCCTGCCCGGCCTGGAGGTCGACGGCGAGCGGATCATCACCAGCGACCACGCCCTCACGATGGACCGGGTGCCGTCGTCGGTGATCGTGCTCGGTGGCGGTGTGATCGGCGTCGAGTTCGCCAGCGTGTGGAAGTCCTTCGGCGTGGACGTGACGATCGTCGAGGCGCTGCCCCGGCTGGTCGCCGCCGAGGACGAGGAGTCGTCCAAGGCGCTGGAGCGGGCGTTCCGCAAGCGGAAGATCAACTTCAAGGTCGGCAAGCCGTTCGAGAAGGTCGAGAAGACCGAGGGCGGCGTCAAGCTGACCATCCAGGGCGGCGAGACCGTCGAGGCGGAGCTGCTGCTGGTCGCCGTGGGTCGCGGCCCGAACACCGCCAACCTCGGGTACGAGGAGCAGGGCGTCACGATGGACCGCGGCTTCGTGCTGACCGACGAGCGGCTGCGCACCAGCGTGCCGAACGTCTACGCGGTCGGCGACATCGTGCCCGGCCTCCAGCTCGCGCACCGCGGCTTCCAGCAGGGCATCTTCGTCGCCGAGGAGATCGCCGGCCAGACCCCCGCCGTGATCGACGAGGTCGGCATCCCGCGCGTCACGTACTGCGACCCGGAGCTGGCGTCGGTGGGCCTCACCGAGGCCAAGGCCAAGGAGCAGTACGGCGCCGACAAGGTCAAGACGTACAACTACAACCTCGGTGGCAACGGAAAGAGCCAGATCCTCAAGACCACCGGCTTCGTGAAGCTGGTCCGGGTCGAGGACGGCCCGGTCGTCGGCGTACACATGATCGGCGCCCGGGTGGGTGAGCTGATCGGTGAGGCGCAGCTCATCTACAACTGGGAGGCGTACCCGGCGGAGGTCGCCCAGCTCGTGCACGCCCACCCGACCCAGAACGAGGCCCTGGGCGAGGCGCACCTGGCCCTCGCCGGCAAGCCGCTGCACGCGCACGCCTGATCATCCACAACCGCGGCGTCCGGCGACGGGCGAAGATCCCACCAGGGGAATGAAGGAGTCTCAGAACATGCCGGTATCGGTCACCATGCCCCGGCTCGGCGAGAGCGTCACCGAGGGCACCGTCACTCGCTGGCTCAAGCAGGAGGGCGACACGGTCGAGGTCGACGAGCCCCTGCTCGAGGTCTCCACCGACAAGGTCGACACCGAGATCCCGTCACCCGCTGCCGGCGTGCTGAGCCGGATCGTTGTCGGCGAGGACGAGACCGCAGAGGTCGGCAGCGAGCTGGCCGTCATCGCCGGTGAGGGCGAGTCGACCGGTGGCGGCGAGGCAGCCCCGCAGGAGCAGGCCCCGGCCGAGTCGGTCGAGCCGGCCGCCGAGCCGACGGCCGCCGCCGAGGGCACCGCGGACGAGGTGGCCCAGGACGAGGCCCCGGCCGAGACGCCGGCTCCGGCCGCCGCCTCGTCGGGCGAGGGCACCGCGGTGAAGATGCCCGCCCTGGGCGAGAGCGTCACCGAGGGTACGGTCACCCGCTGGCTCAAGCAGGTCGGCGAGACCATCGAGGTCGACGAGCCGCTGCTGGAGGTCTCCACCGACAAGGTGGACACCGAGATCCCGTCGCCGGTCGCCGGCACCGTGCTGGAGATCAAGGTCGCCGAGGACGAGACCGCGGCGGTCGGCGCCGACCTGGCGATCATCGGCGCTGCCGGCGGGGCCCCCGCCCAGGCGCAGCCCGAGCCGAAGCCCGAGCCGAAGGCGGAGGCCAAGCCGGCCCCGAAGGCCGAGCCGAAGCCGGAGCCCAAGGTCGAGGAGCCGACACAGGGCGCCTCGTACAGCGAGCCCGCCGCGGAGACCGAGAGCTCGGCGCAGCCGGCGAAGACCGAGCAGGCCGCGCAGCCTGCCGCGCCGACCTCGGCGCCGGCACGCCCGTCCGCTCCGGCGCCGGGTGCCGGCGAAGAGGCCGCCGGGTACGTGACCCCGCTGGTGCGCAAGCTGGCCAGTGAGCACGGCGTCGACCTGTCCGCGCTCAACGGCACCGGCGTGGGTGGTCGGATCCGCAAGCAGGACGTGCTGGAGGCGGCCGAGAAGGCGAAGGCCGCCAAGGCCGCTCCCGCCGCCGCACCGGCGCCGTCGGCCGCACCGTCGGCGGCTGCGGCCACCCCGGCCGCGAAGCCGCAGCCGAGCGGCAAGCGGGGCACCACCGAGAAGCTCCCCCGGATCCGCAAGGCCATCGCCAAGCGGTTGCACGAGTCGCTGCATGAGATGGCGCAGCTCACCACGGTGGTCGAGGTGGACGTCACCCGGATCGCCAAGCTGCGGGCGCAGGCGAAGGACTCGTTCGTGCAGCGGCACGGCGTGAAGCTGTCCTTCCTGCCGTTCTTCGCGCTCGCCGCCATCGAGGCGCTCCAGATCCACCCGATCGTCCAGGCCAGCATGGACCTGGAGGGTGGCACGATCACCTACCCGGCTGCCGAGCACCTCGGCATCGCGGTGGACACCGAGCGGGGTCTGCTGACGCCGGTCATCCACAACGCCGGCGACCTCAACCTGGGCGGCATCGCCAAGCGGGTCGCCGACCTGGCCGAGCGGACCCGGACCAACAAGATCAGCCCGGACGAGCTGGCCGGGGCGACCTTCACGCTGACCAACACCGGCAGCCGGGGCGCGCTCTTCGACACCCCGATCGTGCCGTCGCCGCAGTCGGCGATGCTCGGCACCGGTGCCGTCGTCAAGCGGCCGGTCGTGGTCAACGACCCGGAGCTGGGCGAGGTCGTCGCGATCCGGTCGATGGTCTACCTGGCCATGTCCTACGACCACCGGCTGATCGACGGCGCCGACGCGGCCCGCTTCCTGACCACTGTCAAGGAGCGGCTGGAGGCCGGCAACTTCGAGTCGGAGCTCGGCCTGGCCTGATCTACCGCAACGCCGAAAGGGCGCCCCGGTCATCGACCGGGGCGCCCTTTCGTCTGCCGTCCTCAGCTCTTGAGCAGAGCGGTCGACACCTGCCAGAGCCGTTCGGCGGCCTCCGGGTCCAGCGCGTAGTCGGCGACCCCGGTCCGCTGGCCCGGCTGGGCGGGGGCGGCCTCCTGGCAGTCCTCGAAGTAGCGCCCACCCACCTCGTCGAGCAGCGGTGACGCGGCGACCAGCACGGAGGTGGCGGCGCCCTGCTCGACGGTCTTCCAGGCCGCCGCGTTGCCCGACCGTATCCGGTCCAGTTCCTCCTTGCTCACGTAGCGCTGCAGGTTGGTCTGGATCGCGCCGGGCATCAGCGAGTTGGTGTAGATGCCGTCGTCGGACCAGCGCCGGGTCGCTTCCACGGCGAACAGCACGTTCGCCGTCTTGGACTGCCCGTACGCCTGCCACGGCTCGTACTCCCGCTTGTCGTACTGGATGTCCTCGAAGACCACCGGTGAGCGCAGGTGGGCGGCGGAGCTGACCGAGACGATCCTGGCCCCGTCGCCGGCGGCGAGTGCCGGGCGGAGCCCGTTGGCGAGCGCGAAGTGCCCCAGGTGGTTGGTGGCGAACTGCATCTCCCAGCCCTGCGGTGTGCGGGACAGCGGTGCCGCCATGATCCCGGCGTTGTTGACCAGGATGTGCAGGGGGCCGTCCCAGTTGGCCACGAAGTCGGCGATCGAACCCTGGTCGGCGAGGTCGAGCGGGGCGACCAGGACCCGGTCGTTGCCGGTGGTGCCGGTGATGTCGTTGGCGGCCTGCTGGCCCGCGTCCGGGTTCCGGACGGCCAGGGTGACCTCCGCGCCTGCGCTGGCCAGGGCGCGGGCGGTCTCCACGCCGATCCCGGAGGACCCGCCGGTGACGATCGCCCGCCGCCCGGCGAGGTCCACGCCCCGGATCACGTCCATTGCGGTGGAGTGGTGGGCGAACGAAGTGGTGATCGGGTTGTTGGTCGTCATTGTCCATCCTTGTCCGGGGTGGGCGGACCGAACGGCCCGCTGCGGGAGGCCGTGGCCCCGGTGTTTCCCCGACCCGGGCCGGAGGTAACGCCGGGCCCGTCACCCTCGCCGTTCGGGCCTCCGACCAGCCCGGACGCTGCCAGAGTGGGACCGTGGGCGGCTACCGGCGGGGTGGACAGCTGGGACCGGCCGTCCCGATCGCCCCGGGTGCCCGGGTGGACAAGTTCGAGGTCTTCTTCGACCTGGTCTTCGTCTTCTCGTTCTTCATCATCACCCGGGCCACCGCCGCGAACATCTCCGGTCGGCAACTGCTGCACGCCAGCCTGGTGCTCGCCGTGCTCTGGTGGATCTGGGTGGTGCACAGCCTGGTCGCCACCCGGGTCCGGCTCGGCGAGGGCTACGTCCCGGTGCTCATGGTGATCGCGATGGTCGCCCTGTTCGCGTTCGCGTTGGCGCTTCCGCAGGCGTTCACCGACCCGAAGGGGAGCGCCGCCGGCCCGATGCTGGTGGCGATCAGCTACGTCGTGGTCCGCGGCATCCACTGGATCCTCTATCAGCACGTGGTGCGGGACAGCCCGCAGGAGCGGCGGCAACTGCGGCGCTTCGCCCCGGAGCTGGCGGTGAGCATCGTGCTGCTGCTGGCCGCCGCGCTCATCCCGCCGCAGATCACCGACCCCGACCGGGCCGCCCTGGTCCGCGACGGGCTGTGGATCGCCGTGGTGGTGGTGCAGTACGCCACCGGCTTCATCGTCGGTACCTGGGGCTGGGGGGTGACCAGCGCCGAGCACTGGACCGAGCGCTACGACCTCATCCTGATCATCGCGCTGGGCGAGTCGATCATCTCGACGGGAGTGGGCGGCAACCTGCTCGGCAAGCCGGTCACCTGGCCGGCGGTGGCCGCCGCCGCGCTCGGCATCGTGGTCACCGCAGCCCTCTGGTGGGCGCACTTCGACTTCATCGGGCCGGCCGCCCGGATTGCCCTGCACGCGGCGGAGGGCGGCCCCCGGGTGGCGATGGCCCGTGACGCGTACGCGTACGCGTACCTGCCGATGATCGCCGGGGTAATCCTCTTCTCGATCGGCAACGAGCAGATCCTCCACAAGATCACCGACCCGGCCGGCGGGATCGCCGAGAAGATCGAGGGACCGGCGATAGCGATGTTCTTCGGCGGTCTGATCTGCTACTTCGCCGTCAACCTGCTCTTCCAGTTGCGCACCCTGCACACCGTGAGCTGGACCCGTGTCGGCGTCATAGTGGTTCTCACGGCTGCCCTTCCGGTCGGCCAGCACCTGCCGGCGCTGGGCGCGCTCATTCTCGCGACAGTGATCTGCGTGGCGCTGGTGGCCGTGGAGGTGGTGGTGATGGCGCAATCCCGGCACGCCCTGCGGGCCGCCGTCTTTCAGGAGCGGACCAGCCACGAGGCCCATGAGGCCGCCTGGCGGGCGCGCTGGCACGACGTCGAGGAGACCGACGAGCCGACCACGCCGTGATTCCCGGGTTTGGGGGCGCGGACCGCCGGCCCTAGACTTCGGCCCAGCGTCGCGGTGCACCCGGCCCGAAGGCCGCCGTGGGCATGGAGGCGCGGGGACAGCATGGGACGACACGTGCACCCAACCAATACACCGGCCGGCCGGCTCGCCGCCGTCGGCAATCAGATGATCGAGATCCACCTCTGGCTCAGCGCGGAGCTGGCCCGACTGCAGGCAAGCCTCGACACCCCGTCACGGAACCTGCGGGCGCACTGCCTCACCTTCTGCGCCGCGCTCGGCCGACACCACACCGGTGAGGACGCGGGCGCGTTCCGGCTGCTGGCCGAGGAGGCCCCCGAGCTGCGCCCGGTCATCGACAACCTGATCACCGATCACGAGGTGGTGGCGGGGATCCTGGAACGGGTCGAGGCACTGCTGGGCGGCGACGCGGCGGTGCCGGTCGCCCAGGTACGCGCCGAGCTGGCCGGGCTCGCCGCCCTGCTGGAGTCGCACTTCCGCTACGAGGAGAAGCGGCCGGTCACCGCCCTGAACGCGCTCACCGGTCGAACCGGAACGACAGAGGACCTGCTCGGCCTGTCCGCGCCCGGTTCCGGCTAGCCGGCCTCGGCGCGCATGGTTCTCCCTAGTCGGCCTGAGCGCGCACGGTACCCCTCTAGCCGGCCTGCTCGGCCTCCGAGCCCGGGGCTACAGGGAGTTGTCGCTCGTAGAAGCGGATCTTCTCCCGGAGGTGGTCGTACTGGCGCTGGAGCAGGCGCATCTGCTCCTCGACCTGCGCCGCGTGGTGGCACAGCAACTCGTGCCGCTCGTCGGTGGTGTGCTCGCCGTCGCGGGCCAGTTGCGCGTAGCGGCGCATCTGCGCGATCGGCATCCCGGTGTCCCGCAGGCAGCGGAACAGCACCAGCCAACCGAGGTCGTCGTCGGTGAAGACCCGCTGCCCGCCCGCCGTACGCTCGACGTCCGCGAGCAGGCCGATCTTCTCGTAGTACCGCAGGGTGTCCAGGCTGAAGCCGCTGCGGCGGGCGGCCTCCGAAGGGGCGTAACCGCTCATCTCGCGAGATGGTAGCGCTTGACCTGGAGCGCGCTCCAGGTTGGAGGCTGGTGACCATGACGACGACACGGACGCTGGGACGCAGCGGCATCGCGGTGAGCGCGATCGGGATGGGGTGCTGGGCCATCGGCGGCCCGCTCTGGGGTGACGACGGGCAGCCGTTCGGCTGGGGTGAGGTGGACGACGACGAGTCGATCCGCACCATCCACCGGGCGCTCGATCTCGGGGTGACCCTGTTCGACACCGCCAGCAACTACGGCGCCGGGCACAGCGAGCGGATCCTCGGTCGAGCCCTGGCCGGGCGGCGGGACACCGTGGTCATCGCCACCAAGTTCGGCAACGTCAGCGACGAGAGCACCCGGCGGGCGCTCGGCACCGACGCCAGCCCGGCCTTCGCGGTGCGCAGCCTGGAAGACTCGCTGCGTCGGCTCGGCACCGACCACGTCGACCTCTACCAACTGCACATCAACGCACTGCCGGTGCCCGCCGCGCTCGATCTGGTCGACACCCTGGAGGCCCTGGTCGACCAGGGCAAGATCCGGGCGTACGGCTGGAGCACCGACGACCCGGCCTCGGCGGAGGCGTTCGCGGCCGCCGGCCCGCACTGCGCCGCGATCCAGCACGACGAGTCGGTGCTGCGCGACAACGCCGCGGTGCTGGCGGTCTGCGACAAGCACGACCTGGCCAGCCTCAACCGCGGCCCGTTGGCGATGGGGCTGCTCACCGGGTCGACCCGGGCGGTCGGGGCGGACGATGTGCGCGGACGGGCACCGGAGTGGCTGGAATGGTTCACCGACGGCCGGCCGACGCCACGCTGGGTGGCCCGGGTCGACCAGGTCCGCGCGGCGCTCACCGCCGACGGGCGCACCCTGGCGCAGGGCGCGCTGGGCTGGCTGCTGGCGCGCAGCCCCCGTACCGTGCCGATCCCCGGCCTGCGCACGGTCGCCCAGGCCGACGAGAACCTGGCCACCCTGGAGCTGGGCCCCCTGAGCCCCGAGTCCCACGCCGAGGTGGAGCGCCTCCTAACCGACCTCCGCACCCCCTAACCCCACCCCACCCCCACCCCCACCCCCACCCCCGTCGATCTTGCACTTTCTGTCCTGGCAAAAGGGGTGTAGCGGGGCAGAGCGGCGACCGAAAGTACAAGATCGGCGAGGGTTGGGGCCGGCAGGTGCGTCCGGGGGCGGCGGTTTGAACGAAGATGGGGGTATGCGGATCCTTCTGGCCGGCGCGTCCGGCTTCCTTGGCACCCGGCTGGCCGACCTGCTCGTCCGCGACGGGCACGAGGTCACCCGGCTGGTCCGCCGGGGGCCGGGCGGGCCGCAGCAGCGACTGTGGGACCCGGCCGCCGGGCAACTCGACCCGACCGTGGTCGCCGAGGCCGACGCCGTGGTCAACCTGGCCGGCGCGGGCGTCGGCGACAAACGCTGGAACGACGACTACCGGCGGTTGATCCGTACCAGCCGGGTGGACACCACCACCACGCTGGCGACCACGATCGCCGGGCTGCCCGCCACGGACCGGCCCCGGGTGCTGCTCAACTCATCGGCGGTCGGCTGGTACGGCAACACGGGCGACCGGGCGGTCGAGGAGGACGCCCCAGCCGGCGAGGGTTTCCTGGCCGACGTCTGCCGGGTGTGGGAGGCCGCGACCCGTCCGGCCGAGGACGCCGGCGTACGCGTGGTCCGGCTGCGTACCGGCCTGCCGCTGCACCGCGATGGCGGCCTGCTCAAGCCGCAGTTGCTGCCGTTCAAGCTCGGCATCGCCGGACGGCTGGGCAGCGGCCGGCAGTGGCTGCCGTGGATCTCGATGGCCGACTGGCTGGACGCGGTCCGCTTCCTGCTCGACCGCGACGACATCGCCGGCCCGGTCAACGTGGTGGGGCCGAGCCCGGTCACCAACGCCGAGTTCACCCGCGAGCTGGCCCGGCAACTGCATCGGCCGGCGGTCATCCCGATTCCCGCGCTGGCGCTCAAGGTGGCCCTCGGCGGCTTCTCCCACGAGGCCCTCACCAGCACCCGGGTCCTCCCCGGAGTCCTGACCAGAGCCGCCTACCCCTACCAGCACCCCACCCTCGACACTGCCCTGAAAGCAGCCCTGACCCCCTAACCCCGCCCCTGCCCGACCTCCTGTTGATCAAGAGGTTTGCGTCGGGATCCGGCTTCCGGATGACGCAAACCTCTTGATCAACGAAGGCGGGCGGGTGGCGTCAGCAGCCGATCACCCAGTAGTTGGGGGCGGTCTGCTTGAGGGCGCTGGTGTAGAACGTGTTGTAGAGGCCCATCCGCTGGTTGGAGCCGTTGGCGTAGGCGTAGCCGCCGGACTGGTACGCCCGACCGGCAGCCACGTGCGCGTAGTTGCTGGCCGTCACGCAGGTCGGCGGCGTGGTCGGGGTGGCCGTCGGGGTCGGCGTGGGGGTGGCGGTCGGCGTCGGCGTGGGGGTGGCCGTCGGGGTCGGGGTCGGGTTGGTCCCGCCGCCGTTCAGACCGAAGAAGAGCGCGTCACGGTACGTCGAGCAGATGGTGTCCAGGAAGTACGCGCCCGCGGTGCCGCACTGCTCGGCCGCCGAGCCCGGGTCGACCGGGGTGCCGTGGCCCATTCCGGAGATCCGGTAGAGGCGTACGTCGTCGTTGCCGTACACCTCCAGGCTGGTGTTGCCGGGCAGCGACGAGGTGCTGGTCGGGGTCTGCGACACGCCTCGCACGTTGGTCCACTGGTCGCGGGACTCGGTGCCGTTGAGCGGGGTGACCGTGGTGTCCGAGGTGCCGTGCCAGATCGCCACCCGGGGGCGCGGGCCGGTGTAACCGGAGTACGCGCCCCGCACCAGGTCGCCCCAGGCGGCCGGGGTCTTGTCCGCGCCCGGGTTCATGCAGCTGAACGCGTTGACCATGCTGGTGGCGCAGCGGTACGGGATTCCCGCGATGATCGATCCGGCGGCGAAGACGTCCGGGTAGGTGGCCAGCATGACCGCGCTCATCGCCCCGCCCGCGGAGAGCCCGCTGACGTAGACCCGGGAGCCGTTCACCCCGTAGTTCGTCTTGGCGTGGTCGACCATCTGCTTGATCGACAGCGCCTCACCCTGGCCTCGGGTGGTGTCTCCGGCCTCGAAGAAGTTGAAGCAGGAGTTGGCGTTGTTGCCGGACGGCTGCTGGGCGACGATCAGGGCGAACTTCCACTGGTCGGCGTACTTCTGCCAGCCGGAGTTGGCGAAGTAGCCGGAGGCGTTCTGGACGCAGCCGTGCAGGAGCACGACGGCCGGGGAGTTGGCCGGCAGGTTGTCCGGCCGGTAGGCGTACATGGCGAGGTTGCCCGGGTTGGAGCCGAACCCGGTGACCTGGGTGAGGGTGGCGGCCTGGGCGGGTGCGGCGACGGCGACCGCGCCCGTGACGGCGAGGGCGAGCCCGGCGACCGCACCGAGCAGCCTGGTGAGGGTGGACGTGGAGCGGCGCACGGCGGCCTCCTGGAAGGGGCGGACTGTGAACTGGGTCACTGTCGAGTTGCCGAGACGTTACGACGATGTGTCGCCGCTATGACATGGGGCAGACTCACACATTCACGACGGACGCTGTGTACGCCGAACCCCGCCCGCCGCCGCCGTACCGGAACCGACGACAACCGCCGGTCTGACCGGACCGTCCAGGTCCGGTTGGTAACGTCCGCTGCGTGCCGTCCTCCCCGTCGCTGGCCACCGGGCCCGCCCCCGCGTCACCGCCGCGCACCGTCCGGGACCGCCGGGCCGACCTGATCGTCGTGCTGGTGGCGCTCGCGCTCGCCGTCTGGGTGACAAGCGGACTGTGGCGGGATCCGAACACCCGCACCATCACCGTCAACTCCAGTGACCAGGCGCTGTTCGAATGGCTGCTGGCCTTCGGCGGGCACGCGGTCACCCACTGGGACAACCCGCTCTTCACCTACCTGATCAACGTCCCGGACGGCGTGAACCTCGCGGTCAACACGACGATCACCGTGTACGCGGTGGTCTTCGCCCCGCTCACGTACCTGATCGGGCCGCCGGCGACGTTCCTGGTGATCCTCACCCTGAACCTGCTCGCCACCGCGCTGGTCTGGTACTGGCTGCTCTCCCGGCACCTGGTCCGCAGCCGGCTGGCCGCCGGGGTCGGCGCCCTGTTCATCGCCTACTCCCCCGGCATGGTGTCGCACGCCAACGCGCACCTGAACTGGACTGCCGGTTGGCTGGTGCCGCTGTTGGTCTGGCGGCTGTTCGCGCTACGCCGCGCCGGGCACTGGCTTCTGGACGGGGTGATCCTCGGCGTGCTGGTGGCGGTGGCCTTCTCGATCGCCGCCGAAGGGCTCTTCTTCACCGCGCTGGCGCTGGGGGTGTTCGTCGCCATCTGGGCGCTGCACCCGGCCAACCGGGCGGAGGCCCGTGCCGTGCTGCCCACCTTCGTACGCGGGCTCGGGGTGACCGCCGTGGTCGCCGGCGTGCTGCTGTCGTACCCCCTGTGGTTGCACTTCGCCGGGCCGCAGCGGTTCCACGGCACCGGCTTCGACCCGGTGATCCACTCCGAGGACATCGCGGCGTTCGCCGCCTTCCCACGCCGTTCGCTGGCCGGCGAGGCCGGGTTGGGCACCTCGTTGGCGCCGAACCCGACCGAGGAGAACTCGTTCTTCGGCATTCCGCTGCTGGTGCTCACTGTGGTCTGTTTCGTCGTGCTCTGGCGGCGGGCCGACCCGCACCGCCGGGCCACCCTCTGGGCGCTGGGCGCCCTCGCGCTGATCTTCACGGTGCTCTCCTTCGGGCCGGTCGCCAAGGTCGACGGTCGGCGCACCGACCTCCCCATGCCGTTCGACCTGGTCGGGCAACTGCCGGTGGTGAACGCCGCGCTACCGGCCCGGCTGGCCCTGGTGGTCGCGCCCGTGGTCGGGCTGTTGCTGGCGTACGTCATCGACCAGTTGCGCGCCACGCCACCCCGGCACCGGTCCACGGAGTTGGCGTGGCTGCTCGGCTTCGCGGTGGCCCTGGTGCCGCTGCTGCCCACTCCGCTGCTGACCGACGAGCGGGAGCCGATCCCGCGTTTCATCACCTCCGGCACCTGGCGGGACTACGTCTCGCCCGACGGGGTGCTGACCCCGGTGCCGCTGACAGTGGACATCTACCCGGACGGCCAGCGGTGGCAGGCGTACGCGCTGTCGCACCGGCAGGGCGAGTTCGCCATCCCGGGCGGCTTCTTCCTCGGGCCCGGTGGGCCCGACGGGAGGGGCCGGATCGGTCCGGTGCCGCGCACGCTCAGCGCGTTGATGGACCAGGCAGGCCGCACCGGGCTGGTCCCCATCGTCACCGACGGCACGATCCGGGAGGTCCAGTCGGACCTGCGGCACTGGCGCATCGAGACGGTGGTGCTCGCCGACCAGGTGCACGGCGCGAAGTTCGAGGTCGACGAGGAGGCGCTGCTGCGTACCGGCACCGCCCTGTTCGGCGAGCCGCAACGGGTCGACGACGTCTGGCTCTGGCGCATACCGCCCACCGATCGGTAGGCCGCGACGCGGCCGGTCGGGGCATCACGACCGGCCGTCATCGCGTCTAATGGGCCGATGGAATCGACCGGCGGGCGACTGCGGCGTGCCACAGTTGTCGGGCTCGCGCTGGGGCTCGTCGCTCTCAGCGCGCCAGTGGCCACGGCCGCTGACAGCCCGGCAACGGCCGCGAGCAGCACTCTCACCGACAGCACGGCCATCGGAGGCGCTGTCACCGACAGCACGGCCGGCGTGGTGCCGAGCCGGGTGCGCGATCCGTGGCTGTGGCAGGCCACCGTGGGGCAACGCCCGGCCGGTCCGGCCGCGTTGGTGTTCTTCACCGACCGCACCCGCTATTTCGAGTCGACCGGCGTGCTGGTCGCCCGGGACGGCGCCTACCGGCTCATTCCGATCGGCATGGCGGAGGGGCACGGGCTGCTCTCCCCCGACGGGCGCCACTACCTGCGGCCGCAGTCCGGCGAGCTGCTGGACCTCACCACCGGCCGGCAGCGCCGCACAGTGAAACCCGGGCTGGACCCGTTCGCCTGGTCACCGGATGGGCGACGCGTGCTCGGCACCCGCAACAACGACGATCACGTCATCAGCTACGGGCCGGACAATCAGCAGCTCAACGACCCGGAGAAGCCCGACGACCTGCTCGTCGTCGACCCGTACCAGGGCACCGAGCAGGTGGTCGCGGCCGGCACCTTCGCCGCCCACACCGGGTCTGCCTGGTCACCCGGTGGCGACCTGGTGGCGGTCACCGGCTGGCCGGACGTGCCTGCCCGGCTCGCCGAGCGCCAGCGACTTGTGGTCCTGGACCCGACCGGCGGCGGCCCTCGCTGGCAGGTCGACCTGGGCGACCGGCGGATACTGGCCGGTCCCGCCGCCTGGCATCCGGACGGCCGACGGCTCGCCCTGCTCGCCTTCGACGGCTGCGCCGGACCCAGGTGCACGGCCGAGCAGTTGGCGGCGCGCAGCTGGCGAATCGAGTTCCTGGACACGGCCACCGGTCAGGCGGTCGGCCAGGCCCTGCCGGCCGGCAGCTCGGTCGGCGGGATCGTCGGCTGGCGCGGCGACGACCCGCTCCTGCGCTATGTCAGCAGAACGGAGGCGGACACGGACCGGCAGGCCACTCTCGCCGCGCTGTCGCCCGAGGGCGGTCGCGAGGTGCTGGTGACCACGCCGGTCGGGTCGACCAACCTGATGGTGCCGGGCGACCTGCTGACCCGGGCCGCGTTCGGTGGGCCGGAACCCCAACCGTCACCGTTCGCCGCCCCGCTCTGGGTCTACCTGACGCTGGCCGTGCCGACGCTGCTCGTGATCGCTCTCATCGTCCGCCGGATCCGCCGCCGCCGCGCTGCGACGGGCCCTGCACCGGCGTGACAACGAGCCGCCGAGCGGCTTGACGTGCTCCTCGTGAGGCGGCTCACCAGGGATGATCGCCCCGGACGGGACTAGGCTTGTTGCCGTGACAACGACGACCCCCGGCCTGACGGCCGTCCGCGCCGGTCTGCTGGACTACCAGGCCGCCTGGGACGAGCAGCGGAGCCTGCACGAGTCGGTGGTGACTGGCGAGCGCGGCGACACAGTGCTGCTGCTGGAGCACCCGAGCGTCTACACGGCGGGCAAGCGCACCGAACCGTGGGACCGGCCCATGGACGGCACCCCGGTCGTCGACGTGGACCGGGGCGGCAAGATCACCTGGCATGGGCCGGGGCAGCTCGTCGGTTACCCGATCCTGCGCCTGCCCGACCCGGTGGACGTGGTCGCCTACGTGCGCCGGACCGAAGAGCTGCTCATCGACGTGTGCGCGGAGTTCGGGCTGACCGCCGGCCGGGTCGAGGGGCGCAGCGGGGTCTGGGTGCCCGAGGACGACCGGGGGCCGGCCCGCAAGGTGGCGGCCATCGGCATCCGGGTGGCCCGGGGCGTCACCCTGCACGGCTTCTCGATCAACTGCGACTGCGACCTGACGTCCTTCGACCGGATCGTGCCGTGCGGCATCCGTGACGCTGGCGTCACCTCGCTCACCGCCGAGCTGGGTCGGCCGATCAGCGTCGCCGACGTGCTGCCGGTGGTCGAGCGCCGGCTCTCCACCCTTGTCACGATCTGAGACTCGGCCGCGCGTCGGGTGAGCGACGGGCGGCTTACCCTCGGTCGGTGCAGATTGATCTCGTCACCGTCGTCGTCACCGAGTACGACCCGGCCATCGCCTTCTTCACCGGGGTGCTCGGCTTCGAGCTGGCCGAGGACGCCCCCTCGCTGACCAATGACGGGCGGCCGAAGCGTTGGGTGGTGGTCCGTCCGCCGGGCGGCGGCACCGGCTTGCTGCTGGCTCGTGCCGACGGCGAGCGGCAGGAGGCCGCAGTGGGCGACCAGACCCACGGCCGGGTGGGGTTCTTCCTCCAGGTCGACGACTTCGACGCCACCTACCGCCGGATGGTCGAGAAGCGCGTCGAGTTCGTCAAACCGCCGCGCACCGAACCGTACGGCCGGGTCGCCGTCTTCCGCGACGTCGCCGGCAACCTCTGGGACCTCCTCGGCCCCGCCTGAGCCCCGGCCGGCCCGCTCCACGGATCGAGTGGGCCGGCAGGGCTCCCACCTACGGGGTCAGCCGGTGCAGGTCACGGGGGAACGCGGTGACCTCGCGGACGTTCGCCGCGCCGACCAGCCGGGCCACGAACCGTTCCAGGCCGATGGCGAAGCCACCGTGCGGCGGCATGCCGTGCCGGAACGCGTCCAGGTAGCCGGCGTACGGCTCGACCGGCTCACCCCGGGCCGCCAACGCCGCCAGGTAGTCGGCGTGCCGGTGCAACCGCTGCCCGCCGGTAACCAGCTCCAGACCACGGAACAGCAGGTCGAAACCGTTCGAGTACGCGGGCCGCGCCGGGTCCGAGTGGGTGTAGAAGGGTCGCTTCGCCATCGGGTAGCCGGTGACGAAGAGGAAGTCCGACCCGTGTTCGCGCCGGGCCCACTCGCCCAGCGCCCGTTCGTGGGCGGGCGCGAGGTCCGGCTCGTCGGCGGGCGCCCCGGCGATGGTCAGCGCCTCGGTGAAGTGCACCGCCGGGATCTCCGCCGGCACCTGCGGCGGCGTGACGCCGAGCGTGGCCAGTGCGCCCCCGGCCCGCTCGTGCACGGTGCCGAGCATCCCGGCCACCGTGTCGCGCAGGACGCGCATCACGTCCCGGTGGTCGGCGACGAAACCCAGCTCCGCGTCGAGCGACGTGTACTGCGCGAGGTGCCGGACCGTGTCGTGCGGTTCGGCCCGGAAGACCGGCCCGACCTCGTAGACACGTTCGAAGACGCCGACCATCAACTGCTTGTAGAACTGCGGTGACTGGGCCAGGTAGGCGGGTCGACCGAACCAGTCCAGCGCGAACACGTTCGCACCGCTCTCGGTGCTGGAGCTGACCACCTTCGGCGTGTGGACCTCCACGAAGTCCTGGGCGTCGAGTGCGGCCCGGAACCCGGCCACCGCCGCCGCCGAGATCCGCAGAGCGGCCGAACGGGTGGGGTGCCGCAGCGCGGTGGGCGCGTTGTCGAGCTGGGTGGGCAGGCTCGCGGTGAGTGCCGGCCGGTACAGGTCGAACGGCGGCGGCTCGGCGGGCGACCCGAGGAGACGTACCGTCGGGTCGGTCAGCTCGACCCCGGCGGGCGCCGTGCCGTTCGCGGTGGCCGTCGCGGTGACCTCGACGACCGTCTCCTCGGTGAGTTTCTCCAGCTCGGCGCGGACGGCCGGGTCGGTGACGACCACCTGGGCCAGGCCGGTGGCGTCCCGCACGATCAGGAAGGCCACCGACTTGAGCAGTCGGCGGCGGTGCACCCAGCCGGCGATCCGCACTGTCGTGCCGATCCTGGCGGGCAGTTGCTGGGACAGGGTTCGTTGCATGGCGGGCTGCTCCTCGGTCGATCGCCACGCCGTCGCCGCCCCGGGGTGGCGAAAGCGTCGCATCAGCCCCAGGGAGGTGTGGGCGAGCGGGAACCTCGCGGTGCCACCACACCTTCGCCCCCGCCGGAGCGGGGGCCTCGTTCGTCGCCTGATGACCGGGGCCAGCCGGGCGGGCTCTACTGGGCGCGGGGAACCCGCGGCCGTTCTTCCCGCAGCTCGGGAGGGTCTTCGCGCCCCGGCGCCAGACCGCCTCTCAGCACCGGCGGCTCTCTGCACTGGCGGGTCGGGGGCTACTCGGCTCCGTCGTCGCTGTTGGCGGTGACCGTAGCACCCGAACCCCGCTCGTGTGACGCACATTTTCGACACTGCGGTGTCTGGCGTCACAACGTTCGGGGCGTGACGCCGGTCGCCTGACGCACATAGACACCCGCCGTCCGGCGTAGGCTCATTTTCGTGACGATCGAGCACTCCGCGCCGACGACCGGCCAGGCAGCGCGCACCGCAACGGCGGCCCCCGAGGGGCGGCGTCTGCTGCGGATCGAGGCGCGTAACGCCGAGACGCCGATCGAGCGCAAACCGCCATGGATCAAGGTCAAGGCCAAGATGGGCCCGGAGTACACCCAGTTGCGCGGGCTCGTCTCGCGCGAAGGGCTGCACACCGTCTGCCAGGAGGCCGGCTGCCCCAACATCTACGAATGTTGGGAAGACCGGGAGGCCACCTTCCTCATCGGTGGTGACCAGTGCACCCGGCGCTGCGACTTCTGCCAGATCGACACCGGCAAACCGGCCGAGTTCGACGCCGACGAGCCGCGTCGCGTCGCCGAGTCGGTGGTCTCGATGGGGCTGCGTTACGCCACCATCACCGGTGTCGCCCGTGACGACCTGCCCGACGGCGGTGCCTGGCTGTACGCCGAGACCGTCCGACAGATCCACGCCCTGCAGCCCGGCTGCGGCGTCGAGCTGCTGATCCCGGACTTCAACGCCGTCCCCGAGCAGTTGGCCGAGGTCTTCAGCTCCCGTCCCGAGGTGCTGGCCCACAACGTGGAGACGGTGCCGCGCATCTTCAAGCGCATCCGGCCGGCGTTCCGCTACGACCGCTCGCTGGACGTGATCCGGCAGGCCCGCGCCGACGGCCTGGTCACCAAGAGCAACCTGATCCTGGGCATGGGTGAGGAGCGGGCCGAGGTTTCGCAGGCGCTGCGTGACCTGCACGAGTCCGGCTGCGAGCTGATCACCATCACCCAGTACCTGCGCCCCTCGCCCCGGCACCACCCGGTGACCCGCTGGGTCAAGCCGGAGGAGTTCGTGGAACTGCGCGAGGAGGCCGAGGAGATCGGCTTCGCCGGGGTGATGAGCGGGCCGCTGGTGCGTTCGTCGTACCGGGCCGGCCGGCTCTACAAGCAGGCCATCGACGCCCGCGCCGCCGCCTCGGTCGCCACCGCCAGCTGACTCCGCCGGCAGCGCCGCACGGCCGTTCGGCGTCCGGGTGTCATGATCCTGTGATGACCGTCGGCGTACGCGAGCAGCCGCGCGGCGCGGATCCGCCGCGCCCGCGACCCGGCGCGCGTCCCGGCCTGGTCGGTTGGCTCACCGGGTCGGCGGTGCTCGCCGGGGTGGGTTACCGGCTCTGGCTTCTGCTGCACGCCGCCCCGCCGACGAACAGCGACGAGGCCACCATGGGGCTGGCCGCGCTGCACATCGCCCGGGGCGAGGGCTTCCCGGTCTGGTTCTACGGCCAGCAGTACATGGGCACGCTGGAGGCGTACCTGGCCGCGCCGGTGTTCGCCCTCGCCGGCGGACCGTCGCTGCTCGGGCTGCGGTTGCCCACGCTGGCCCTGTACGCGCTGTTCCTGCTGCTGGCCTGGCGGTTGACGCTGCGGCTGACCGGGGACCGGTGGTTCGGGTTGCTGATGGTGGCGCTGCTGGCCCTCGGTTCCGACCGGATCGTCAAGAACCAGCTGATCGCCGGCGGCGGTTACCCCGAGATGAACGCGGCCGGGGCGGCGCTGGCCCTGCTCGCCGTCGATCTCGCCACCGGTCGACCGGGGCGACGGACGGCCGACGGGCCGACGGCCGACACCGGGCGACCCGGTCGGCGGCTGGCGCGCTGGGCCGCGTGGGGGTTCCTGGCCGGGCTGATGGTCTGGGTCGACCCACTCGTGCTGCCGTACGTCGCGGCGACCGGCGCGGTCCTCGTCGGGTTCTGCCGCCGCGAGCTGTGGGGTGCCGCCGGGGCGCTGCTCGGGGCGGCGGCCGTGCTGGGAGCGGCCCCGCTGCTGCTGCACAGCCTGCTGACCGGGCGTAACCCGCTGCACGCCGTGCTCGCGGCCAGCGGTACGAACGCCAGCGCGGGCTGGCCGGACCGGCTGCACGGCGGCCTGGTGCTCGGCCCCGGACTGGGCATGGGCTTCTGCGCTCCCGGCCAGTGCGCCACCTGGCAACTGTGGTGGGCGCTCGCCCTGCCGCTGCTGCTGGCCATCGCCGCCGCCACCGCCTGGCGGGCCCTGCGCACCTGCGAACCCGATCCCGCTGGCGCTGCCGCCGTGGTCCCCGACGCGGTGTCACCTCGGGTGGCCGCGGCGGCACGGCTGGCGCTCGTGCTGGCCGCGGTGGCCACCCTCGGCGCGTACACGGTGAGCAGTTCCGCCGGGCTCACCCCCGTGGAGAGTTCCCGCTACCTGTCCTGCCTGCTCATCTCCCTGCCGGCGCTGCTCTGGCCGGTGTGGACGGTGGCCCGGCACGGGCTGCGTCGGGCGGCGACCGGCCGACACGGCGTCGGGTCGACGCTGGCCCGGTCGGTCGCTGTGGTGATGCTCGCCGCCACGCTGGGCACCGCGGCCCACGCCACCTGGCGGGCAGCGGAGACCGTCCCGGCGACCCGGGCCGCCGAGGCCCGGCACACCGAACTGGTGAGCACCCTGCGTCAGCTCGGCGTACGGCACGTGCGCGCCGGCTACTGGACCTGCAACCGGCTCACCTTCGCCAGCGCGGAGCAGGTGGTCTGCGCGGTCGTCGACGACACCCTGCGCCCCGGTTTCGACCGCTACCCCGCGTACCGGCGGGAGGTGGACAGCGCGGCGGCACCGGCCTGGGTCGCTCCGACCGGCTCACCCCTGGCGGAGGTGCTCGACGAACGGCAGCGAGCCACACCGGGCAGCCTCGACCTGGTCACCATCGAGGGCTGGCGCATCTACCTGCCGCGCTGACCTCAGCGGCCCACGTCGGCGCGACGGCCTCGGCGCGCCAGCACGGCCGGCGGTCCCGGTGCGCGGACCGCCAACCCTCGGTGCGCGGACCGCCAACCTCGGCGCGCGGCCCGCCAGCTTCGGCGCGCGGCCCGGCAGCCTCGGTGCACGGACCGCCAACCTCGGTGGGCGTCAGCGCGGGCCGGCGGCCTCGGTGAGCAGGCCGAGGCGGTGGGCCAGGGCGGCGGCCTCCACCCGGTTGGTCACACCCAGCTTGGCGATGATCCGGGAGACGTGCACGCTCGCCGTCTTCGGCGAGATGAACAGCCGCTCGGCGATCCGGCTGTTGCTGTGCCCCTCAGCGACCAGGCGCAGCACCTCCCGCTCCCGGGCGGTCAACAGGTCCGCTCCGGCCCCGCCCCCGGCGCGCAAGCCGACCCGCCGCGCCAGGGTGGCCGCCGCCTCGACCAGCGGGGTCGCGCCCAGCCGCCGGCCGATCTCGGTGGCCTCGGTGACCGCCGTCGCCGCCTCGTCGCGTTCCCCGGCCGCGGCCGTCGCCTCGCCCAACGCCAGCAGCGCCCTGCCCAACGGGTAGGGCTGCCCGTCGGCCCGCCACGCGTCGACCGCCGCACGCCACGCCGGCAGCGCCTGGTCGCCGACCGCGAGCAGCGCGGTGACCTGGGCGGCGTGCGCGCGGGCCGCCGGGTGCCGCGCCGGCAGGTCGGTGGCGAGCGCCGCCACCGCTGCGGCCAACTCCCGGTCACCGACCCGCGCCGCGGTACGCGCGGCGGCGCTGAGCACCGGCCAACCCTCCCGGGGCAGGCGCGGCAGGCTCTCGTCGGCCACCGCGACGCGGGCCGCCCGTACCGCCTCGACCTTGTCATCCGCGGCCAGCGCCGCCTCGATCGCCAGCTCGTGCAGGGGCAGGCGGTGGTTCGGCCACAGGTACGGTCGATTGAGGAAGGTGAGCGCCCGGTCGACCAGTTCGTCGGCGCCCGGGTGGGCGCGGGCCAGTCGCAGCCCGGCACCCAACTGGAGCCAGTGCAGACCTGTGACACCGGACAGGTCGATGCGGGCGGCCTCCGCGCAGACCGCCTCCGCCTCGTCCCAGCGACCCAGCGCGATGAGCGCCTCGGCCCGGTTGGAGAGCAGGTACGCCCCGGTGGAGCGGCTGATCCCCACCCGTCGCGCCTCGGCCACACCGGCCTCGGCGGCCTGCGCGGACTCGGCGTATCGGCCCAACTCGCAGAGCATGTCCGACTCGAAGACCATGGCGAGCACCAGTGTCGGCACGTCCCCCGCGGCACGGGCAGCGGCGGCCGCCCGGCCCAGCTCGACCAACCCTCCGGTCAGGTCCCGCTCACCGTGACAGAGCAGCGCGATCCGTGTCGACAGCAGCGCCACGCTCGCCCCGAGCGCCTCGGCGTCCGCGCCGGCCTCGGCTGCCACCCGGGCCGCCTTCTGCGGGTCGATCTTGACCAGGTGGGTGGCGATGTCGGCGAGCAGACGGACCCGCTCCGCGCCGGGCGGGCTACCGGCCGCCAGCCGGTACGCCTCGTCCAGCTCGCGGCTGCCGTCACTCTTGCCGAGCAGGGCCATCAGCCGACCCCGCTGGTCCAGCAGGCGGGCGGCGCGCAGCGGTGCCACGTCGGCGTCCACCTCGGCCAGCCCGGCCCGGGTCAGGGTGATGGCCCGACTGAAGTCGCCGGCAGTCACCGCGGCGTCCAGGGTCTGCTCCAGCAACGCCAGGTGGTCCATGCCGAGCAGGTCGGCGGCGTCCGCCACCAGCTCCCACAACTCCAGCGCCCGCTCCAGCAGTCGGCGCTGCTCGGCGTACGCGTACCGGTCGGCTGCCGCGCACGCGGCGGCTCGTGCGGCGACGAGGGCGCGCGGGTGGTCGTGCGCGGCGTACCAGTGGTGGGCGATCTCGGCCGGGGCCCGGCCGGCGGCGACCAGATGCGGCTGGGCCTCGATGGCGGCGGCGAAGCGGGCGTGCAGCCGGGCGTGCTCACCGGGCAACAACTCGTCGTGTACGGCCTCGCGGACCAGCGCGTGTCGGAACTCGTAGTCACCGTCCCGGTCGGCCACCACCAACTGGGCGGCGACGGCGGCGCGTAACGCGTCCTCCAGCTCGGTTTCGGGCAGCCCGGCGACCTCGGCGAGCAGGTCGTGGGCGAACCGGGTGCCGCCGGCGGCGGCGATCCGCAACACCCGCTGCGCCGGCTCCGGAAGCCGGTCCACCCGGGCCAGCAGCAGGTCACGCAGCGTCTCGGGCAGCGCCGCACAGCCGATCGGGTCACCGGCGACGGCCAACTCCTCGATGAAGAAGGGGTTGCCCTGGGTGCGGTCGTGGACATCGTCGACGGCGCGGGCGAGCGGCTCGGCACCGAGCAGGTCGGCGAGGATCGCGGCGGTGCCGTCGCGGTCCAGGCGAGCCAGCTCGACCCGCTCCACACCCCGGGCCCGATCCAGCTCGGCGAGGAACGGGCGCAGCGGGTGCCCGCGCTGCAACTCGTCGGTGCGGTAGGTGCAGACCAGCAGCAGCCGGCCCGGCCTCGCCGCCCGGACGAGGAAACCGATGAGGTCGCGGGTGGAACGGTCGGCCCAGTGCAGGTCCTCGATGATCAGGACCAGCGGGCGAGCATCGGCCAGCCGCTGGAACAACTCGGCGACCAGGTCGAACAGGTAGCCGCGCGGGGCGTCGCTGAGCGGGACCGCGCGCGGGGTGGTCAGCGCCGCGGAGGCACGGCCCAGCTCCGGCAGGAGCGGAGCGAACTCCGCCTCGTAACCGGCGAAGACCTCGGGGCCGTCGGCGCGGAGCACCGCCCGCAACGCGGCGGCGAACGGCGCGAACGGCAGACCCGCCTCGCCCAACTCCAGGCACTGGCCGACGAGCACCCGCGCCGCGCCCTCGGTGGCCCAGCCCGCGAACTCCTCCAGCAGCCGGGTCTTACCCACCCCGGCCTCGCCGCCGACCAGCACGGCGGTCGGCTCCCCGGCCCGCGCCCGGCCCAGCGCGTCCCGTAGTGCAACGGTCTCGCGGTGGCGCCCGACGAGGACGGAGCTGGCGGCGCGTACGGTCACGTGTTCGAGCATGCCATGGCGGCCCGCCCCGCAGGCCCCGCAGATCGGCCGGCGGCCGGGCGGCGGGGTCGGATCGGGTCGAGCGGCCAGCCCGACGGGCGCGGTGGACGGGGCGGCCACGCTGAGCGCGGTGGACGTGGCAGCCACGCTGAGCGCGGTGGACGTGGCAGCCACGCTGAGCGCGGTGGACGTGGCATCCACGCTGAGCGCGGTCACCGGCGGGCGTCGCCGGTGCGACCGGCCTGCCTGCGCCGGCCCAACCACCCGCGGCTGACCGGACGGGACAGGGAGCGGGCGAGCCGGTCCGCGGCAGCGTCGGCGCGCAGCTCGGCGGCGTGGGTACGGTGCAGGGTGAGCAGGAAATCTGCGTCGTTGCCGAACATGTCGGGCTCCTTCGTGGCGTCGTCGTCCTCTGCTGACGACTCTTCGCGCGAAGGCCCCACCCGGGCATGGGCATGGCGCCTCATCTTCCCCGGCCACACCCTCCTTACCCGGCCGCTCCGGGCGCTCAGGGCGACGTAAGGTACTCAGCTGCCCCGGCACCCGGACGCGGATCAACCGGGCCGGCGGCGACCACTAGACTCTGCGGCATGGCAAAGCCCCAGGAGAAGGTCTCGTTCGGCCAGCGGCTGAAGCAGATCGGGATGGTGTTCCAGTTCACCGCCAAGCAGGACCGGTGGTTCGCGCCGTTGGTCGCCGCAGCGGTGCTGCTCCCGCTCGCGCTCACCGTGGTCGCGGTCATCCTCTGGGGCTGGATCTGGCTGCCGCTGGGCATCCTGTTCATCCTGCTCGCGGTGCTGATCGTGCTCAACCTGCGGTCCAACAAGGCGATGATGAACGCCGCCGAGGGGCAACCCGGCGCGGCGGCGCAGATCATGGAGAACATGCGCGGCGACTGGCGGGTGACCCCGGCGGTCAGCTCGACCACCCAGATGGACATGGTCCACCTGGTGATCGGCCGCCCGGGCGTGATCCTGCTGGCCGAGGGCAACCCGCAGCGGGTGCGCGGCCTGCTCGGCCAGGAGAAGCGGCGGCTGTCCAAGGTGATCGGCTCCGCTCCCCTGCACGACTACGTGATCGGGCAGGAGGAGGGCGAGCTGCCGATCCGCAAGCTGCGGACCACGCTGCTGCGCCTGCCCCGCGCCCTCTCCGGCAAGGACGTCAACTCGCTGGACAAGCGTCTCAAGGCGCTCACCGCCCGGCCGCAGATGCCCAAGGGCGCGATCCCGAAGAACATGCGGCCGCCAGGCGCCTTCCGCCAGTCGCGGGGCCGCTGACCCCTTTCGACGTACGCCGACAAGAGCCGGACCCGCACGGGCCCGGCTCTTTCGCGTCGTGGCGTCGAACGCGCCCCGCGCCCCGCGCCCCGCGCCCCGCGCCCCGCGCCCCGCGCCCCGCGCCCAAGATCTCCACAACATCCCCGATGTTGCTGCCTCGGACACGCGGGAGACACCAACATCCCCGATGTTGCGCGGATCTTGGCGAGGAGGCGCCTGGCGCGGGCGGCTCGGGCTCGAACGGCGCCAAGATCGTGCTCGAACCTGGATGTAGTGGTCTGCGGGCGCGTGGATGCCCCTACATCGATGATCGAGCACGATCTTGGATCGCTCAGGCGGGCTCCGCCGCTTCCGGGGGCGCAGAGGGTCGGGTCAGCCTCGGGGGGCGTCGACGATGACCGAGCCGGCGATCCGGTCGTGCAGGCCGCGTCGGCGCTCGTCCATGATCAGCGCGGGGACGACGAGGGCCAGCAGGAGGCCACGGATCAGCCCTCGGAGCACGCCGATCCGGCCGCCGTCGTTCCAGCTCACACAGCGGATCTTGGTGATGAACATGCCTGGAGTCTGGGCGAACAGGCCGAGGAAGATGCCGTACACCAGGACCAGCACCAGCACCGGGGCCCAGCCGTCGCGTACCGGGTCGGCGAAGAAGTTGGACACCAGCAGGCAGAGCACCCAGTCGATGATCAGCGCCCCGAACCGCCGACCGAGGCTCGGCGCGGTGAAGCTGGGGTCGGTGGCCGGCGCTGCCGGGAGGTGCGGATTGGTCACAGCGGTCAAGGGTATCCGCGCCGAATTGAGGGCTTGCCGGGTGCCGCCGCCACTGCGTGCCGATTCAGGCCAAAGCGATCAGATGTCATTACACTGGCACAGTCGGTACGGCGTCCCTGGCGGGCCGGAGGCGTGGACGGGGCGTGCCTGACGCTCCGCGAGGGACGTAACACGGCAGAAACAACGGAGACACGGCCGGGCAACCCCCCGGCCCTAGCGTCGCCAGAAGCCTAGCCACCCCGTGGACGTGCCAGGAGGATGTGTGTTCGCCAATCCCGAGGAACTGCTGCGATACCTCAAGAACGAGGACGTGAAGTTCGTCGACGTTCGTTTCTGTGACCTGCCCGGCGTGATGCAGCACTTCAACCTGCCGGTCGAGTCCGTCAACGACGACCTCTTCACCGACGGCCTCGCGTTCGACGGTTCGTCGATCCGCGGTTTCCAGGCGATCCACGAGTCGGACATGCTCCTGCTCCCGGATGTCGCCACCGCGTTCATCGACCCGTTCCGCGCGCAGAAGACGCTCGCGCTCAACTTCTTCATCCACGACCCGTTCACCCGCGAGGCCTACAGCCGCGACCCGCGCAACGTGGCGAAGAAGGCCGAGGCGTACCTGGCGGCGAGCGGCATCGCCGACACCGCCTACTTCGGCGCCGAGGCGGAGTTCTACATCTTCGACTCGATCCGCCACGAGACCTCGGCGCACCAGTCGTTCTACTACATCGACTCGATCGAGGGCGCCTGGAACACCGGCCGCGAAGAGCCGGGCGGCAACCGTGGTTACAAGACCGCGTACAAGGGCGGCTACTTCCCCGTCCCGCCGGTCGACCACTACGCCGACCTGCGCGACTCGATCGTGCGCCGCCTGGTCGACACCGGCTTCAACGTGGAGCGCTCGCACCACGAGGTGGGCACCGCCGGCCAGTCCGAGATCAACTACCGGTTCTCCACCCTGCTGCACGCCGGTGACCAGCTCCAGCTCTTCAAGTACATCGTGAAGAACGAGGCCTGGGCCAACGGCAAGACCGCGACGTTCATGCCCAAGCCGCTGTTCGGCGACAACGGCTCCGGCATGCACACCCACCAGAGCCTCTGGCTCAACGGTGAGCCGCTGTTCTACGACGAGACCGGCTACGCCGGCCTGTCCGATATGGCCCGCTGGTACATCGGCGGCCTGCTGCACCACGCGCCGTCGCTGCTGGCCTTCACCAACCCGACGGTGAACTCGTACCGTCGCCTGGTGCCGGGCTACGAGGCGCCGGTCAACCTGGTCTACTCGCAGCGCAACCGCTCCGCCTGCACCCGCATCCCGGTGACCGGCAGCAACGCCAAGGCCAAGCGCGTCGAGTTCCGCGTCCCGGACCCGTCGGCCAACGTCTACCTGGCCTTCTCGGCCATGATGATGGCCGGCCTGGACGGCATCAAGAGCAAGATGGAGCCGCCGACGCCGATCGACAAGGACCTCTACGACCTCCCGCCGGAGGAGTGGGGCGACGTCAAGCAGGTCCCCGGTTCGCTGCCGGCAGTGCTCGACTCGCTGGAGGCCGACCACGACTACCTGCTCGACGGCGGCGTCTTCACCCCCGACCTGATCTCCACCTGGGTCGACTGGAAGCGCGCCAACGAGGTCGACCCGGTGCGTCTGCGCCCGACCCCGCACGAGTTCGCCATGTACTACGACTGCTGAGCAGTCGCTCGACACACCGGCCGGGCCGGCTCCGCTCACCGCGGAGCCGGCCCGGCTCGCTGTGCGCCACCCCCCGACCTCGCCGCCCCACGCGAAGATCCGCTCAACTTCGGGGAAAGTGCTGCCTCCGGCGCGTCGGAGGCGGCACTTTCCCCGAACGTGCACAGATCTTGGGCCGGGCCCGAAGTGAGATCGCGCTCGATCCTGGTTCTAGTGGTGTCCGTCGCTCGGGAGACCACTACATCCATGTTCGAGCACGATCTTGACCGCACCGTGACGACGATCATGAGGTTGGCAAGGCGTCTCATCCGGATTGTCGCCCGCCAACCTCATGATCAACGGCGCTGGCGGCGGGCGACGGTGCGCAGGAGGACGGTCAGGAGCAGGGCTGTCATCGCCAGGGCGCCGGGAGCCTTCGTGAAGCGGGCCAGGTTGGTGCCGTCCGGCAGGGCGAGGAAGGCTGCCCCTGCGGCGGGCAGCACGAACCACGTCGTACGGGCGGCGGTGAGCGCGAGCAGCGCCAGCGGCCAGGTCGCGTACCAGGGGTGGAAGACCGGGGACAGGACGACTGTGGCGACAAGAGCCAGTGCCGCACCGTGCAGCGCCACCAGGGACCGCGCCACCCCATCCTCGGGATCCGCCGCGTCGTGGAACCCGCGCAGCACCTGCCAGGTCCGCCACCAGAGCACCAGCAGCACCCCGACGAGCAGCAGCAGCGCGACCGCTCGGACCACCGGCACCGCCTGCGGGTCCCGGCCGACCAGCGCGCCGGCGTAGTCGACCACGAAGCCCACGGCGGTGGGAGGCGACGTCCACTGCTCCGAGTCGCCACTGTGGGTCAGCCCTCCCACCCAGCCGAAGCCGAGGCCGGACACCCCGGAGGTGACCAGCAGCGCGGCGAGCAGCCCTCCGGCCAGCCATCCAGCATGGCGCAGCAGCGCCCGAACGGTGGGCTGGTCGGGCATCCCGGCCAGCACCGCGAACGGCACCACCACCGCGGCGCTGGCCTTCACCGTGACGGCCAGCCCGAGCAGCGCCCCGGCCAGCAGCAGCGCCGCCGGCCGACCTGGTCGCCGGACCACTACCAGCAGTCCACACAGCAGCAGACCCAGCATCACGGCGTCGTTGTGCGCGCCGGCCACCAGGTGTACGCCGACCAGCGGACCGGCCAGCGCCAACCAGACCGCCCGCCGGGCCGGCACCCCGGCCGCCCGGGCCAGAGCGGGCAGGCAGAGCGCGGCCAGCAGCAGCCCCGCCACGGCGATCACGCGCAGCGCCACGATGGTCCCGGTGAGCCCGCCGCCGAGGCCGACGGCGAGGGCCGCGAGCAGGACGAAGACCGGACCGTACGGCGCCGGGGTGTCCCGCCAGATCGGTGCCACGGTGTCCAGCCAGGGGCAGCCCGCCGCCGCCACCCCCACCGTGTACGGGTCGACGCCGTGCGCGTACGTCCAGCCCTGGCAGGCGTACGAGTAGACGTCCCGGCTGCCCAGCGGTGGCGCGAGCAGCAGCGGTAGCGCCCACAGCCCGGCGGTGACGTACGCCCAACGGGTCGACGGCGCACCCTCGCGTAGTGACCACCACGCCCCGACCAGCAGCACGGTGCCGATCAGCCAGCAGGTCAGCGTCGCCGGGCCGTCCGGGGTCCGCCAGATCGACGCGGGTGTCACGCCCAGCGGGGCGTCGGGCAGTGCCCCACCGAGGTGTCCGGCCACGGCGAGCAGGACCGCCCCGACCAGGCCGGCGTACCGGGAGAGAGAGGCACCGGGAGCGGTCACCGGCGCACCTTCCCTCAGTCGGCGGCGACCGGCTGACGGGCCGCCCGAGCCGACCGTACCAACCGGATGACCAGCACGATCACCAACAGGGTCATCAGCGGCGCCCCGACCGTCTTGGTGTAGCGGGGCAGCCCGGTGCCGTCGGGCAGCACCAGGAAGGACGCGACCAGGGCGACCACTGTGAACCATCTGGTCCGCTGGGCGGTGGCCGCGAGCACGAACAGCGGCCAGGTCCAGTACCAGGGGTGCACGACGGGGGCGAGCGCGACGGTGAGGGCGAGCGCGAGGCCGGCGTGGTACAGCGGGTCGCGGGTGCGGGCCCGCCACCAGAGCCAGACGAGTAGCACCGCCAGGAGGACCACGGCGATTCCGCGAGTGACGGGAAGCGCGTCGATGTGACCACCGAACAGCGCCGCGACGTAACCGACGGTCTGCCCCACGGCGGTCGACGGTGACGTCCAGGCGATGGCGGCGCCACCCTGGGACAGCCCGCCGATCCAACCGAAGTCCAGCCCACCGACGACGGTCACGCCGACCACTGTGGCGACGGTGCCGCCGACCACCCAGCCGCCGTCGCGGATCAGCGTGCGGATCCGGTACGGCCCGGCGGTGGCGGCCAGCGCGGCGAACGGCACCACCACCACGGCGGTCACCTTGATCGCCACCGCGACCCCGAGGAGCAGCCCGCCGACCAGCAGCATTCCGCGCCGGCCCGGGTGCGCCGCCACCACGGCCAGCCCACCGACCAACGCGGCGAGCATCAGCACGTCGTTGTGCGGGCCACCGATCAGGTGCGCGGCGACCAGCGGGGAACCCAACGCCAGCCACACCGCCCGCTTCGCCGGCACACCGGCCCGACGCGCCAGAGCCGGCAGGGCCCACGCGGTGAGGACGACGCCGACCAGCGACAGCGCACGGAAGAGCACGATGCTGGCGGTCAGCGACCCGGTGGCCTTCACCACGGCGCCCGCGACGAGCACGAACAGCGGCCCGTACGGCGCCGGGGTGTCGCGCCAGATGACCGAGACCGTGTCCAGCCAGGGGCAGGGCAGCGCGGAGACACCCTGCTCGTACGGGCTGAGGCCGCCGGCGAAGCTGGCGCCCTGGCAGGCGTACGCGTACACGTCCCGGCTGCCGAAAGGCGGTGCGATCAGCAACGGCAGCAGCCAGAGCCCGACGGTGACCAGGGCCCAGCGCGTCGAGGGTCCCCCGTCACGTAGCGCCCACCAGGCGTACGCCATCAGGCCGGTGCCGACCAGCCAGGCGGCGAGGATCAGCGGGCCGTTGGGCCCCTGCCAGATGCTGACCGGGGTGCTGCGCAGGGGGCCGCCGGGAAACGCGCCGCCGAGGAAGGCGGACAGCGCGAGCAGCATCGAGCCGGCCAGGCCGGTCCAGCGCGCGAGGTGGGAGGGCACGCCGGACATGCTGCCAGCCCGTCGGTGGGGGGCCGACGGCAGGCACGGTCAGCAGTGGCGCGTCGGTGCCAGCCCACTGGAGATCGAGTAGTCGCCGGCGGCGCGGATTCGCACCTCGGTCCACCCGTCCGCGCCCGGTCGCAGACAGCCGTCCGGGCCGCTCAACGTGAGCCAGCGCGACCAGCGCACCCGGACCGGCACGTCCCCGGGAGTTGCGGTCAGCCGGACCGCGCCCCGGTCGGCGGTGACGAGTCGACCCGGGGCACCGACCAGCGGGGTCGGGTCGACCACGGCGTACATCCGCCAGGTCGGGTCGCGCCAGACCTCCCGCAGGTACGGCAGGCCGGCCCGGATCAGCGCGGCCTCGTCGCGGCCCCACCGGTCGGCGGGTGCGTCCGGGGCGAGCACCACATAGCTCACCGCCTCGTGCCGTAGCCACTTCTCGTACGTCTGCGCGCTCAGGCTGCCGTCGTAGAACAGCGCGTTGCGGTCGCTGTCGACCTGGCGTTCCCAACCCCGGGCCAGTGGCACGGTCGGCGGCAGGTACGCGGACTCCCAGTGGTCGCGCAGCGGCACCACCTCGATCCGCCCGGCCGGCTGCCGCCTGTCGAGTTCGGCGACGAGCGGTTGGTAGAAGCTTTCGGCGCTCTCCGGGGCACCGGCCCGGGTCACGTCGCTGATCATCACCGGCGACTGCCACCACACGGTCGCGGCGAGCAACCCGGCCAGCCACGGCCCCGGCAGGGCGGCGTACCCGGCCAGCACGGGCAGGGCGAACAGCATCGGCAGTCGCAGGGCGTTGGAACCGATCGGGCTGGGCACGTAGTACGCCCCGATCAGCAGCAGCACGGTGAGCGCCGCGCCGACGCGCAGCACCCGACGGCGACGCGGCAGCACGACCGCCACCAGCACCGCGAGCGCGACGTTGATGCGCATCGACTCGGCCGAGTACGGCTGGGTGCCACCGTTGCCGAAGAGGAACGCCATCGGGGCGAGGGTGACGGCGGGCGCCACGGCCAGGACGAGCCCCTCGGCCAGTGGCCGGTCGGCCCGCCAGCCTCCGGGCAGCGGGCGGCCCGGCCCGTCACCGGTGCGCAGGGCGCTGAGCAGCAGCGCCGCGCCGGCCAGCCCGGTGAACAGGCCGGCGACCGGGCTGGCCGCCGTCGCCAGGGCGGCGCAGACGGCGGCGAGCGTCAGCCGCAGCCAGCGCGGTGGGCGTTCCGCGCTGACCGCGCAGAGCGCCAGCAGCCCGAACGCCAGCCCGACCGCGAAGGTGATCCGACCGCTGGCCAGGTTGCCGACCAGCACCACCGCGCCGAGGACGCCGGCCAGCAGCGGTCGGCGGGCCCGGTTGCGGGTGAACAGCCAACCCAGCGCGCCGGCGCCGACCACGGCGGCGACCGCCCCCAGCGGACGCACCCCGATCAGCGTGCCCAACCGGGCCGTGAAGAGGCTGTAGCCGTACTGGTTGACGCCGCCGTACCAGCCGAAATCGACCGGCGCGGCCCCGTACCGCTCGGTGAACCCGGCACGCGCCACCTGGGCGGCGAGGTCGGTGCCCATCGGTGGGGCGAGGAGGAACGCGACGGCGAGCAGCACCGCCACCCCGGTCGCCGCCCCCCAGCCCGCGACGCTCCGCCCGGTCGGGGGCGGCGACGCGTCAGGCATCGAGGACCCGTTCGGCAGCAGCGCGGGAGCGGCGGCCGGTGCGCAGGTATTCGTCGAGGAACTCCCCCGGGTCGTCGCGGCCGAGCAGCCGGGCCACCCCGGCCAACTCCACCCCGTGCCGGGGCAGTTGGTCGCCGGCCCGACCCCGGACCAGCATCAACGCGTTGCGGACCTGCGCGGCCAGGGCCCAACCGGCGGCCATCTCCGCGGCGTCCGCCGGGTCGATCAGGCCGGCCCGCTCGGCCGCCGCGAGGGCGTCGAGGGTACGCGTGCCGCGCAGCTCCGGGATCGCGCCGGCATGCCGAAGCTGGACGAGTTGCACAGCCCACTCCACGTCGGCGAGCCCACCCCGACCCAGCTTGGTGTGGGTGGCCGGGTCGGCGCCACGGGGCAGCCGTTCGGTCTCCACCCGGGCCTTGATCCGCCGGATCTCGACGACCTGCTCGCGGGTCAGCCCGTCGGCCGGGTAGCGCACCGGCTCGATCATCGCCTCGAACTCGGCGCCCAGGTCAGCGTCGCCGCAGACGAACCGGGCGCGCAGCAGTGCCTGCGCCTCCCACACCCGCGACCAGCGGGCGTAGTACTGCGCGTACGCGGCGAGGCTGCGGACCAGCGGGCCCTGGCGACCCTCCGGGCGCAGGTCGGCGTCGACGCCCAGCGGCGGGTCGGGGGCGGGTACGCCGAGCAGCCGGCGCAGTTCCTCGGCGACGGCGTGCGCGGCCGCGCTGGCGGCGCTCTCGCTGGTGCCCGGGGGCGGGTCGTAGACGAAGAGCACGTCGGCGTCGGAGAGGTAGTTCGACTCGTACCCGCCGAGCCGGCCCATGCCGATCACCGCGAACCGCAGCCCCGCCGGCGCCGGTTGGCTGGCCCGAGCGGCCCGCAGCGCGGCGGCCAGGGTGGCATCGGTGACGTCCGCGAGCGCCGTACCGACCTCGGTGATGTCGGACAGCCCGCGGGCCCGCTTCGCGCCGTCCGCCCGGGTGGGGCTGGGCGCGAGCGCGCCGGCCCGGCAGAGCAGATCGGCGCAGGCCACCCGGACCAGTTCGCGACGTCGCAGCGCGCGCACCGCGCTGGTGGCCTCGACCGGGTCGGTGTGCCGGGCCGCCGCCGCCACGAACCCCTCCCGCAGCACCTCCCGCGTGCGGGGCGCCAGCTCGTTCTCGTCGGCCAGCAGCCGCAGCGCCTCCGGGTCGCGGGCGAGCAGGTCGGCGACGTACCGGGACAGTGCGAGGACCCGGGCCAGCCGACGGGCGACCGGGCCGCCGTCGCGCAGCAGCCGCAGATACCAGGGGGTGCTGCCCAGCTTGTCGGAGACCTTGCGGTAGTTGAGCAGCCCCCGGTCCGGCTCCGGCGCGTCGGCGAACTCGCTGAGCAGCACCGGCAGCAGTGTGCGCTGGATGGCCGCCGTACGGCTCACCCCGCCGGTGAGCGCCTGGAGGTGGCGCAACGCCCCGGCCGGGTCGGCGAAGCCGAGGATCTCCAGGCGGTTCCTGGCCGCCTCCGGGGTGAGCCGCAACCCGTCGGCCGGCACCCGGGCCACCGACTCGAGCAGCGGCCGGTAGAGCAGTTTGGCGTGCAGTCGGCGTACCTCGGTGGCGTGGGTGACCCACTCGGCCCGGAAGCTCTCCACGGCGCTGCGACCCTGCGCGGCTGTGAAACCCAGCGCGGCGGCGAGCCAGCGCAGCGCGCCCGGCTCGGCGGGCACCGTGTGCGTACGACGCAGGCCCTGGAGTTGCAGCCGGTGCTCGACGCTGCGCAGGAAGCGGTAGCCGCGCAGCAGGGCCTCGCCGTCGGCCCGACCGACGTAGCCGCCGGCGACGAGCGCGCGCAACGCCGGGATGGTGCCGGGCGGACGCAGCGTCTCGTCGCCGCGACCGTGCACGAGTTGCAGCAACTGGACGGCGAACTCGATGTCGCGCAGCCCGCCGGGACCGCGCTTGATTTCGCGCTCCAGCTCCTTCGGCGGGATGTGGTCGATGATCCGGCGGCGCATGGCGCGGACGTCCTCGACCGCCTCGGGCCGCTCGGCCGCCCGCCAGAGCAGCGGCGCGAGCTGGTCGATCCATTCCTGGGCCAGCGGCAGGTCCCCGGCGGCGGGGCGGGCCTTGAGCAGCGCCTGGAACTCCCAGGTGCGCGCCCACCGCCGGTAGTAGGCCAGGTGGCTGGCGAGGGTCCGCACCAGCGGGCCGCGGCTGCCCTCGGGGCGCAGCGCGGCGTCCACCGGCCAGGCGACCAGCCCGCAGATGGAGATCAGCCGGGTCGCCACCTGAGTCGCGGCGGGCAGGTCGGCGTCCTCGGCGGCCACGAAGATGACGTCCACGTCGGAGACGTAGTTCAGTTCGCCGCCGCCGCACTTGCCCATCGCCACGACCGCCAGTCGGGGCCGCTCGGTGCCCTCCGCCAACTCCGCGACCGCGATCTCGTACGCCGCGGACAGCGTCGCGTCGGCCAGCGCGGAGAGCGCGGCCATGGTCTGCTCCAGGCCGCGACCGCCGGTCAGGTCGGCCGCCGCGATCCGCAACAACGCCAGGCGGTACGCGGTCCGCAGCGCCGCCACCGGGTTGCCGCCGTCGGCCGGCTCCAGCCGCCCCTCGGCGACCGGGGCGAGCCCGTCCGCTGCGGTCCGCAGCGCCCGGTAGTGCTCGGGGTGGGCCACCAGGTGGTCGCCGAGCGCCGCTGACGCGCCGAGCACCGCGATCAGCCGCCGCCGCAGTCCGGGGTCGGCGTGCACGTCCGCGAGCAGCGGCGATCCGGTGCCGCCTGCGGTGGTGCGGCCCTCGGCCTCCACGATGCGGTGCAGTTGGCGCAGCGCCAGGTCCGGGTCGGCGGCCCGGGACAGCGCGGAGAGCAGCTCCGCGGCGGCCTCGTCGACCGGCTCCTGCTCGACCGGCCGCCACAGTCGCAGCCCCTCCGGGCCGAGCAGGTCCGCGGCGCGCGCGCCACCATCGCCTTCGGCGGTGCCGAAGCCGTACCGGGCCAGTCGGCCCGACGCCCTGGTCGGCCGGCTCATCAGTGCCCGAGCAGCGGCAGGCCGCGCCGCGTCGTGCTGTCGTCCAACTCGCCGAGGGCCAGCGCGGCGAACCGGGCGGCGAACGGCTGCCAGACCTCCTCGACGTCGACCAGCACCGAGGCGCAGGCCGCGACGACCAGCTCCGGGTCGTAGCCCAGCTCGGCGAGTTGGGCCGAGTCGGTGGCCCAGTCGGCGATCATCGCGGCGTCGCACTCGATGTGGAACTGCAACCCCCACGCCCGGTCACCCAGGCGGAACGCCTGATGCGGGTAGCGGGTGGAGGCGGCGAGCAGGGTAGCGCCCCGAGGCAGCTCGGTGATCTCGTCGGCGTGCCACTGGAGCACGTCCGGGATCAACGGTACGTACCGGAACAGCGGGTCGTTCTCGGCGGCGTCGCGCCGCCCGACCACGCCGGGGCCGATCTCCGGCCCGGACGGGCTGCGCTCCACCAACCCGGCGTGTGCGGTGGCGAGCAGCTGCGCGCCCAGGCAGACCGCCAGGGTCGGCACCCGGTACCGGACCGCCTTGCGCAGCAGGCCCTCCACGGCGGGAAACCACTGTGCGCCGGGCGAGCCGTCCGGCAACGGGTACGCCTGTTGGTCGCCGCCGAGCACCACCAGCGCCGCGTACCCCTCCAGGTCGGCGGGGAGTTCGTCGCCGGCGTGCGGACGCACCACCCACAGCTCCAGCCCAGCCTCGGTCAGCCACTCACCCAGCCGGCGTGCGTCGTCCGTCGGGTCGTTCTCGATCACCAGCGCGGTTGCCACCCGTCGAGGCTAGCCGGTACGCCGCACGGCATCACGCCCCGGCACGGGCCGCGCGCCGGGTGGCGTTCCCGCCTCTGCCCGGGTCGTTAGGCTCTGCGGTTGTGATCAGCGAGGACGCCGCCGCCGTACGCCCGCCCGTGCTGCGCCCGGGTGACACAGTGCTGCTGGTGTCGCCGTCCGGGCCGACCTCGCCGGAGCGGGTGGCCAGGGGCATGGAACTGCTCACCGGCTGGGGCCTGCGCCCGGTGCCGGCACCGAACGCGTACGCCCGTCACGGCTATCTCGCCGGCACCGACGACCTGCGTGCCGCCGACCTGAACGCGGCCTTCGCCGACCCTGACGTGCGCGGGGTGATCTGCACCCGCGGCGGGTACGGGGCCCAACGGATCGTGGACGCGATCGACATGGCAGCCGTCCGCCGCGACCCGAAGGTGGTGGCCGGCTTCTCGGACATCACCGCGTTGCAGTTCGCACTGTGGCGGGGTGCCCGCCTGGCCGGGGTGCACGGCCCCGGGGCGGCCTGGCGCGACGAGCGGACGCCGCTGCGCTCCGCCGAATCCCTGCACGCGGCGCTGATGACGACCGAACCGGTGTCGATCACCGCGGTGCCCACCGAGGAGACCTTCGGCGTACGCGTCCCGGGTCGCGCCACCGGCACCCTGCTCGGCGGCAACCTGTGCATGATCGCCGCGTCGATCGGCACGCCCGACCTGCCCGACCTGACCGGCGCGGTGCTGTTGATCGAGGACGTGCAGGAACCCCCGTACAAGGTCGACCGGATGCTCACCCACCTGCGCCGGGCCGGCGCGCTGGACGGACTGGCCGGGGTGGCGGTCGGGCAGTTCACCGACTGCGGCGACGGGTGGGACACCACAATCGTCGACGTGCTCACCGAACGCCTCGGCGACCTGGGCGTACCGGTCCTCGGCGGCCTCCCCATCGGCCACGGCCGCAACCAACTCACAGTTCCCGTCGGCACCGAGGCAACCCTCGACACCACCACAGCCACCCTCACCGCAACCCCCGCAGTCCACTAACCCCGGGGGGCGCTCCCCGGGGCGCTCCCAGGGCGCTCCCGTTGATCATGAAGTTGTTGTCACTCGCCACGGCGTGTCCCGGCGATAACTTCATGATCATCACGGGTCAGAGGGCCAGGTGGGCTACTGCTCCGATTTCCAGGGCGGCCCAGATGCCGGTGGGGGTGCGGGTGATGCCGTGCGGTTCGGCGTTGGGGGTGGGTAGGGCGTAGCCCTCGAACCGTCCGGCGGGATCGAGGTGACCGATCCGGTTGGCACCCCACTCGGTGAACCACACGCCGCCGTCCGGATCGCCCACTATCGCGTGCGGGCGGGCCGCCCGGTCCGGCAGCGGAAACTCGACGATCCCGCCATCCGGGTCGAGGCGACCGAGCTGACCGGCGGCGATCTCCACGAACCAGATGACGCCGTCGACGCCCACGGTGATGCCGACCGGGCCCGCCTTCACTGTGGGTAGCGGATGCAGCGCCACCCTGCCGTCGAGATCGATCCGGCCGACAGCGTTCGCCTGGTTGAGGGTGAACCAGAGAGCCTGGTCTGCGCCCGCGGTGATCATCGAGGCGAACCCGCCGGTCACCGGCAGCGGGAAGGCGGTGTGGCTGCCGTCGGTCCCCACCCGGCCGATGGTGTCGGAGGTCATCCCGGCGTACCAGAGCGCGCCATCAGGCCCAGCCGCGATGCCGCCCGGCCCGGTGCCGGCCGGCAGGGCGATGGTGCGCTGCTCACCGTCGACGGTGATCCGACCGATCCGGTCGTCTCCTGAGCGGGTGAACCAGAGCGCCCCGTCCGGCCCGGCCGTGACGATCAACGGGCGACCGCCGGCCGGCTTCAGCGGGTAGGTCCGGACCGCGCCGTCGGGCGACAACCGGGCGATGCCACCTGCATGGGCCAACGTCAGCCACAACGCGCCGTCCGGGCCAGGCGTGATGCCGTACGGCCCGGCGTCCGGCTCGACGAGTGGAATCTCCCGAATATCGACGGTCATGCCGCGGTGTCCTTTCCGTCGGTGGATCGTCCACCCTGACCGCTCGGCCAGCGACCACACAACCGATTTCGCCCACCGCCGCCCCGGATTATCAGCTCGCTGACAGGGTCGCCACGGCTCCCGCCCAGACGGCCCGGTCACTGTCGGTGATGACAGCGCAGGATGACCGAACCTCTGGAGGACAGCATGTCCCGCACCATCCGCAGGAAGCACCTGCTGGCCGGCCTGGCCACCGCCGGCGTCCTCGGCGTCGGGATCGCGGCCCCGACGATCGCGTTCGCCGCCGACACCCCCACGCCGACACCGAACGCCAGCACCGCCCCGGCTCCCGACGCGGCGCCAGGTGCGAAGGCCGACCGGCAGGGCGCGTTCGCCGAGGAGCTCGCCAAGGAGCTTGGCGTGCCCACCGACAAGGTGACCGCCGCACTGGAGAAGATCCGCGAACAGCACCGTCCGGCCGACCGACCGCAGCGCCCGTCCGCCGAGGACCGTCAGGCCGCGATCAAGCAGCGCCTGGACCAAGCCGTCAAGGACGGCAAGCTCACCCAGGAGCAGGCCGACGCCATCACCAAGGCCGTCGAGGCCGGCGTCTTCCCCGGCCCCGGCGGCCCCCGCGGCATGGGCGGCCACCACGGCGCTGGTACGCCCGGCAAGTAGTCCGAAGAGCCCGGCCCCGGCAGGCATCAGCAGGCCGGGGCCGGGCTCGGTACGCCACTGGCAGGCCGGTCCGGCCCCGGGCCGGCCTGCCGTGCCCGGTCCGACCTGCCGTGCCGGGGCTGGATCGAGCCCGTCGCAGCTTGATCCACTCGGTTTCCGTGAAGTCGCGGTGTCCCGCGCGCCCAGACACCGCGACATCATGAAACCCGAGTCGATCACGCGCGCGGGTGCTGCCAGGCTGTCCGGGCCATCGCCCCCCAGCCCAAACCGGGGGCCAAACCAACCCGGGGGCACCAGCGGGACCTTGGAAGGGGTCAGGGCTGCGGGGGCGGGGGCGTGAACACGCCCAGGTGGTTGCCGGCCGGGTCGAGTAGGTGGGCCAACCGGAGACCGCTCGGTGCCGTACGGGCTGGTACCAGGACCCGGCCGCCGGCAGCTTCGGCCTGTCGGCAGGTCTCTGCCACGTCGGCGACTTCGGCGTAGAACACCGCGTAGTTCGGCGACGTTCCGTCGGTCGCCCGGATCGCCCCGCCGATCCCGGTGTCCCCACCGGCCCCGGTCACGCGGTAGGACCCGCCGTTGGGGGAGCCCTGCTCCTCGAAGGTCCAGCCGAACAGCTCTCCGTAGAACCGCTCCGCGTCTTCGGGCCGGTCGGTGCCGATCTCGAACCAGGTGATGGGCGTGGTGGACCTTGACATCTACTGCCTCCAGAATATTTTCGTGCCGGCCGCTCGGCCGTCGTCTGGAGCAGTCTCGGGGCCGTTGGCGACAGCGTCCTGTCGGTGTTTTCGGATCAACCAGCGGGTTTCCGGTGACGAGACCCACCCAGCCCGCCGCGCCACGCACGGGCCCAGGACCAGGCCGCCGAGCCGAGCCCGCTTCAGACCAGGCTCAGCGGGCGGACCCGCTCGTGCGGGATGTCGAGATCCGTGAGGCGTAGCTCCCGGGCCACCACGTCGGGCAGCGCCCACACGCTCCGGATCCGGTCGGTACGGAAGCACCGCAGCTCGTCGCGCAGACGGCACCAGGCGACCAGGTACCAGTGTCGGGAGTTGCCGAGGTAGCCGAGTGGCTCGACGTCACGGGTCGAGTCGGTGCCGGCGCGGTCGGCGTACCGGATGCGCAGCACCCGCCGCGCGGTGACCGCGTCGGCGACGGTGGCCGGGACGGGCGCGGCCGGCCCATCGCCGATCAGGTGCACCCGGTCGGCGAGGCGGTGTGCCTCGGCGGCATCGGTGGCCGGCAGCACCGCCACCAGCTTGCGCAGCGCGGTGGCGGCCGGCCCGGCGAACGGCGAGCCGGCAAGCCGGTGCAGCGCCACGGCCATCGCCACCGCCTCGGCGGCGGTCAGGTTGACCGGCGGCAGGGTGCGGGCGCGGTCCAGGACGTAGCCGCCGGTGCGCCCGGGCTCGGCCCAGATCGGCACCCCGGCCTCCTGCAACGCGCCGAGGTCCCGTTCGATGGTCCGGCTGCTCACCTCGAAGCGCGCGGCCAGCCAGCGGGCGCCGCGCGGCCGTGGTGACACCGCCCGCAGCTCCTCGACCAGCGCGTAGAGGCGATCGGTGCGGTTCATACCCGGCACCCTACGGACGAGGTACGACGACCCGCGGCGACTGCCCACAGACGCCCCGCCCACAGACGCCGGCCGCCCGCCAACGACCAGGCAGGCGCGACGGAATGCGGGCGGACCGCCCGCGGGGTGACGCGGAGAGCGGCCGTCAGGCGATGCAGGCGCAGACGATCAGCGCGGCCCCGAAGTGGGTGGCGGCGCTGACCCGGGCAGCCGGGTGCGGTTCGGGCGAGCAGATGACCTCGCCGAGCTTGCCGGGGGTGAGCAGGTCCAGCACCACGAAGGCCAGCGCCATGATCGCCAACCCGACCAGTCCGAAGACCACGGTGGAGGCGAGCCCCTTGCCGAAGTCGCTGTAGCTGGTCAGGATCGCGGTGAAGACGATCCCGGCGATGCCGAGCTGGTTGGCGGCGAGCAGCAACCCCGCGTTGGCGTTGCGCTCGACCCAGATCAGGTCTCGCAGCCGGCCCGGGGTGAGCAGGTCGACGAGCCCGAAGCCGGCGGCCATGAGGCCGACGCCGACGAGCCCGAACACGACGCTCTGCCAGGCACCGCTGAACAGATCCTCCAGCACCGACTTGCCTCCCGACTCTCCGCCCGGAGGGGTACCGGCGCGGTGATCGAGACGATAGCGGCAGCGCGCAACGGCGTCAGCCCCTGGCGTCTACAGGGCCAGGTAGCGCTGCCGCTCGTACGGGGTGACCTCACGGCGGTACTGCTCCCACTCGGCCCGCTTGTTGCGCAGGAAGAAGTCGAAGACGTGCTCGCCGAGCACCTCGGCGACCAGCTCGGACTCCGCCATGACGTCGATCGCCTCGGCGAGGTTCTCCGGCAGCGCCTCGTAGCCCATGGCACGCCGCTCGGCGCTGGTCAGCGACCAGACGTCGTCCTCGGCGCCCGGTGGCAGCTCGTATCCCTCCTCGATGCCCTTCAGGCCGGCGCCGAGCAGCACCGCGAAGGCGAGGTACGGGTTGGTCGCCGAGTCCAGCGAGCGGACCTCGACCCGGGCCGAGTTGGGCTTGCCGTACGCGGGAACCCGGACCAGCGCGGACCGGTTCAGGTGACCCCAGCAGACGTACGCCGGGCTCTCGGTGATCCGGTCGGGCAGGTGTTGCGGGAACAGCCGCTTGTACGAGTTGACCCACTGGTTGGTGACGGCCGTGTATTCCCGGGCGTGCACCAGCAGGCCGGCGATGAACGACTTCGCCACCTTGGACAGCTTCATCGGGTCGCCGCTGTCGTGGAAGGCGTTGCGCTCCCCCTCGAACAGCGACAGGTGGGTGTGCATCCCGCTTCCCGGCTGGTCGGTGAACGGCTTCGGCATGAAGCTGGCCTGCACACCGGTGGAGAGCGCGACCTCCTTGACCACGTGCCGGAAGGTCATGATGTTGTCGGCGGTGGTGAGCGCGTCGGCGTACCGCAGGTCGATCTCCTGCTGGCCGGGTGCGACCTCGTGGTGGCTGAACTCCACCGAGATGCCGATGCGTTCCAGCGCGAGTACGCCCTGACGGCGGAAGTCCCGGGCCACGGCGTGGGTGGTGTGCTCGAAGTAGCCGCCGGTGTCGACCGGGGTGGGCACGGTGCCGTCCTGCGGACCGTTCTCGAGCAGGAAGAACTCGATCTCGGGGTGGGTGTAGAAGGTGAAGCCCTTCTCGGCCGCCTTGGACAGCGCGCGGCGCAGCACGTGCCGGGGGTCGGCCCAGGACGGCCCGCCGTCGGGCAGCAGGATGTCGCAGAACATCCGGGCGCTCTCGCCGCTGACCCCGCCTTCGAAGGGGAAGACCTGGAAGGTGGTCGGGTCGGGCATGGCAACCATGTCCGATTCGAAGACCCGGGCGAAGCCCTCGATCGCCGAGCCGTCGAAGCCGATGCCTTCCTCGAAGGCCGCCTCCAGCTCGGCGGGTGCCACCGAAACGCTCTTGAGCGTGCCCAGAACGTCGGTGAACCACAGCCGGACGAACCGGATGTCCCGCTCTTCCAGCGTGCGGAGGACGAACTCCTGCTGACGGTCCACTTCCCCAACCCCTCGCGACACTCTTTTGTCCGCCTTGGCCGGGCTGCACCCGACCTGATCGCCCAGTGTTCCCGGGCCTGGTTACGCAGACGTTACGCGAACTGCCGCCGGCCGTCCCCTCGTGTCCCGCCGGACGAGCGCGGGCCCCACCCCTGCCGCCACGACGGCCGAACCACCACCGACGGCCGAGCCGCCGTCGACGGCTGCCACGACGGCCGAGCACCTGCCGCCGCGGCCTCGCGGACGCCCGTCGCGGCGGGTGGCGGCCATCTCATCGGAGGGTACGGACTGTCACGACGAGCCTGGGGCAAGATGAAGGCATGCCCACCCTGCGTCTCGCCCTTTCCCAGGTCAACCCGAGCGTCGGCGACCTCGCCGGAAACGCCGACCTGGTCCGCAGTTGGACTCGCCAGGCCGCCGACACCGGTGCCCAGCTGGTGCTCTTCCCGGAGATGATGCTGACCGGGTACCCGGTCGAGGACCTGGTCTTCCGGCGTTCCTTCGTCGCCGCGTCCCGGGCCGCCGTGGAGCGGCTGGCCGCCGACCTGGCCGCCGACGGTCTCGGCGAGTTGCCGGTCGTGGTCGGCTACCTGGACGCCGACGGCCCGCCGCAGGTCAGCGGGGACGCCGAGCCGGGCCGGGGCGCCCGCAACGCCGCCGCGCTGCTGCACCGGGGCGTGGTGGCTGCCCGCTACTTCAAGCACCACCTGCCCAACTACGGGGTCTTCGACGAGGACCGGTACTTCGTCTCCGGTGACGCGCTGACAGTGGTGCGGATCGGCGGCGTGGACGTCGCGCTGACCATCTGCGAGGACCTGTGGCAGGCCGGCGGTCCGTTCGCCGCCGCCCGGAGGGCCGGCGTCGGCCTGGTCGTCAACATCAACGGCTCGCCGTACGAGCTGAACAAGGACAACTTCCGGCTCCCGCTGGTCCGCCGCCGGGCCGCCGAGGCGGGCGCCACCGTCGCGTACGTCAACATGATCGGCGGGCAGGACGAGCTGGTCTTCGAGGGCGACTCGATGATCGTGACCGCCGACGGCGAGCTGCTCACCCGCGCACCGCAGTTCGTCGAACACCTGCTCGTGCACGACATCGAGCTGCCGGCCGCCGCCACCCCGCCGACGACCGAGACGCTGGCCGACGGGATGCGGATCGTGCACAGCACGCTGGACGGCATTCCGCCCACCCCGTCCGGCCCGGCCGCCACCGGCGGGCTGATCGAGCCGGTGGCCGACGAGGCCGAGGTGTGGCAGGCGCTGGTGCTGGGTCTGCGCGACTACGTCAACAAGAACCGGTTCCCGTCGGTGGTGCTCGGTCTCTCCGGGGGCATCGACTCGGCGGTGGTGGCCGCGCTCGCCGTCGACGCGCTCGGGCCGGACCGGGTGGTCGGGGTGTCGCTGCCCAGCCAGCACTCCTCGGAGCACTCCCGGGAGGACGCCGCCGACCTGGCCAAGCGCACCGGCCTGGACTACCGCGTCGAGCCGATCCAGCCGATGGTCGACGGCTTCCTGGCCAACCTGTCGCTGTCCGGCGTGGCAGTGGAGAACCTGCAGGCCCGGGTCCGTGGCGTGATCCTGATGGCGCTGTCGAACCAGGAGGGCCACCTGGTGCTGACCACCGGCAACAAGAGCGAGCTGGCGGTCGGCTACTCCACCCTGTACGGCGACTCGGTGGGCGGCTTCAACCCGGTCAAGGACGTCTGGAAGACGCTGATCTGGCGGCTGGCGAAGTGGCGCAACACGGACGCGGCTCGGCGCGGTGAGACGGCCCCGATCCCGGAGAACTCGATCGGCAAGCCACCGAGCGCCGAGCTGAGCCCGGGCCAGCTCGACAGCGACAGCCTGCCCGACTACGACGTCCTGGACCCGATCCTGATCGGCTACGTCGACGGCGATCTCGGCCGCGACGGGCTGATCGAGTCGGGTCACGACCCGGCCGTGGTGGACAGGGTGCTGCGGCTGGTGGATACCGCCGAGTACAAGCGACGGCAGTCCGCGCCGGGCACGAAGATCTCCATAAAGGCGTTCGGCCGGGACCGCCGTCTGCCGATCACCAACCGGTGGCGCGAGCACGGCTGAGCCGTACCCCTGGGAATGCCGGGTCGGTGGCGCGGCCCGGCGCCGCCGCGCGGTGGCCGCGCGGCGCGGTCCCGGGTGCCCAGGTGGGGCGGCCTCGCGCTGGTGGAGTGACATCTTGCACTGGGCCCTGCCGTCAGCCCGTCTCGCGGTGCGACGATCGCGACGGAACCCGGGGACCGCGCAGGCGGCCTCGAGGAAGGGAGACAGAGATGGTGGAGTCCACTCCGCACGAGGTGACCGCGTTGTACGGCGGCCCGGCCACCCGACGGGTCCGCACCCGCGACCTGATGGCCGCCAAGGAGCGCGGCGAGCGCTGGCCGATGCTCACCTCGTACGACCAGTACACGGCGTCGATCTTCGACCAGGCCGGTGTTCCGGTGCTGCTGGTCGGCGACTCGGCCGCGAACAACGTGTTCGGCTACGAGACCACCCTGCCGATCACCGCCGACGAACTGCTGCCGCTGGTCCGGGCCGTGGTGCGGGCGACCCGGCAGGCACTGGTCGTCGGTGACCTGCCGTTCGGCTCGTACGAGGAGGGCCCGGCCCAGGCGCTGCGCACCGCCGTCCGGTTCATGAAGGAGGGTGGCTGTCACGCGGTGAAGTTGGAGGGTGGCCGCCGTAACGCCGCGCAGATCGCCGCGATCGTCGGTGCCGGCATCCCGGTGATGGCGCACATCGGTTTCACCCCGCAGAGCGAGCACACCCTGGGCGGCTACCGCGTGCAGGGTCGCGGCGACACCGCCGACGAGGTGCTGGCCGACGCGCGGGCGGTGGCGGAGGCGGGCGCGTTCGCCGTGGTGCTGGAGATGGTGCCCGGCGAGGTGGCCAAGCGGATCACCCACGAGCTGCCGATCCCCACGGTGGGCATCGGCGCGGGCCCGGACACCGACGCGCAGGTGCTGGTCTGGCAGGACATGGCCGGGCTGCGGACGGGCAGGGCGCCCCGTTTCGTCAAGCGGTACGCGGATCTGGCCGGTGCTCTCACCGACGCCACCCGCCGTTTCGCCGACGAGGTCCGCGGCGGCGAGTTCCCCGCCGCCGAGCACACCTTCTAGCGTGATCCGCCCCGGTTCCGTGGGACCGGGGCGGATCACACCGCTCGGGTCAGAGGTCGGTGACGCGGATGCCGGCGTGTGCCTTGTAGCGCTTGTTGATCGCGATCAGGTTGGCGGTGAACGCCTCGATCTGGTGGGCGTTGCGCAGCCGCCCGGCGTAGATGCCCCGCATGCCGGGGATCCGGGCGGCGAGCGCGCCGACGATGTCGACCAGCTCACGGTCCTCGGTGCAGATCAGCACGTCCAGGTCGATCCGGTCGACCTCGGGGTCGGCCAGCAGCGGAGCGCTGACGTGGTTGAACGCGGCGCAGACCCGGGAGTCGGGCAGCAGCGCGGCGGCCTGCTGCACGGCGCTGCCCTCGGCGACGGTCAGCGCGTACGGGCCCTGCTTGTCGAAGCCGAGCGGGTTGACGCAGTCGACGACGATCCGGCCGGCGAGCGGCTCGGCGAGGGCGGCGACGGTGGCGGCGTGCCCGTCCCACGGCACCGCGATGATCACCACGTCGCTGCGTCGGGCCACCTCGTCGTTGGCCGCGCCGGTGACGCTGCCGCCGGCCGGCACCCCGGGCAGGGCAGCGATTTCGGCAGCGGACTCGGCGGCCCGCTCAGCCGACCGGGATCCGATCAGCACCGTCTGGCCGGCCCGCGCGAACCGGTAGGCGAGGCCTCGCCCCTGGTCGCCGGTGCCGCCGATGATGCCGACCGTCAGCCCGGACACGTCGGGCAGCGTGCTCGCGTCGTATGCCATGGCCTCATCCTCGCAAACCGCCCGGCCCGTCAGCAGCGGCGAGCGCTGTGAGAATCCCCGCTGCCGCGAGCGACAGCGCCGCCCAGGACCGAGCCACGGCGGGCGACCGCGCCCACGGGGGAGGATCGGGCCGGCGACGGCGGCCCGGTCAGGCCAGCTCGAACAGGACGGTACGGGCCGCCGGGTCGGCGGTGACCAGGCGGACCCGGACCCGTTCGCCGAGCGGCAGTTGGCCGAGGCAGCGGGCGCGGACCGGCGGGGCGTCCAACGCGACGGTGCCGCCGGGCGGTCGAGGCCGGGACTTGCCGTTGGGCGGGGCGTCGACGTCGAGAACGGCCGCGTCGAAGGTCTCGCCCACCCGGTGCTCCAGCACCGCCGCCTCGGCCAACTCCACGGCGCCGCGAGCCGCCGCCGAGGCGACCCGGTCGGTGCTCGCCATGACCTCGGGCAGCCGGGGCAACGCGGCGCGGGCCCAGTCGGGCACCGCCTGGCCGGCGTGCAGGGCCAGGCAGACCTCGGTGGCGTACCGGTCGGCCAGCCGCCGCAACGGTGCCGTCACGTGGGCGTACGCGGCCGCCACGCCACCGTGCTCCGGATGCTCCGGCAGCTCCCCGTCGAAGGCGGTGTACGCGGCACCGCGCATCAGCTCGGCCGCCTGGTCGATGAACGCGGCGGCGCGCGGCTGGGCGGCGTCCAGACCGGCGAGAACCTGACCCGGGCCCACGTCGTCCGGCCAGTGCACGCCCAGCGGCGCGGCGGCGGCCCGGAGCCGCTGGACCGCTTCCGGCTTGGGCGCCGGCATCGTCCGCAGCAGACCCACCCGGCCGGCCAGCATGATGTCGGCGGCAGCCATTCCGGTCAGCAGGGAGATCTGCGCGTTGTGCTCTTCCATCGGCACCGGCGCGCGCAGCACCAGCCGCCAGCCCTCACCGTCGGGTTCCAGATCCTGCTCGGGCAGCGGCAGGTTGATGGCGCCCCGGCTCAGCCCACGGGCGGTCAGCCGGTCGCCGATCTCCGGCAGCAGCGCGATCGGATCGGGTAGCCGCCCGACCTCGGCTGCCGCCTGCACCCCGGTGTAGTCGAGTTTGGCGCGGCTGCGGACCAGGGCGCGTTCCAGCTCGACGGCAACGGTGCCGCCGTCGGGGTCCAGGTCGATGGTCCAGAGCACCGCGGCCCGGTCGTCGTCGGGCAGCAGGCTGGCCGCACCCTCGCTGAGGGTGCGCGGGTGCAGCGGCACGTTGCCGTCGGGCAGGTAGATGGTCTGCCCCCGCCGCCAGGTCTCCGCCTCCAACGCCCCACCCGGGGTGACGTGCGCGGCGACGTCGGCGATCGCGTACCGCACCCGGTAGCCGCCACCGGGGCGGCGGGCGAGGTGCATCGCCTGGTCCAGGTCCCGCGAGGTGGCGGGGTCGACAGTGACGAACGGTATGTCGGTGCGGTCGACGGGCGGCTGCGGCGGTGCCGCGGCCGCCTCGTCGGCTTCACGCTGGGCGTCGGCCGGGAACTCCTCGGGCAGGCCGAGCTCGCGGCGCAACGCGCCGAAGTCGATGCGGGGCGCGAGTACGCGTCGGATGACCACGGGTCAATCCTGACAGCGCCACGGATGATCCGCTTCCGGTGACCGGCCGGAAATCCGCCCGCTGAGGGGATGCTCCGCGCTCAGCCGGTCGCCTTGCGGGCGGCGCTGCGGGCCCCCCTGGGGGCGGTGGCTCGGGCGGCGACCGGGCGGGCCGGCGACTTGCGGGCGGTCACCTTGCGGGCCGGTGCCTTGGCCGCGACGGTCTTCTTCGCCGGCGCCTTCTTCGCCGCCGCCTTACGGGCGGTGGTCGACGACGTACCCGACACCTTCGCGGCCGGGGCCTTCCTGGCCGGAGCCTTGCGGGCGCCGCCGCTGGGGCGGGTCGACGCGGTCTTCTTCGCCGCCGCCGTCTTCTTCGCCGCCGCCGTCTTCTTGGCGGCGGACGCCGTGGTCGCGACCTTCCGCGCCGGGGCCTTCGCCGCGGTGGTGGTCCTGCGCGCCGGGGCCTTCGCCGCGGTGGTGGTCTTCCGCGCCGGGGCCTTCGCGGCGGTAGTGGTCTTCTTCGCCGCGCTGGTGGTGGTCTTCTTCGCCGCGCTCACTGTCTTCTTCGCCGCGCCGGTGGTCTTCTTCGCGGCGGTGGTCTTCTTCGCGGCGGTGGTCGTCTTGCGCGTGGTCGACGCCGGGGCCCGCTTGGCGGCGGTCGTCTTGCGGGTGGTGGTCGAGGCCTTCGCGGGGGCCTTCTTGGCCGCTGCCGTGGTCTTGGTCGTGGCCTTCTTCGCGGGGGCCTTCGTCGCCGCCGTGGTGGTCTTCTTGGCCGGGGCGCGGCCCGCCCCGCCGGCGGCCTTGCGGGCCGGCGCCTTCGCGGCAGCCGTGGTGGACTTGCGCACGGGGGTGGTGCGGCTCGCCGCGGTGTTCCGCTCCGCCGCGGCGGTCTTCTTCGCGGTGGTGCGTCGGGCGGCCGGGCGCTTGGTGGCCTGCTGTGCTTCGGCCATCGTGGTTCCCTCCTTGGGGGACGTGCTCTCGCGTGCGTCCTCGCGGAGCACGAAAACCTCGGCGCGAGCCGTCCCGCGCCGCCTATCTGTCGTCACCGGCCCAACGAGCGTCCTCGGCATCCCACGCCTCGTTCCGCTCCTGCACTCGTTGCAGGGCGTTCTCCGCGTCGGCCGCCGAGTCGTACGGGCCGAGAACGTGCTTCGCCGGACACACGTTGGAGTCCGTCTCGACCCGGTGATGCCGGGTGCACCAGTAGAACTGCCCACTACGTCCGCTGTCGCTCATGGGAATCACTGTGCACCGCGAACCGGCCGGCCGCCACCGGATCGCACAAGTCGCCGACGATCTCCACAGTAGATATGCATTGCGTTCGTCGGGCCGAAATGGCGAAACGCGTGGGACTGGAACACCAGAAGATGCGCAGGTGAGCCCCGCTGTGGGCACCTCTATGATCGCGGGATGGCGATACCGGACTACATCGTGGGGTTGCGTAAGCACGTCGGCCACGACCTGCTCTGGCTGCCGAGCGTCAGCGCGGTGGTCCGCAACGAGGCCGGGGAGCTGCTGCTCGGTCAGCGCGCCGACGACGGGCGGTGGTCGGTGATCAGCGGTTTCGTCGAGCCGGGCGAGCAGCCGGCCACCGCGCTGGTCCGCGAGGTGCGCGAGGAGACGGGCGTGGACGTGGCGCCGGTGCGGATGTCCAGCGCCGTGTCGCACCCGCACACGTACCCGAACGGGGACCGCTGTGAGTACCTGAACATGGGGTTCCTGTGCCGGGCGATCGGCGGCACCGCGCGGGTCAACGACGACGAGTCGTTGGCCGTGCGGTGGTTTCCGTTGGACCGGCTGCCCGAGCTGGACAAGCACGCCCTGCTGGTCATCGCGTACGCGTTGCGCGAGAAGCAGGTGGCCGGTTACCTGGAGCCGGGTACGACGTGGGACGACGTACCCGGCTGAGGTTCACACCGGGGTCACCACGCCGGTGCTCCGGTGGGCTCGGTGCCGCCCCACGAGCGACGGCCACCGTCGGGGATCGCGGCCCGCAGGTCGGCGAGCGCCTGGCGGGCCTGCGTCACCCCGACGGCGGTCAGTCGGTAGTAGCGGCGGGCCGGCCGCCCGGCCGCGACGGGGTCGATCGTCTCCCAGTCGGCGGCCAGCCAGCCGGCCCCCTGCAACCGGTGCAGCACCGGGTAGAGGGTGCCGCTGGGCAGGCCGGTCAATCGCATCAGGTCGAGCCCGTAGCGCTGCTCGTCGGGCTCGGCGAGCAGCGCCGCGAGCACCTTCGCGACCGGAATGGTCATCCGCATCCGACCACTGTATCGAAACTCTACATAGGGGTGGGTACCCGTTCGACGGGAATCCACAACTCGGCGTCCGCCTGGGTGCCGTCCGCCGACACCCGGACCCGGGAGATCTCCGGTCCAGGTCGGCTGCGGTACGGGTTGGACGGAAACCACTGGGTGAACACGTCACGCCAGAGGAACTGCACCGCCTGCGGAAACGCACCGGAGGTGGTGAACACCGCCCACGACCCGGCCTGCACCGGCAGCGCGTCCAGGTCCTCCGGCGGCTCGGTGCCGGTCACCACCCCGTGCCAGTAGTCCAGCTCGGTGCCCTCCTGCCGGCTGTCGGTGAGGTTGTCGCTGACGTTGACGATCCCCTTCGGTTCCTGATCGGAGAGCGCCTCGATCCGCTCGGTCGTCTCCTTGTCGATGCCCCTGATGAACGCGACGATCGCCGGGTTCATCCCCTCGTGCACCAGCGGGACCCGGGCCTTGCGCCCCACCAGCGCGAACGCGTCCTTGTCGACGATCCGGTACTCCATGCTGCCGCTCCCTTCGACGGTGAGTCGGAAGGACATCCGGGGCTGGGCACGCAGCGCTGCCCCCGTACGCCGAGCTTCTCCTGGCCCCACACCGTGCACGGCGTGGAACGCCCGGGCGAACGCCTCCGCCGAGCCGTAGCCGTAGTGCACGGCGACGTCGAGCAACGTCCGCTCCCCCGCCAGCACGTCCGCACCGGCGACGGTGAGCCGACGCCGACGGATGTACTCCGACAGCGGCATTCCGGCCAGCGCGGAGAACAGCCGCCGGAAGTGGTACTCCGACGTCAGCGCGATCCGCGCCAGCTCCGCCACCTCGATCTTCCGGTCGAGGTGACGCTCGATGTACGTCATGGCCTCGTTGAGCCGATCCAGCACCCGGGCCTCCTTCCCTTTCGAGCACCGACGTTAGGTCGCAGGGTCGGTCACCCACCCGACATCCGATGCCCGCATCGGTCGGGTACGGCCACAGCGACCGCCGTGTCGTAGCCTGGCGGACTTCGCTTCCCGAGGAGGTCGACGTGGCCGAGTATCCGCAGGACGTCGTACAGCGCTTCCACGGCAGCCCCGAACAGGTCGACGCCGGCCTGGTGGGCGAGCCGCCGAGGACGTGGGAGTCCGTCGTCATTGAGGAGTACGACCCGTCCTGGGCGCAGCGGTTCGTCGACGTCCGGTCGTCGCTCACCGAGGCGCTGGGCGATCTGGTCATCGGGGTGGAACACGTCGGATCGACGGCGGTGCCAGGGCTCGCGGCCAAGCCCGTCATCGATGTCGACCTCGTCATCAAGGACACCGCCGACGAGGCGTCCTATCTCCCCGCCCTGGAACGGCTCGGGTACCGGCTCGTCCTTCGGGAACCCTGGTGGCACGGGCACCGGATGCTGCTCAGCCCCGCCGAGGACGTCAACCTGCACGTCTGGCCGCAGGGTGCTCCGGAACCGGTCCGGCATCAGCTTTTCCGCGACTGGCTGCGCGCGCATCCGGACGACCGGGAGCGGTACGCCGCGACCAAGCGCCGCCTCGCGCGGGACACCGCGCACCGGCCCCGCGACTACAGCCTCGCGAAGAACGACGTCATCGACGAGATCTACGCCCGCATCTTCGCCACCTGATGACCTGACGTCGCCGACGGCCACGCGCAGATCAGTCTGATCAGCGCGGCGGCTGCTGCATCATGAGCCAGGTGGGTACGGGCTCCGGCAGGAAGCTCATCACCTCCCAGCCGGCCCGGCGGTACAGCTCGACGTTGCCCGGGTTGCTGGTCTCCAGGATCGCCGGCCGACCGTCGGCGGCGGCGCGATCCAGCCCGGCCCGCATCACGGCGCGACCCCAACCGCGTCCGGCACTGTCCGGGTGGGTGCCCAGGACACCGAGGTACCAGAACGGGAACGCCGGCAGGGCGTCGTGCAGGATGTCGTCGTAGCCCTGCACGCGGGCCAGCACGTCGGCCGGGTACGGAGGGACCTCCGGCACCCCGTGCGCAGCGGCCGGCACGGCGGCCGTGCCGGCAGCCGGTTGCCCGGTCGGCGGGTCCCAGAGGGCGACCGCCGCACCCCCGTCGATTATCCAGATGGACTTCTGGTGCACCCGCTTGTCGAAGAGGCGCCCGAAGAAGGCGGCGCAGTACCGGGGATAGGTCTCCTCGTCGGGGAACAGCCACCGCAGGATCGGATCCTTGACGAACGCGGCGACGAGCGTGTCGACAACTCTGGCGCGGTCGGCGGGCGTGGCGATGGTGATCTCGGGCGTCGTCACATCAGTCGACACTAGTCGGGAAAAGCGCCTTGACCCTGACACGGTGGCGGACCGGAGACTGGCCCCATGGACCTCGATGACTACCGGAAACACTCCGCGTACAGCGACCCGGGTCGGCACGGCGGGCTCCTCGATGCCGTGGCGACCGACTTTTCCACCGTGGCGGCGACCGCCCGCAACGTGATCGTCCACTACCGGGCCGGCGGCGTCGAGTTGCCCGACGACCGGCTCGACGAGGTGCACCGCCGCTGGGTGGACCGCATCCTCGACACTGACCAGTCCCGCTTTCCGCTGCCCCTCGCGGCGGAGCGTCCGGCCGTCGACCGGGTGGCAGGCTGCTGTCGGGACCACACGCTGCTCTCGGTCGCGGTGCTGCGTCAGCACGGCATCCCCAGCCGCAGCCGGGTCGGTTTCGCCTCGTACTTCGCGCCCGACTGGCACCACGACCACGTGCTGGTGGAGTACTGGAACGGCGACCGGTGGGTCTGGGCCGACCCGGAGCTCGACCCAGCCGGCGACTGGGGGTTCGACGGATACGACATCGACCCGAAGGCAGGGCTTTTCGACTCGGCGGCGCGGGTGTGGTCGGCGTACCGGGCCGGGACGATCGACCCCGAGCGCTACGGCGTCAGCCCGGAGCTGCCGATCCGAGGCGACTGGTTCATCCACGACTACGTCCTGATCGAGCTGGCCCACCGGCAGAAGGACGAGCTGCTGCTCTGGGACAGCCTCGGCGCGATGACCGACGACGTCGCCACCGCCGACCTCACGCTCGTGGACGAGATCGCCGCGTTGTTGCTCGCCGCCGACGACGGCGACGAGACCGCGGAGAAAGCCCTCGCCGACCGGTACGCCAGCGACGTCCGACTCCGCCCCGGCCCGCAGGTGCACAGCGTCTCGCCGGTCTCCGGCACCGTCAGCATCGTCGACCTGCGCCGCTGAGCGGCCGGGCGTCGTGTCGACGTCCCCGGATGCGACACACACGCCCTACCCGAAGGTGAAGGCGTACGCCTCGGCGCCAGGCTCGCCGAACGTGATCTCCACGGTCCGCTCCCGGACCGCGCCGTCCTGGCGGACGAGCTGGTAGAGCCGGCCGTCCTGGAGCACGCCGTTGCCGTCCTCGTCGACGTCGACGCCGCGTGACGGGCCGGGAGCGTCGCCGTCGAGCAGCACGCGGAACGGGATACGCCCTCCCGCCCCGGGGGCCAGCACGAGATGCGCGTCGCGGGCGTGGAAGCGGAAGGCGATGCCGCCACCGGCCTGGTTCAGAACAACGTTCTCCGACCCGATTGTCCACTCTCCTGCCAGCGCCCACTGGTTGAGGCCGAGGCTGTCCGGCACCTGGTAGGCGCGACGTTCGTCGAGGGCCGGGCCGTTCGGCGACGCGAAGTGTTCGCCGCGACCGAAACCGAGGTACGTCTCGGGCGTCCGCAGGTTGTTCCAGTCGGCCTCCGCCTCCGGGCCGAGCCCGTTGACGGGTACGGGTTCGCGCTCGATACCGAGCAGTTGTTGGAGCACCCGCTCGGACTGCTCGTAGCGTCCCTCGCCGAAGTGCTCGTCGCGGATGACGCCGTCGGTGTCGACGAAGTAGAGCGCCGGCCAGTAGTGGTTGTCGAAGGCGCTCCAGATCGTGTAGTCGTTGTCGACCGCCACCGGGTAGTCGATCGATCGGGCCGCCACCGCCCGCCGCACCCAGTCGGCCTCGTGCTCGAAGCCGAACTCCGGGGTGTGCACCCCGATGACCACCAGCCCGTCATCGCGGTATGCCTGCGACCAGGCACGCACGTACGGCTCCTGGCGCAGCCAGTTGATGCAGGTCAGCGTCCAGAAGTTGACCAGCACGACGCGTCCGCCCAGGTCGGCGGGGCCGAGTGGCTCGGAGTTGAGCCACTCGGCCGCCCCGTTGAGCGGGGGCAGGTGCACGGCCATCTAGCGCAGCGACCGGAAGGCGGTGCGAAGCTCTTCGGAGAAGATCTTCGGCTGTTCCCAGGCTGCGAAGTGCCCGCCCACGTCGAGCGTGTTGTAGTAGATGAGGTTGGAGTACGCCTGCTCGGCCCAACTCTGTGGCGCCTCGTACAGCTCGTCGGGGAAGACGCTCACGGCGACCGGAACCTTCACGCCCTTGGCGGCGAAGAACGAGAGTTTGTTCTCCGCGTACAGACGGGACGCGGAGATCGCGGTGTTCGTCAACCAGTAGAGCGAGATGTTGTCCAGGATGTCGTCGCGGGTGAGGCCCGCTTTGGCCCCGTCGAACACCTGCGAGATCAGGGCCAGACTCTTCGCGTCGTGGTCGAGCAGGAAGGACGCCAGGCCGACCGGAGAATCCGCCAGCCCGGTCAGCGTCTGCGGACGTGTCGCCATCATGAGGGCGTAGGCGACGTGTTTCCAGACGAAGTTGGCTTCCTCGGCGGCACGCATCTCGTCGTCGGAGAGCCCTGACGGCAGCGAGCCCATGGCGTTGTTCGCACCGGTGGTGTCGCCCTGGAACAACAGGTCGATCTCGGTGGGGATCGCACCGGGCATGTTGGTGTGGATGCCGAGCAGTTCCGGAGGCGCCTGGAGGCCCATCTGGTCGACGATGACCGCACCCCAGTCGCCGCCCTGCGCGACGAACCGGTTGTAGCCGAGCCGCTTCATCAGCTCCGTCCAGGCGGTCGCGATCTTCTGCGGGTTCCAACCCGACTCGGTCGGCTTGCCGGAGAAGCCGTGGCCGGGCAGCGACGGAATCACCAGGTGGAAGGCGTCCGACGCGCTCGCGCCGTGCTTGGTGGGATCGGTGAGCGGCTCAATGATCTTCATCTGCTCGATCACCGAGCCCGGCCACCCGTGGGTGACGATGAGCGGCATCGCGTCCTCGTGCTTCGAGCGCACGTGGATGAAGTGGATGTCCACCCCGTCGATGGTGGTCATGAACTGCGGTAGGGCGTTCAGCCGCGCCTCGACCTTGCGCCAGTCGTACTCTTTCTCCCAATAGCGGGCGACGGCCTGAATCGTCGCGAGTGGCACGCCCTGTGACTGGTCGTCCACCGTTTCCTTGTCCGGCCAGCGGGTGGCCTTGATGCGCCTCTTCAGGTCATCAAGGTCGGCCTGAGGAATGTCGACCGAGAACGGTCGAATCTCCGTGGTGCCCGGACGAGTCTTGGTTTTGACAGCCATGCGTGTTTCCTCTCCGTCTAGGTTTGCGCCTCGCGAGGAGAAATCATGGGGTGAAGGCTCTGCCCGGGCTTATGTGCCATTGGGATTGGGCACGCCGCCGCCATATCTCGGAGCCTAGAACGCCGGACCTGCCGCTCGTGGCGATACGAGCAGCCCTCTCATTGGTGCGGTCCAGGGCCTCCGACGGCCTTTTCCGCGGCTCGGCTGACCTGCTCCCAGCTCGCCCAGGTGTCCATCCGCCGACGGGTGATGTCGAACGCCAGGTCGTACACCATGCTGCCGAGCAGGAGCCGCAGCGGCGGGTCGTCGCTGTCGACGAGTCGCAGCAGCGCCTCGGCGGCCAGCCGGGGTTCGCTGTCGATCGAGCCGTCCGCCCACTGGCGCTCCAGCTCGGCGCGCAGTGGCGCGTAGGCGTCCATCGGGGTGGTGGCACTCAGACTGGTGTAGAGGTCGGTCCAGTAGCCGCCCGGCTGCACGATGCTGACGGTGATGTCGAAGGTCGCCGCCTCCATCGCCAGCGCCTCGCTCATGCCTTCCAGGGCGAACTTGCTCGCGCTGTAGAGGCCGGTGCTCGGGAAGCCCCCGAGCGCGGCGATGCTGGAGACCTGCACGATGTGGCCGGACCGCTGGGCGCGCAGGTGTGGCAGCACGGCCTGACCGACCCAGAGCGCGCCGAAGACGTTGACCTCGAACTGGGCGCGCGCCTCGGCCTCGGTGAACTCCTCGATCATGCCCATGGACAGGGTGCCGGCGTTGCTGACGACGATGTCGAGCCCGCCGAAGTGCTCGACGGCGGTGTCCACGGCGGCGATGACCGCCGCCCGGTCGGTCACGTCGAGGGTCAGGGCCAACAGCCGGTCGGCGTACTTCTCGTCGAAGTCGGCCTGGGCGATGGTCCGGGCGGCGGCGACCACCCGGTCACCCCGGTCGAGCGCGGCGTCGGCGAAGGCGCGGCCCAGGCCGCGACTGGCACCGGTGATGAACCAGGTACGCATGCGCTTCTCCCCCTTTCAAGACGAGACGGTTCGTCTCGCATGGGCTGAGGCTAGGCGCGTGACACCACCGCCGTCAAGACGAGACGGTTCGTCTCGTGGAGTGATATCGTCCGGCCCATGACGCCCAACACGGCCCGCCGGCGGGAGACCTCCCGCCGCGCCATCCTCACCGCGGCCTTCGACCTGCTCCAGGAGACGGGGTACGCGAAGCTCAGCATCGAGGGCATCGCCGCGCGGGCCGGCGTCGGCAAACAGACCATCTACCGCTGGTGGCCGTCGAAGGGCGCTGTCATCTTCGACGCCTTCCTCATGCTCAGCGAGGCCACCGAGGGTGGGCCACCGACGCTGCCGGACACCGGCGACCTGGCGGCGGACCTGACAGTGGTGCTGCGCGCCACGGTCGAGGAGATGAACGACCCCCGCTACGAGCAACCGATGCGCGCGCTGGCCACCGAGATCGCGCTCGACCCCGAGCTGGCCGCCGCGTACGCCGAACGGTTGGACGGGCCGCTGAAGGAGGCCAAACGGCAACGCCTGCGCAGCGCCCAACAGGCCGGTCAGATCGCCGACGACGTCGACCTCGACGTGGCGGTCGACATCATCTGGGGGCCCGTGCTCACCCGCTGGCTGCACCGCAGCGGGCCGCTCACCGTCGAGTACGCCGACCTCGTCGTCAGCACCGCCCTCAACGGACTGCGCCCCCGCCGATCCGGCGAGTGATCAGCTCTGCCGCGCCGTGCAGATCACGTAGCCCTTGGGGTCGCGCCACGGCCCTACCTCGGAGGCGAACCAGGCGCGTACCTTCTCGTCGATGGCTCGCGTCAACTCCGGGCGCAGGGCCGAGTCGGGCTCGACGCCATAGAACGACAGATTGGCCGCCGCGAACGCGATGACCGGCTCCGGGCGGTCGAAAACGAGAGCGTTGTCGTATCGGTGTATCGCGACCGCGCCGAAAACCGACTCCATCATCTCGGGCAGATTGTCGCCGTGGACCCGCGAGGTGGGCAGGAACGGGATGTCGATCCCCGCCGACGAAACCACCTCGGCGACGAGCGCTGACACACGAGGTGTCGAGCCGGGACGGTTGACGACGGCCGCGAAGACGCCCTCCGACCTGAGCACCCGCTGGCACTCAGCCAACGCCCGCCGCACATCCGGAACGTGATAGAGCATGTGGCGCGCGGTGACGACATCGAAGACCCCCGTGCCGTACGGCAGGTCCATCGCGTTGCCGAGTTGCGCCGACACGCCTGCCACGTCATGGAGCGCGTGCACAGCCGCTGGTGAAAGGTCCAGCCCCACGAGCCGGCCGCGATGGCCCCGCTCTGCGAGGTTGCGGAGAAAGGCCCCGGTGCCGCAGCCGACATCGAGCAGATCCGCGTCCCTGGACAGCGACACCGCCTGCCGGACCGCGCCTTCGATGTCGTCCGGGACTTCGGTGTAGCGCTGATGTGTCTCGATCCGTGTGGTCAGCGGCTCCAGTGAGAGGTATTCCTGCACATCGGAGATGGACGGCTTCACGTCGTGCCCCCTTTCCTCGGCGATGACCTGGTTCGGCTCTTCAGCAGTAGTACCCGGTTGCACCATCAACCTCAACGGACCGCGTCCCCGCCGATCCATCCAGTGACGATCGGTGGGACGGCTTTGCGCTGCCACAGCGGGGTGCGGCAACATCAGGCGCCGTGACGGCAAAGTCGGCCCTTCCCCAGCCGTCGGACACCCCGATTTCAGGAAAGCCGAGTGGCAGGGCGAATCTGGGTTGCGTCAGAACCTCTAGCGACCAAGCATCGCCGTGTGGATGCCGTGGTGCAGTGGGTTCGCCGTCACCGCCGGCCGCCTGCGGTGCGCCTCGCCGAGGGCGAATGGCTGCGTTGGCAGATCAACTACCGGTTCGTCGGGCTGAGTGGTGGTGCGTGGCTGTACCGCTTGGACACGCTCAACCTGGCCCATGGCGCGGTTCCGGCCGACACCTTCCTCGGCGAACCGACCCGGTTCATCGACGAACGCGCGCACATCTGGTAGCTGCCACCGTCGGGTCCTAGACCTCATGCCCGCCGTACCATCCAGCGATGATTTCGGAGACCTTCGATGCGCGCGGCGGGCTCACCTACGTTGACCGCCTCGACTTCACCCGGGGCGACACGCCCAGGGCTGTCCGACGAATGGTCTGGCCGACGGTGCGGCTGCACGCCGACGACAGCACGGTGACCTTCACGTCGCGTACCGGGTCGGACACCCTGGAGCACTTCTCCGTCGCCGCGGTGGCGCACCATCCGTTTCACCGGCGGTTCCCGCTGCCGGCGACCGCCGTCGCCTTCGAGGTCGAGGAGCGCGACCAGGTCCTGCTCTTCTGGACCCCCCGCGTCGGCGCGGTCCTGCGGGCACTCGAGAAGCTGGGCTGGGACGCCGAACAGCCCGAGCCCTGGACTCCGTACGCCTGAACTGGTGGTCGCGCGGGTCTTCGTCACCGTGCGCAGCGGACGCCTGCCGGATGAGTACGGCCGGTGAGGAAAGAGAGAAGGGACACCCTCCGAGGCCCGTTGACATGCGTTTCGAGCGAGTGACAGCGTTGTCATCGACTCATTTCCTCCATATGAGACACGAGGAGCGCATCTTGCTCTATCGGAACTCACACCGTCGCCGCGCGACAGCAGCCGCCGCAGCCGGAATCCTCATCACGGGGCTGGCGCTCGCCCCGTCCGCGCCGGCCCAGGCGAGCCGGCACCGGGCCCAGGACGACGCCGTACGCTCGGGTGACGCCCGTTTCGAGGTGCTGTCCCCGACGCTGATCCGCACCGAGTACCAGAAGGACGGCAGGTTCACCGACGCCGCCACCTTCAACGCCGTCGGGCGCGATGATTTCCCCCGGACGCGTTTCACGAAGCGCGTCGACCACGGTTGGCTCACCATCGACACCGGCGCGATGACATTGCGGTACCGGGTCGGCTCGGGCGCGTTCACCGCCGACAACCTGACCGTGCAGCTCAAGGCCGGCAAGCAGACCGTGCAGGGCCAGCCGTGGTCCGGCCACACCGCCCCGGCCTGCGCGTTCGGCGCGCTCTGCGAGGCCGAGTCGCTACAGCTCAACGGCCCCGGCGTGGCCACCGACCACCAGGGGCACACGGGGCGCGGCTTCGCGGCCGGTTTCGCCGCGGCCGGCGACTCGATCACCTTCGCGCTCGACGCCCCGGCGGCCGGCACGAAGCAGCTCACCGTCCGCTACGCCAACAGCACCGGCGGCGACGGCCAGAACGTGGACCGCACCCTGACTGTTCGAGTCGACGGCGACGCCGGCCACACGCTGACGCTGCCGCCCACCGCCAACTGGGACACCTGGGGCCTGGCCAACGTGCCGGTCGACCTCACCGCCGGGCGGCACGAGATCAGCGTCGTGCGGGGTCCCGACGACTCCGGCAACGTGAACGTCGACAGCCTCGCGGTGGTCAACCCCGGTGATGCGTTCCCGGCACCGACCCCGCCACAGCCACAGCCCCTGCGGTTCGGCACGCTCGGAGAGGCCGAGACCGGCGCGCTGACCGGCGGCGCGAGGCCCGCGAACGACCACAACGGCGCATCCGGTACGGGATTCCTGGCCGGCCTGGAGAGCACCACGTCGGCCGCCGCGCTCACCGTGACGGATGTTCCGTCCGCCGGTGACTACCAGATGCAGATCCGCTACGCCAACGGTCAGGCCGGCACCCAACCGAGCCAGACGCGCACCATGTCGGTCACCGCGGGAACGGCGGCACCGGTCACGGCGACCCTTCCGCCGACCAGCGGGTGGGACTACTGGAACACCGTCTCCGTGCCGGTCCACCTCGACCGGGGCACCAACACCGTGACGCTCGGCTGCCCCACGGACGCCAGCTGCAACGTCAACGTCGACACGGTCGCCGTCGCCAGCAAGGGCTCCCCACTGCTCGCCCCGCACGCACCGCTCGGCGGCTACCGCCGGGGCCTGGACGGCGTGACCGGCTCCGCGCTCACCGCCCCGGGCCTGCTCTACCAGGACGGCTGGTACCTGCTCGACGACTCGGCCTCGGCCCTGAGCACCACCAAGCCCCGGCCGGCGCCCGAGCAGGACGGCTACGTCTTCGCGTACGGGCAGGACTTCACCCGTGGACTGAAGGACCTGTCGACCCTGACCGGGCCCACGAAACTGCTGCCCAAGTGGGCGTACGGGGTGTGGTACTCCGAGTACTACGACCGCACCGCCGCCGAATTCCAGGAGCTGGTGGCCCGGGCGAAGGCCGAAGGCGTACCCCTGGATGTTCTTGTTCTCGACACGGACGTCAAGGCGCCGGACAAGTGGAACGGCTGGAGCATCGACCCCACCCGGATCCCCGACCCGAAGGCGTTCTTCGACTGGGCGAAGAAGCAGGGCCTGCACACCGGCATCAACATCCACCCCAGCATCCTCGGCTCGGACCCGAAGTTCGCGCAGGCGCAGGCCACCGCGAAGGGCAAGCTCCAGCGCGTCGGCTGCAACGGAGGCCCCGACTGCTACACGTTCGACTTCGGCGACCCGGACCAGCTCACTGCGTACATGCAGCTTCACGACGGAATGATTCCGAAGGGCAGCAAGGGCCCGGACCTGTGGTGGCTGGACTGGTGCTGCGACAACACGACGTCGTCGCTCGCCGGCGTGACCGGTGACGCGTGGATCAACCAGCAGTACGCCGACAAGACCGGCTTCGCCTTCTCCCGGGCGTACGGCTCGTTGCAGGCCGGCGGCTACAGCAGCCCGACCCCGGTGTCGACCGGCCCGTGGGCCGACAAGCGCACCACCCTGCACTTCACCGGCGACACCACCTCCGACTGGTCAACGCTTCAGATGGAGGTCGGCTACACGCCGGGCGAGTCGGCCGCAACCGGGCTCGCCGCGGTCAGCCACGACATCGGCGGGCACACCGGCGGCCTCCAGGAGCCGGGCACCGAACCGGGCAGCACCAAGCTGCCCGACGACCTCTACGCCCGGTGGGTCCAGTTCGGCACGTTCCAGCCCATCGACCGGCTGCACTCCAACCACAGCGACCGGCTGCCCTGGCAGTACGGCCCGGAAGCCAACACGTCGGCCAAGAAGTTCCTCAACCTGCGTAAGGAACTGCAGCCGTACACGTACGCCTCCGCCAAGGAGGCCACCCGCACGGGTACGCCCATCGTCCGCTCGATGTACCTCGCGTACCCGAACGAACAGGCCGCGTACGCCACCGCCGGGTCCCAGTACCTCTACGGCCCGGACTACCTGGTGGCACCCGTGACGACGCCCGGCACCACCGCCACCACGTCGGTGTGGTTCCCGCCGGGCAACAACTGGACCGACATCTTCACCGGGAAGACGTACCGGGGCGGCACCACGCAGAACATCACCACCACGCTGGACACCATGCCGGTGTTCAAGAAGCACTGACGTTCCAGCGATCCGAACGCCGGCCGGGTGGGGGCAACCCACCCGGCCGGCGTCCTCTGGTTCACCGTCGGTGGGACCGATGGGCCCGCGACAACCAGCCGAGGAACCTGGCGTGCAGCGCGGCCAGGTCCGGGCGCAACCCCAGGCCGTACATGTCGTCGGCTGCCTCCTGCATCGACGCGGCCAGGTAGAACGCCAGCGCGATGGAATGACCGTAGAACTCGGTCACGAGCGCGAGCTGAGCCGGGCCACACGGCCAGGGCGCGGCGCAGTTGCGGCACAGCCAGGCTGGGCGCATCGGCAGGTGCGGAGTCATCCGACCCGCACCGGACGTCGCGGACGCCTGGTCGGCAGGGCCTGCATCCGCACGCCTGCGCGCCGCACGTACAACTCGCGGTGCGCGACCGCGTCGCCCGCCGCGTTCAGCTGGTAACCCTCAATCCAGACCCAACCGTGGTACGTGTGCCGCTCGGGCAACTCGCGAATGACGCGCACGAAGATCGGGCGCAGAAACTGCACGCTCGCCGCGGTGGTCAGGTGGATGACGTCGCCGCCTTTCATCTTCTCGGGCTTGTCGTCGGGCACGGTCTTCCCCTTGGTGCCGTTGGGAAGGGGCCGCTCCCGTGAGTGCTCGCCCGCCGGGAGCGGCCCCGCTGCGAACGCGACCACCGGATCTCGTGGGCCTGCCAGCCGCGCCGCCTGGTGACACTCTGCTGTGGAGACCACTACGCTCGGAAGGTGCTTCCGGCGTCCGGGGTGACCTGGCCCAACAGGGCCCCGACGTGTGGCACCTCGGGTAGTCGATCTTTGAGTTGAGGGGCGTTGAATGGCTGACGTACCAGGTCCGTTATCAGCGTTCATCGTTGGCGAGATCCGCCGGGCCCGAGGGGCTTCCGGCATGACGCAAGAGTCGTTCGGCCGCGCTGCTGGCTTCAGCGCCTCACACGTCAGCGCCGTGGAGAGCGGCACGAGAGCGCTGACAATCGACTTCATCAAGGGTGCTGACCGGGCGCTGAACAACGGCGGACTCTTCGAGCGCCTGGCGACGAAGTTCGGCGCACCGTCATGGTTCCTGCCCTGGCTGGACGCTGAGCGCCAAGCGACACAGCTCCGCTACTTCGAGCCCAACCTCATCCCCGGCCTGCTCCAGGTGGAGCACTACGCCCGCACCGTCCTGCGAACAGTCGAAAGCCTCACCGACGACGAGGTTGAACAGCGGGTGCAGGCGCGCATGAACCGGCAGGCGATCTTTACCGGCGAGCGGCGGCCACAGTTCGTCGCCGTACTGGACGAAGCCGCGATCCGGCGCACGGGCGATGGGCTGGGCGGCATCATGGCCCAGCAGGTTGCTCACCTGGTCGCGATGGCCGAGCTTCCGCACGTTCACGTCCACGTCATTCCGATCGGCAGCGGCCTGCACATCGGACTGTCCGGACCGTTCGCCCTGGCCCGGTCCAGCGAGGGCGTGTGGGTTGGCCACCTCGAAAACCAGCTTGGCGGGGACGTCATCGACAAGGACGATGAGGTAGCTACGCTTCAGGCAAGGTGGGAGAGCGTCCGAAACGAGGCTCTACCGCGCCGGCAGTCCATCGACCTGCTGAAGGAAGTTGAGAGCCATCATGGACCTCAGTAACGCCCGGTGGCGCAAGTCCACCCGCAGCGGCGCGAGCGGTGGCAACTGCGTCGAGGTGGCAAGCGACTTGCCCGGTGTCGTGGCCGTGCGCGATTCGAAGGACGCCGCCGGACCGGCATTGACCTTCGCCCCCGCCGCCTGGGCCGCGTTCGTCGCCCAGATCGCCGAGCGGCCGTAGTCGACGAAACACCGCGCGCTTCGCGCGATGGGTGAGGAAGCCCGGCCTGCGCTAAGCGACCCGGACGCCTCCGGCACCGGGAGTAAACCACCCGCCAGCCGCCGGGACACCTACCCGCCTCGTCGGACAGGCGAGGCGGCAGCCGATCCAGCCCGACCCGCGGCGGCGGCCCCGGTCGCGGAGACGTCGTTAAGGGTGTTACGGCACAACGCCACGACTCGGCTCTCGCACAGCCGTACCCCCACGATGATTTCGGATGCCTCTGTTACGCGAGGTGGCGCCGCTAGGCCGTGTTTCACACGGCATTCGCGCTGGCCCAGCGACCAAGGAGTTACTTTTGGGAGGTGCGAGTAATGGGCGGCGGATACCACGTCTCGCAGACGAACGGCGAAGGCGAAAGAGATGGCGTTGCTTCCACTTCTATCTGTCGCGTGACTTTGAAGTTGGGTGGAATGCTGGGACCCGTGCAGGCTTGACGCGCATCTTCGGCCCCTTGACGACTTTTGTTACCAATCCACACGGTACCTAGGATGCCAGCCAGTGCCGCAACTACTAGAAGTGCGAGTATTGCCGGGCCGGGCAGGCCATTTCGGGTTACAAATACTTGCTGGGCACCAGAGGGATTTTCCGCGTCCGCGAGCGAGTTGACGACGGACAGGTTATTGGCCAGTTCTCTGCCCGCTTGACGGTATTCCTCTGGGTTGGGCATGTTTCCCAGTACCGCCTCAAGGCTTGTTGCGGCACCTGCCATCCGATGAATGTCTACCCGTTCCGAGAAACTTGAAAAAGCGGTGGAGGCGTCTGATAGTACGTGTGCAGGCATCCGCTCGACGAACATACCAAGGCTATTCGCCGCGCTACCGAAGCTTGGGTGCGCGTCGACGAAGAGTCCGAGCGCCCGAGCGGACCTGTCGAAGCTAGGTAAAGCGTCGGCGAAGTTCGCTAGCAGCATTGCGGAGCGATGGAACTCGGAATCAGGTGTCGGGATATGCGCCACAGCACTGCGCAGCATCTCGGCGGCGTCATGGGTAAGACGTCCCGCCTTTTCGAGTTGGTTGACGGTCTCACTTAGCTCGGCTGTGGCCTCCTTGAAGGAAGACAGCAGCTTTTGCGGCAACTCCTTTGCGGAGAACTCGGCTCGATTCAAGTCTGCTAATGTTTCGGTATCAAATTCACGCTCACGCTCACTCTTCCACTTCTGTAACACGTCCGGCGGATAGCGATCGCGCGTCTGGCGGCCATCGATTATCTTGTGATGCCTGCCGCAGAGCAGTAGTAAATTGGCGAACACCTCGCGGTTCGTCAAGGCCCCTTGGCCACGAGGGCCAGACGTTGACGCGCCGATGATGTGAGCGATCTCCCCAACGAAGACGGCTTCCTCGCCATCCAGCACGATGACCGGCTCTGCGCATCCCGGCGCGTAGCAGCGACCACGGCTCAGCACATAGAGGGCGCGCCTGACCCGCTCTTGGATGCTCCCGCGTTGGTTCGCCATAGTGGCGAGGCTAGATGTTGGGTCTGACAGCCTCACGTCGATCTTGCCTGCTTGCTCGTACGAAGCCAACCGGCGATTGAAGACGTTTGCCGAAGCCAGGACGAGGCTGTCTAGTCCCACGTGCTACCGGCCTGTGGAACCGGCCTGTCTACTCCGTTGTGATCCGTCTGCCGGACTGCCGGCCGTTCGAAGTTTCTGTACGTCTTCAAGGCGGCCCTGAACGGGCCGCACGCGCCGTTCGCCTGGGCGCGCGTCCGTCGCTCCGCTAGCGCTTCGACTCCGGCCACGCAACACGCCCGGCGGCTGGCGCGGAGGGCGGGTAGCCCTGTGGGCCGCCGGATGACGCAGGCCCTTTCAAGTGGGGTGGTGGGGCCGGCAGCCGGCCGAGCCGCGCGGCGAGCACCGCGCGGCGTCGGAGAGCGCACGCCGGGTCCGTCAGCGGCTGCCGGTCGGTGGCAGGGTGGCGGTTACTGCGCCTCCGGCGGGGGCGCTCCGGCTCCAGGATGGCCGGGGGTCCGTCGGCGGCCTGCGGTCCGTGGGTGGTGGCGGTGGGAGCCATCCCGCCCACCGTTGACCCGGGCAAGCCGAGCAGACCACCGCCCGACCCACCAGCGTCTGACCGTGATCAAGGCCGTCTTGGCGTGGCGGGACGGGCGGCAGCCCGCTCCCCTAAAGGCGGGTCGACGGCAGACGGGATGGCACGAGGATCTTCGTTTTCACGCGCTTGACGTGTGGGGATCATATGACTTCTTGGCGGGAGAATATCTCCGGCCCGCTATTCCTTCCGACTTCCGCGCTCGGGGTTCCTCCAGGCCAGTTCCCTCTTGGTGATAATCCCCGGGCTTTCATTCTCGGCGAAGGGAATGATGAGCAGCGCAAGCCAGATATTGATCGCCTCGCTCACATCCTCGAAGGGTCCCGGATGGTGACTCTGAATGAGTTGCCAGTGCTCGAAATAGAGATAGGATCCATGGATCATCGCGAGGTGGCGGTAGTAGCTCTCCATGTGGCCATTAGTGATGCTGAAATTGCCCCCAGGAGTCCCCCAAACCATGCGATACATGTGGTGAGGATTAGCGTGAACGGACGACGATGAAGCGTGGTAGAAAAACTCATAAATCGCTAAAGAGTCGGCCTGCTCGGCCATCCGCTTAACCGAAGGGGATTCCCGGCCTTTCCAGCCCAGCAGCTGGCCGAGGTCCTTCAACTTCTCTCCGAGGTTTTTGACTTGCGCCTTATAAAATTCGATCCGCTTTTCAGAAGCTTCCGTGCGATTCCGACCATATGCTGCCCGAAGGGCAGGGAAGAATGATTCTTGTGCAGCTTCGCCCCGAAATATCTCTTGGAGGGTCTTCAGCATTAAAAACTGGTCTGCGTCGGACTTGCTGAGCGTGTTGATCCAGCGACCAAATATCAAGTCCTCGCACATGGGCCGCAAAAGTGCTGTGGCTGAGTACGATTGACCCTCCGCGCACAGCTTCATGATTGAGCTGAGTGCTTCCGTCTGCCTCCTTGCAATGCAGAGGTTTAGGAGGTCTCGGTCGGGTGGCTCGACCTGAGTTACGGACTCCGCGAGGAGCTCGATGCGTGGATCTATAAGCTTTCTGACTTCGTTGACTGCGGATTCCACCATGAAAAGTGGGTCGCCGCTTTCGAGGAGATCCTTGACTCTTTGCTCTACATTGTTGGCGTTCACCGATCTAGTCTAGGGACGAAACCCCGGTCGGAGAAGGTGCCAGATTCATCGCAAGAGAAGGGACAGGGATGGCCGGCGGCTCGTAGCTCTTAGTTCCGCTTCAACGTCTGACAACCTGAGCTGGGTGACCAACTGGGTGACGATGGGCACCGAGCAACGCCGGACGGCCATGGACTGCGGTGGACCGTTCGGACAGCCCAAACCTGCTGCTGGCGCAGCTCATCGAGGGCTGGTAGTTCCTTCGGGACGAAGAGGTCAGTCCTGGCCCGTCATCTCGTTGGAGTGCCTGAAGCGCTGGTCAATCCCGATGCAGGCAACAACGGCAGACAGGTCGTCGGTGAAGAAGAGTTGGAAATGGCGGTCCGGGTCTGTGACCTTGACCCAGCCCAGGCGCACAGGCTGATCCGTCGCGTCATGCAGGCGTTCGACGCCTTGACGGAAGCTGAGCGTGGCGATCCCACGCTGTCGGCAGTGCCGCTCCCGGCGGTCGTAGATGCGGGCGTAGTGGCTTGCCGGCAGGGCACCATCCGTGATGGTGAAGTCCGCACCACGATCGAGCGCGTTTCGGCACATCGCGTCGGCGCTGCCCTTGCCCGTCAACAGAGCGATCAGTCGATGCCGTTCCACGCGGACGACAGTAGCTGGGCCACGCCGAGCGACGCCCATTGTCTCGTTCGGCCAGCGTCGTGTCCGATCCGTGCCCGACGCAGCGGTCAACACGGGGCCACAGAGGCACGGACCTGGCCGGTGATCAACGCTTGGTAGCGATGTCCCAGGTGACGCGACTACCCGACGTGCAGATCAACACGATTCCCAAGCTGATCGTCTCGTTGGTCAGCACGAGGACGGCGTTTGGGCCGCTAGGGTCCGGGCATGCGCGTTGTTGTTCACTCGGTCAGGTTCCCCGACCTTGAGCAAGGCCCTCCCGAGGACCCCGCCGTCACCATGCAGCTTGTGGAAATTTACGCAGGCCCGAGCGATGGTCCGGGTGAGGAGCGGTTCCAGGCAACGGTGTGCACTCCGGCTGCTCTGTCACGGATGCTCGCTGATCAGGACGTCATCGTTGGAAGACACTGGCTCTTTGTCGATCACTTCCACGCTGGCCGCGTCGAGCAGTTCCTCCGCAAGCTGATCCGGAACATCGAGGGTGCCAGCTGGAGCGAGGTCGCGTCGAAGGTGGGACGCCTGGCGCAGCATGAGTTCGAGGACTACGGCTCGTGAGTGACTAACTGGGTGACGATCGGCCCGGACGCCGATGGACGAGCGTGGACTCCGGAGGAGCACAGGGGGCACAAGACGCCGTGAAACGTGGTGAAGCACCAGCAACCATGGCAGCCCGGGACGCCTTCTGAGCAGGTGTCGGCCAGCGTCGCTGCTGGTAGCGCGGCAGCGGCCCTTAGTTCCGCTTCAACTCAACGCGAAGTCCTTGATGCCGGTGGCGATGGCCGAGACGGTCCCGACCAGACCCGTCACGGTCGCCAACCTGGAAGCTGGGGTCGCCCAGGTCCCGCGACTGAACTCGGCCCATCGGCGATTCCAAAAGAGCAGCTTGAACTTCTGCCATCTGTGCTCGCGTAGGTGGCACCCGAGCAGCAGTCCGTAGGAGTTGTTGCGGCAGAAGGCTCCCCGCTTGCGGGTACCGGCACCACACCACGCGGGTGCCTGAAGCAGCGACCATATGACCACTCCGGCGGACAAGAAGTAGAGGAGCTCAGGGCCGGCGTTGCCGGACCACCAGACGGCGATCAACGCCAAGAGAACGAGCAGCCCCCAGTACCGCCGAAGGATCTTCATGCAGGATCTGTAGTTGATCGATGACGAGCAGTAAATAGCTTTGACGGATGTTGGTCGTTGAGTGGCCATCCGGCGGATATGGCTGCTCTTGGGCCGTCCCTGGGCCGTCTGGGCCGTCACCGGGCCGTCAAACGCTGACCAGAGACAACCACCGACGACCACCAGCGCCCGAAAAACTGCAGGTCAGCCACCATGTCGGGGCGGCTGGCCTGGTGGGCGACGGACGAGTCGACCTGTACGCCGGATTCTGTGCGCGGCGCGTACCCCGAGGGGTTTGCGCCGGCGGCGGCCATCCATCTCGGCCTGCCGTTGCCGGCAGGCTCCAGCGGCCTACCCGCAGACATCGGGCGGGCAGCCCTCAAGCGTCTGCGCCGGGTCGTCATCTTGCGGTGACGGCCCTTGCTTGGCCTTGCTCCGGGCGGGGTTTACCGAGCCACCCCGGTCGCCCGGGGTGCTGGTGGGCTCTTACCCCACCGTTTCACCCTTACCGTCCCCGTTGGGGTCGGCGGTCTGTTTTCTGTGGCACTGTCCCGCGGGTCGCCCCGGGTTGCCGTTAACAACCACCCTGCCCTGTGGAGTCCGGACGTTCCTCGGCGGCGGGCCGAAGCCCGCCGACGCGGCCGCCCGGTCGACTCGTCCGTCGCGCTCTCATCCTAACGACGAGCGTGGTGCCGGTATTGCCGCCCCACCTGGGCAAGATCGTGCAGCTCACCCGCGATCCCGCGAAGCCAGCTCAGAAGGCGACGGCTAGCCTCGTGGGGCTATGGATCTCTCCCACGCCGCGCTGCTGCTCGCCGCCGGTCTCGCCGCTGGCACTGTCAACGCGGTGGCCGGTGGCGGTTCGCTGATCACCTTTCCGGCGATGATCGCGATCGGATTGCCGCCGGTGCCGGCGAACGTCAGCAACTCCGTCGCGGTCTTCCCCGGCTACCTGGCCAGTGTGGCGGGCAGTCGGCAGGATCTGCCGCGTCCCCGTGCGCTGGCCACGCTCGTTCCTACCACCATCGTGGGCACGATTGTCGGGGCGTTGCTGCTGTTGGCCACTCCGGCCCGCGCGTTCGAGCTGGTCGTACCCTTCCTGGTTCTCGGCGCGACAGCGGTCCTGGCCTTCCAGGACCCGCTGCGCCGGCTGGTCGGTCACCCCCGGGACCTGTCGCCACGCCGGCGGACGGTCGCGGTGCAGACGATGGTCGCGCTCGGCGCGGTGTACGGCGGGTACTTCGGTGCGGCGCTCGGGGTGATGCTGGTGGCCGGGCTGGCCCTGGTGCTGGACGCGACCCTGGCCCGGGTGAGCGCCATCAAGAATCTGCTCTCCGCGGTGGTGGGGTTGACGACGCTCGTGGTGTTCGCAGTGTTCGGCCCGTTGAACTGGGCGGCGGTCGCGGTGGTCGCGCCCGCCACCCTCCTTGGGGGGTACGCGGGCGCGCGGCTCGTCCGCCGGCTGCCGCCGGTGGTGCTCAAGACGGTGATCGTGGTGTTCGGTACGACGATCGGCCTCTACCTGCTCTGGCGCGCCCTGCACTGAGCGGCGTCACAGCCAAGATCCGCGCAACGTCGGGGATGTTGCTGCCTCAGCGAGCCCGGAGGCAGCAGTTTCCCTGAAACTGAGCGGATCTTGGCGCCGGCTCGCCGCGAGGCGGCAGGGGCACGCGGGCGGGGCGGGACGAGCCCGGTCAGTAGGTCTCGCCGACGGGCTCGTGTTCGGTGTCGGCGGCGGCGCGGTTCCAGCGGGACCAGAGGACCCGCTCGCCGTAGCCGGCGGCCATCACGTGCGCGAAGGCCAGGTAGACGAGCACGCCGACGGCGAGCACCCCGAAGCCGACCCAGAACGGCAGCGCCAGCGACTGCTCGGCGAGCTTGCCGGAGATGATCGGTGCCGGCGCGGCGGCGCCCCAGCGGACCAGGTTGAACGCGCCGGTGGCGACGCGCCGGTCGCTGGAGCCGAGGCCGAGCGCCAGGTCGGTGAGGTTGGCGTTGGCCAGGCCCATGCAGAGCCCGGCGAGCACCAGCACCACGAGCGCCTCGGCGGTGCTGGTGGAGGTGGCGAAGAGGACCATGCAGACCAGCAGCCCGGCGATGGCCACGCCGACGGTCTGTACCGCGCCGATGCGGTGGGCCAGCCGGTGACCGATCACCATGATGCCGGCGGCCAGGCCGAGACCCCAGCCGGTGAAGGCGAGCCCCAGCGGGATGACGTCCAGGCCGAGGAAGAGCGGCGTGTAGCCGAGCACCACGAAGAACACGAAGTTGTACGCGGCGGTGACCACGCACAGGGCGATGAACGCCGGGCGGCGGTAGGTGGCGAAGATCTGGCCGACGCGTACCGGGGCCTGCCGGTTGGTGGGCTCGCGGAGTTTGCGGGAGGCCACGCCGAGGGCGAGGACCATGAAGACGCCGCAGACGAAGAACGGCAGCCGCCAACTGACCTCGCCGAGCAGGCCGCCGATCAGCGGTCCGACGGCGAAGCCGAGGCCGAGGGCGGTCTCGAAGAGGCCCACCACCCATTCCCTGTCGACGGCCAGGTTGACGAGCACCACCATGGCGGTGGCGAAGAACATCGCGTTGCCCAGCCCCCAGACGCCTCGCAGCACGGAGAGCTGGACGATGTTGTCGCTGAACGAGGCGAGGATCGCGGCGAGGCCGACCACGGAGACGCCGGTGATGAGCACCGGTTTGAAGCCGAACCGGCCGCTGGCCAGCGTCGCCGGGATCATGCCAAGGGCCATGACCGCGATGTACGCGGTGAACAGCAGCTCGACCTGCCAGGCGGTGACGCCGATCGCCTCGCCGATGGCGGGCAGGATCGGGTCGACGACGGCGATGCCGGCGATGGCGAGGAAGGCCACCAGCGTGGTGGCGTAGATGGCACTGCGGTTCGGTTCGGAACGCCGATCCACTCCGACTCCTCAGATAGCTGTATCGTACAGGTATTTATTCTGTATGATACAGCTATGAGCGACGACAGTGACGAGAGCACCCTCGGCCAGATCGAGACCGAGGTGGCCCTGCTGATGCGCTTCGGCGAGGCCACCCGGCGGGCCACCGGCACCGCCGAGCACCGGGTGCTGGACCGCGCGGCGTACGTCATCCTGCGCCACCTGGCCGACGCCGGCCCGCAGAACGTCTCGGCGCTCGCCGCCCGGCTCAACCTGGACGGCTCGACAGTCACCCGGCAGGTGTCCGCGCTTCAGCGCGACGGCCTGATCACCCGTACCCCGGACCCGTCCGACGGGCGCGGCACTGTCATCTCCCCCACCTCGACCGGTCTGCAACGGATGGCCGCCGTCCAGGCCGCCCGCACCCGGCTCTACGGGGACATGCTTGCCGACTGGACCACCGATGACCGGGAGACCCTGGCACGGCTGCTGGGCCGCCTCAACCAGGCCCTGATAAACCGCAACCGCCCCCGCTGAGCGCGTGGCGGTCTCGTCGTCTGGCTCACCGCGCCATCCGGCCGCGCGAGAAGCTCTTCTACAACCAAGATCGCGCAAGATCCTGGTTGTAGTGGCCTGCCGTGCGGCCTGACACCACTACAACAAGGATCGAGCACGATCGTGCGGTGAATCCGCCGAACCGGCCCGGCGGCGTAGAACCCGCACCCCGCCCGGCGGCGTGAACGCACACCCGGCGCGGGTCCGCGACCGACCGGTTCTCAGGAGAACGTTCGCCGCGCCCACGTGCGGAAGTCGGTGGTGGGCAGGCCGAGGGCGCGGGCCATCTCCGGACGAGCGGGGCTTCCGATCTCGTTGATCCGCTCGACCGCGTTGACCATGGCGGGCAGCAGCCCGCGCTCGACGGCCTCCTGCGGGGTGAGTACGGGAGCGGTGATGGCCCGGCCGGTGACCTCACTCAGGATGGCCGCGACCTCGGTCATGGTGAGCAGGTCGCCGGCGAGTTCGACGTCCTGGCCGTCGAGCTTCCCCGGGTCGGTGAACGCGATCGCCGCGGCCTCGCCGATGTCGTCGACGGCGATCCACGGCATCCGCGTGTCAGCGGCGAAGCCGGTGATGATCGTGCCGCTGGACCAGTCGCCGAAGAGGTAGGACCAGCCGACGAGGTTCTCCATGAAGGTCGAGGGCTTCAGGACGGTCCAGTGCGCGAAGCCACCGGAGCGCACCATCTCGTCGATGGCCGCCTTGCTCTCCCAGTAGTGCCTGTCCCACCGGCCCTCGGCCCATCCGGGCTGGTTGCGGTGGAAGTCGCCGGCACCCGAGACGCTGCTGTGCACGACGTGCGACACACCGGCCCGGCGCGCCGCCTCGACGACGTTGCGGCCGCGGGTCACCTCGGCGTCGCCGTGCATGTTCGTCACGTCGGGATACGGGATGGAGAAGAGGCCATCCATGCCGTCGGCCGCGGCGAACAGCGACTCCGAGTCGTCCAGGTCGCCGGTGACCAGCTCGGCACCCTGATCCCGCAGAGCCTGGGCGCTGTCGGCGCCGGGATCACGGACCAGGGCACGGACCGGGACGCCCTTGTCGAGCAGCGCTCGGGCCGTGGCCCCGCCCTGCTTACCGGTCGCGCCGATGACGAGAACAGCCACGATGCCTCCTGAGAAACAAATGGGGTGGTCCCCCACTTCCAGTCGGCTACGATACGGGGGACCACCCCACTTCTGCAAGGCGGGCCATGAGAGCTGACGCGCAGCGCAACTACGACCTCGTCGTCACGGCGGCCTCCGAGGCGATCGCCCGCGACGGCGCGTACGCCTCACTGGAGGAGATCGCGCGGTCCGCCGGGGTCGGTTCGGCGACCCTGCACCGGCACTTCCCCACCCGGTGGTCGCTGCTCCAGGCTGTCTTCCGCGGGTGCGTCCGCAACCTGGCAGCGCGTGCCGGAGATCTGCTCGCCGCGCCGGACGCCCTCGACGGGCTGACAACCTGGCTGCACGAGGTCACCGCGTACGCCACGACAACCCGCGGCCTCGCGGAATCTCTCCTGAACGAGCCCCCCGAGGAGACGGAGGCCTGCGGCGCGATGCTCGTCGCCGCCGGTGAACCACTGCTACGCCGAGCCGTCGACGAGGGTTCGGTACGCCCCGACATCACCATGGCCGACCTGATGATCCTCGCCAACGGCATCTCACTCGCGGCGCAACCGATGGGCGCGCCCAAGGCGGAACAACTGCTGACCCTCGCCCTCAGGGGAATCGGGTCAGCGGACCGGCGCGAGTAGTTCCACAAGGGCTCGTGAGGCTCACGCATCGTCGATCATGGAGTTGTGGTGGGGGACGACTGCCGTGAACAGTCATCAACCAGGCACCACAACTCCATGATCGACGCGGAAGGGCCGGGCGCGGAAGGGCCGGGGCGCAGGGCCCAGCCCGGGCTTAGGCGACCGGTTCGCGGGCCGAGTCGGCGTCGCGTTCGGGGCCCGGGGTGACGCGGGGGTCGCCCTCGTCGGCGAAGTAGTCGTCCGGCTCGGTGCCGTCGACTCCTTCCTCGACCTTCGCGGCCCGCAGTGCCAGCGTCACCAGCGCCGCCACGGCCAGGTTGACGGCCACCGCCACGATGCCGACGTAGATCGTCTTGGTGGTGTCGAACCCGAACTCCGACAGCGGGAACGCGGAGCCGCCGAAGTGCTTCCGGGTGGGGCTGGCCACCTGGTAGAGCATCCACATGCCCAGCCCCATGCCGGCCACCCAGCCGACGATCAGGCCGGTGCGGTGGAACCAACGGGTGTAGAGGCCCAGCGCCACCGCCGGCAGCGTCTGCAGGATGATCACGCCACCGATCAGCTGGAGGTCGATGGAGAACTGCGGGTCGAGGAAGACGATGCAGGCCACCGCGCCGACCTTCACCACCAGCGAGGTGATCTTCGAGACGTTCGCCTCCTGGGCCGGGGAGGCGTCCCGCTTCAGGTACTCCTTGTAGATGTTGCGGGTGAACAGGTTCGCCGCCGCGATCGACATGATCGCTGCGGGCACCAGCGCGCCGATGCCGATCGCCGCGTACGCGACACCGGCGAACCAGTCCGGGAACTGCTGGTCGAACAGCAACGGCACGACGGTGTTGCTGTCGACAGTGCCTTCCTTGGCGCCGGGCAGCGGCTTCACGCCGGCCGCGATGGCCATGTAGCCGAGCAGCGCGATCAACCCGAGCAGCAGGCTGTACGCGGGCAGCGCCGACATGTTGCGCTTGATCACGTCGCGGTTCCGGCTGGCCAGCACACCGGTGATGCTGTGCGGGTAGAGGAAGAGCGCCAACGCCGAGCCCAACGCCAACGTCACGTACTGAAGCTGGTTGTTGCCGTTGAGCAGGATGCCGTCGTTCGGGTTGGGCGAGGCGTCGAACTTCGCGTCAGCGGCGGCGAAGATGTCACCCCAGCCACCCAGCTTGTACGGCAGGTAGATGACCGCCACCAGGATCACGATGTAGATCAGGCTGTCCTTGACGAACGCGATCAACGCGGGCGCGCGCAACCCCGACTGGTACGTGTAGGCGGCCAGGATGGCGAACGCGATGATGATCGGCAGGTGTCGGGCCAGCGCGTTGTCGCCGGTGACGCCCATCGTCTTGAGGACCGCCTCGATGCCGATCAGCTGCAGCGCGATGTACGGCATGGTGGCCACGATGCCGGTGATCGCGATCAGCAGCGCCAGCACCGGCGAGTCGAACCGGTTGCGGACGAAGTCGGCCGGCGTGACGAACCCGTGCCGGTGCGACACCGACCAGAGCCGCACCAGCACCAGGAAGACCAGCGGGTAGATGACGATGGTGTACGGCACGGCGAAGAACCCGGCCGCGCCGGCACCGAACATCAACGCCGGCACCGCCACGAAGGTGTACGCGGTGTAGAGGTCACCGCCGACCAGGAACCAGGTGATCCAGCCGCCGAAGCTGCGTCCGCCCAGCCCCCACTCGTCCAGGTGCGCCATGTCCTTCGGTGCCCGCCACCGGGCCGCCACGAAGCCCATCACGCTGACCAGGAGGAACAGCAGGGAGAAGACGATGATCTCGGTGAGATGGTCGCGCCACATCAGCGGCCTCCCCGCTTCTTCGTCATCTGGTAGACCAACGTGGTGGTGCCGACGCCGAGCAGGATGAAGGCCAGTTGCAGCCAGTAGAAGCGCGGGAAGCCGAAGACCCGGGGCGAGTCGCCATTGAAGAACGCCGGGATCAGCGGCACCACGATGGGGATGAAGAGCAACCAGTTCCAGGGGCTGTGGTCCTTTGCCCTGGTCGGCGCCGTGGGCGGCGCCTCCGGTTCGGGTGCAGCCATCTGACACACCTCCGGGGAGTCGTGGCTTTCGATGCAACGGCCGGAGGCTACGACTCTGTGATGGGCGTCACGTGACCCGTTGGGAAGGTGCTGCGCCGAACGGCTGGTGACCTGCGCCGAACGGCGCGGGTCACCAGCCGAAGGGTGATCGGCTCAGAGGGCCGCGAGGTGGGCGGTGTCGTTGACAGTGCGCACCGCGACGCCGCCGTCCGGCCACATGTCGAACACCGAGATGCCGGCCGCGTCCAGGAAGAGCCGGTGCAGGAAGCCGTCGCCGGCCGCGAGGGCGTCACGCAACACCAGCTTGATCGGCGAGACGTGCGAGACGACCACCACCGTCTCACCGGGGTACGCGGTGAGCAGCCCCCTGATGACGCGGTGCGCGCGTTCGGCGACCTGGGTGAACGACTCGCCACCCGGCGGCGCGATCCGGGGTGAGGCGAGCCAGGCGTCCATCTCCCCCGGCCACTGCTGGCGCACCTCGGCGAAGGTTCGCCCCTCCCACTGGCCGAAGTCGCACTCGATCAGGTCGTCGTCGGTGCGGACCGGCACGTCACCGAGCGCCCCGGCGATCGACGCCGCGGTGGCCGTACACCGGGACAACGGGGAGCTGAGCACGGCCGCGACGGACGGGGCCAGCTCGGCCACCCGGGTGCCGGTGGCCTGCGCCTGGGCGCGGCCACGCTCGGAGAGCGGCACGTCGCCGCGCCCGGAGTAACGACCCTGCTCGGTGTACGGGGTCTCGCCGTGCCGGACCAGGATGAGCCGGGTGGCGGTGAAGCTCGGCCGTGGCTCCCAGGACGCCGGAGCGGTCGCCGGGTCGCTGCCGACGATCGGGGCGGCGGGCGTGGTCGAGGGCTGGCCGGTGGCCGCGATCGTCGCCGGACGGGCGGGGGCCGCGGTCGCCGACGGACGACCCGCGGCGGCGTCCATGGCGGCGTTGGCGAGGGCGTCGGCGTGCCGGTTCTGCTCGCGCGGAATCCAGCTGAACCGGACCGCGGTGAACCGGCCCACCAGCGCGGCGGCCTGGGCGGCGAGGGGCCGCAGGCCGGGGTGCTTGATCTGCCACCGGCCACACATCTGCTCGACCACCAGCTTGGAGTCCATCCGGACGTCCACCTCGGCGGCGCCCAGCTCGGCGGCGGCGGTCAACCCGGCGATCAGGCCCTGGTACTCGGCGACGTTGTTGGTGGCCGTACCGAGCGACTCGGAACGCTCGGCGAGCACCTCGCCGGTCTCCGGGTCACGGACCACAGCGCCGTAGCCGGCGGGGCCGGGGTTGCCCCGGGATCCACCGTCGGCCTCGATGGAGACGACGCGCGGCGCCACGACCTACAGGCCCGACTCGTTGGTACGGACCATGATCCGCCGGCAGTCCTCGCAGCGGACCACGTCGTCGGGGGCGGCCTTGCGGATGCGGGCCAGGTCGGCACCGGACAGCTCCAGACGACACCCGCCGCAGCGGCCCGCGGTGAGCAGGGCGGCACCCAGCCCGGTGTCCTCGCGGATCTTGTCGTAGAGGTTGACCAGCTCGCTCGGGAGGTCGGCGGCGAGCGGCTGACGCGCACCCCGCTTGAACTCCTCCTCCTTGGCGATCTCGGCCAGCGCCTCGTCGCGGCGCTGCTCGGTCGCCGCCCGCTTGTCCCGGGTCTCGGCGAGCCGCTGCTCCACGCCGTCCAGTAAGCCCTGCGCGGTCTCCCGCTGCTCCATCAGCTCCAGCTCGGCGTCCTCCAGGTCGCCCTGGCGGCGCTTGAGCGACACCAGCTCGTGCTGGAGCGCCTCCAGCTCGCGGGCCGGGCCGGTGCCGGCGGCCAGCCGGTTCTCGTCCTTCTCCTTGCGGGCCCGGACCTGCTCGACGTCCTTCTCCAACCGGGCGATGTCCCGGTCCAGGTCGTCCACCGCCACCTGGGCGCGAACCCGCTCGTCCTCCATCGACGACAGCTCCCGGGCCAGCGACTCCAGCTCGGCCCGCTCGGCAAGCGTCCGCCTGCGGTGGGCGAGCTGGGCGAGGTTGGTGTCGATCGCCTGGAGGTCGAGCAGGCGGCGCTGCACCTGAGGGTCAGCCTTCACGGTCGGGCTCCTTGTCGTCCACAACGGGTGCGGCGGCGTGCACGGTCCACGGGTCGGTGTCCAGGTCGGACACCAGCGTCTCGACGTCCAGCGCCTCCCGGAGGAAGGCGGCCAGGTTGTCCAGCCACGGTCGTTCGGTCGCCCAGTGGGCGGCGTCGATCAGGGCGGGACCATCGGCGGCGAGGTGCTCGCCGGCCGGGTGGTGCCGCAGGTCGGCGGTGAGGAACGCGTCCACCCCGGCGGCGGTCGCGGCGCCGAGGAAGCTGTCCCCCGACCCGCCGCTGACGGCGAGGGTACGAACCATACGCCCGGGATCCCCCGCCGCGCGAACTCCCCAGGACGTGACGGGGAGCACCGCCGCCGCGTGCCGGGTCAGCTCGGCGAGGGTCATCGGCTCGGGCAGTTCGCCGATCCGGCCGAAACCCCTGTCGTCGCCGTGGGCGGGCGAGCCGGGCGCGGGTCGTTGGAGTGGGCGCAGACCGGTGAGCCCGAAGCGGGCGGCGAGGGCGTCGGAGACGCCCGGGGAGGCCACGTCGGCGTTGGTGTGCGCCGCGTACAGCGCCGTCCCGGCCCGGATCAACCGGTGGATGATCCGTCCCTTGAACGTGGTCGCGGCGACCGACGACACCCCGCGCAGCAGCAGCGGGTGATGCGCGACGATCATGTCCGCTTCGGCGGCCAGGGCCTCGTCGACGGTCTCGGGCACCACGTCGACCACGCAGAGCACCCGGCGGACCGGAGCGGCCGGCTCACCGAGCACCAGGCCCACCCGGTCCCACTCCTCCGCCCAGACCGGCGGAAAGCGCCGTTCCAGCGCGGCCACCACGTCGCTGACTGTGGGGGCGGATCCGCTTGTGCTCACGGCGGGCCAGCTTACCGGCGTCGGGGCCGCCGGGCGGTGACACCCGGCCCGGCCGCGTCGGGTGGAAGATCTGCCGGACGCGCTACGCGGCGCTCCAGGAGACGGTCTGCAACGCGGCCAAGGGCATCGCCCAGGGGAAGGCGTGCAGGTGCTGCTCCCCCGTTCCGGGCGGGTGCAGGGCGATCACATCGTCACCGAAGAGCACCGTGACGCCCCACTCGGCCAACCGGGCCACCCCGGCACGAAACGCCGGGTGGCAGGCCATCGCCGCGTTGGTGTACGGCACCGCCACGATGGGGACGCCCTTGCCCTGCGCCTCGACCAGCAGCCCGAGCGCCAGCGTGTCGGTGATCCCGGCGGCCCACTTGTTGACCGTGTTGACGGTGGCCGGGCAGACGATCATGGCGTCGGCGGGCGGCAGCACGTCCGGGTCGCCGGGGTTCTTGTAGTGCGTCCGCACCGGGTGGCCGGTCTGCCGAATCAGCGCCGACTGGTCGACGAACTTCGCGCCGTCCGGCGTGGTGACCACGCAGACGTCCCAACCGTCCTGTTGGGCGAGGTCGACCAGACGACCGACGTGCCGGGCCAGCGGCGAGCCGCAGGCGATGACGTAGAGCACCTCACGGTGCCCGCTGTTGTGCGCTGCACCGGCCATCAGACCGGCTCCGCGCTCATACCCCTACTCCCATGTGCTCAGCCAACTCCGCTACCGGAGAAGGCGGCGCACCACGTGTGCGACGGAGGATGTCGGACATCACCTCGTGCGCGATCGGCCGGCAGCGGATCTCCGACGGGGCGAGCCGATCACCGAGCAGCAGCATCTCGCCGGCGTTCGCCACGTCACCTATCTGGGCGTAGCCGCGGGCGATGTCGAGCAGGTGGTGGGTGCGGCGCTCGGGCAGCAGCGCGTTGAAGGAGGGCTCCGCGATGCGCAGCTGGTGCACCTCCACGGCGCGCCCCCCGTCGCCCAGCTCCACGGCGGCGGCGGCCCGGTGCAGTTCGACATTGGTCGGGCCGAACGACGTCCAGTAGTGGTTGTAATCGCCGCCGAGCAGGGTGGCGGCCTCCTGCGCGCAGTTGATCAGGTCGTCGACGCTGGCCGAGTCACCGATGCGGGACGCGGCCATCGCGCCCTGGAGCAGCAGCATCCCGTAGACGGAGAGGCGGGCCGGGGAGACCGCGTTGCTTCCACCTGGCGCCAACCGGTTGGCGATCTGGACGTTCAACTCCAGCGCGGGACGGGCCCGCCCCATCGCGACCAGGGCGTTGCACACCCGGGTCGTGGCGATCCCGGCGAGCAGCGGGTCGTCGGCCCGTTGGGCCACCGCCATCGACCGGTCGGCGGCCAACCAGGCGAGCTCGCACTCGCCGAGCTTGCGCAGCACCGAGGAGGCGATCTGGTAGACCTGCCCGAGCAGGTGGGCCGCCTCGGCGGCCTGCTCACCGCCGTAGGCGGCGTCGGCCGCCTGGGCGTCGCGCAGCAGCTTCGGCAGCGCCCGGGTGAGCATCCCGTAGCGGCCGTACTGGTAGGTGAGCCAGGCGTGGTTGACGGCCTTGCGCATGTCGTCCATCGGCGGCGGGTACGGCGCCGCGTCGAAGTACGCGCTCATCGAGTCGTAGCGTTCCAGCGCCGCCCGGATCTCCTGCACCTCGACCTGGTCGATGCAGTTGAGGGCGTCGGCGCGCCGCTCCGGGTCCTTGCCCATCAGGAGCTGCACGTCCATCTGCAGGATGTCGGCGATCTCGTAGAGGACGGAGAACTTGTCCAACCGGCGGACACCGCGTTCGACCTTGTCCACCCAGCTCTTGGACTTGCCCAGCCGGTCCGCGAAGACCTGCTGCGACATCTTGCGCCGCCCCCGCCAGTAGGCAACTCGCCGTCCTATGGGTAGCTCGTCCATCTCCCCATCCTCCCCTGCCACCGACGACCAATCGAGTCGGGGCGATGTCCGCGGGTGCGGCGACTGCCGTTCATGTTCAGGTTTTGGCTGGTCGCACAGGATGTACGTCAGCCGGACAGGTAGTCCTCGTACTTTTCGTGCAAGTTGCACGAGCCGTTCGTCAACCTCAACGATCGTGGGTTACGGCAGTGACGGTGCTCGACATGCGACCTGGCGAACGCCGGGCCCGACGAGAGGAGTTGGCACACATGTGGGGGAATGTCGTACCGCGCGTTGCCGAACTGTCGCCGCTGGAACGGGTCCGGCTGCGCCGGGTCGCCATCCGGTACGCGGTACACGGCTGGGAGGTCACACCGGGGGCCTGTCTGGCCCGCAGCCGCTTCGTCTGCGGCCGGGCCGGCTGCCCCACAGTGGGCTGCCACCCCGCCCTGGAGAACTGGGAACTGGCCGCCAGCGCCGACCCGGCCCGGGTGGCGACCTGGTGGCGGAGCCGACCGCACGGGGTGCTGCTGCCCACCGGCCGGGCCTTCGACGTGCTGGAGGTGCCCGCCCACCTCGGCCGGCACGTGCTCGACGCCGTCCAGGTCCACCCGGCCGGCACCGGCGTACGCGGACCGGTGCTGGTCACTCCCACCGGGCGGTGGATGTTCCTGGTCCGCCCCGGCGACCCGCTCAGGCCGGAGCTGGAGCACTGCTTCCACGTGGTTCGGCACGGGCCGGGCTCGTGGATCCCCGCGCCGCCGACCCGGCTGCCGGAGGGCACGGTCCGCTGGGCGGTCGCCCCGGAGCAGGCGCGCTGGCAGCTTCCGGATTCGTACCTCGTGCAGAACACGTTGATCGGGGCGCTGCGCGCCGCCGGGGTGACACTCGCCCCCGACCTGCTCCCCGGTCACCTGCCGCTGCCCCGACGCGGCATGTGAAACCGGCCCGGTCGAGGATTCGATCCGGTGCCCGACAGCGTCGCCGAGGCGTCGGTCCTCGTTGACAGGGGGACGGTGCGAACGCGCGCCACGAACGGGGGAACGATGTCCACAAACGACAGAGCGCCTCACCCCGGCGGCACCGAGCCGCCCCGGCGCAGCCACCCGGGGCGCCGCTGGGCCGGCACCCGACCGTCCGGGTCCCGCCCCGGCCGCCCACGCCCCACCGGCTCCCGCCCAGCCGGCACCCACCGCCCCCTCCGCTAACCCGACCCCGCAACCCCCCACCCCAACCCCGCCCGCCCCGCTCCCCGCGAAGCTCTCCGCGATCTTGCACTTTCTGTCCCGGCAATCTCCACACACAGGGACAGAACACCAACCGAAAGTGCAAGATCGCGGGCGTGAGAGGGGGGTGAGGGCGTGGGGGGCTAGTCGGTTAGGGGGAGGTTGGGCGAGTGGTATTCGCGGGCGTTGTCGGTGATCGCCGCGTGGGTGTGGTGGTCCAGGCGGGCCAGCCAGTTGAGGCCGGGGGTGCCCATGGCCAGGGCGGCGGTGGCGTACGCGTCGGCCACCCCGAGGTCGGTGCCGACCACCGTCACCGAGCGCAGCCCACTGGCCGGTGCGCCCCGGCGCGGGTCCAGCACGTGCCGGCCGCGTTCGTACACGCCGGACGTGGCCACCGCCAGGTCGGTCCCGCTGAGCACCAGGCAGGCCGCCATCGCGTCCCACGGGTGCCGGATACCGATGCGCCACGGCTGCCCGGACGGCGACAGACCCCGCACCCGTACGTCGCCGCCGGCGTTCACGCAGTGGTTGACGGCACCGGCGGCGACGAGGCGGTCCGAGGCGACCTGGGCGGCCCAACCCTTGACGAAGCCGGACGGGTCCAGCCGACCGGTGGCGTACGCGTCGAAGAACCCGTCGGTGGCACCCCACAGGTCGGCGCAGGTCTCCAGCACGTACCGCAGGTCCGCAGACGCCTCGGAGAGCAGCACCTCACCACGGTCGAAGCGACAGACTTCGCTGTCCGGCTGGTAGGTGCTGAACCGCCCGTCCACCTCGTGCATCCAGGCGAAGACCTCGTCGGCCAGCTCACGCAACGTCGCCGGTGGCAGATCATCGGCGAGGTCCAGGGTGATCGTCGTACCCATGATCTGTTCGACCCGGCACAGCCCGGGTCGGCTCAGCGTGGCCCGCACGTCAGAATGCCTGCTCGATCGCGGACCGCAGCGACTGCTTGTAGGAGTTGCTGGTCTCGGTGGCGCCGGAGACGGTGTTGAGGTTCGCGTTCTGCTTCTGCACCACCTGGCCGCCGCTGCCGTCGTAGGAGCTGCGGACGTCGCCGCTGTGGATGTCGGATTCACCCCCGCTGGGCAGCGACACCGCGACGGCGTCGACGATCCGGTTACCGGAGACGACGATCTGCACCCGTACATAGCCGTATTCGTTCTTGACCTCGTCCCCCAGGACCCGGCGGGTGGTCGACTGGGGTGCCTTGGTAGTGGTCCGCGGAGCGCTGGGGGCCTTCGTCGTCTTGGTGCCCGACGACGGGCGGGCGGTGGTCTTGCCGGGTTTGGGTGATACCGGCGCGTCGGCGGTCTTCGACGGGGTAGGCGCATCGCCCGGCGCGGCCGGGTCGACGCTCGGCTCGACATCCTGCGGGGTGGGGTTGACCGGCTGGGCGGTCGGCAGGTTCTGGGCGACCTGGCTGGTGCCTGGCGAGCCCTTGAACACCACAAGCGCGGTGGTGCTGGCGGCCAGGCCGGTGATCGCGAGGAGCGCGCGACGCATGGGATGCCCTTCCTACAGCTCGAACGTGGCGAGGTGGATCTGCCGTCGGGGCACGCCGGCCCGCCGCAGCGCCCGCACCGACTGTTCCACCAGACCGGGCGGCCCGCACAGGTAGACGTCGCGCCGGGCCACGTCGGGCACCAGTTGCCGCAGCCCGTCCGGGCTCATGAGCTGGCGGGGGCCGGGGTCGTCGCGGGAGCCGATGACGTACCAGACGGAGGTGTCGCGTTCCTGGGCCAGCCAGTCCAACTCGCGGCTGAGCAGCACGTCGGCCGGTGTGCGGGCCCGGTAGATGAGCGCCGCGCCCGGCGGCAGTTCCTCCAGCATGGCCCGGATCGGCGTGATGCCGCTGCCACCGGCGATCAGCAGCGCCCGTTCCCGGAGCCGGTGCGCGGCGGTGAAGGTTCCCGACGGGCCTTCGGCCCAGACCCGGGTGCCCGGTTCCAGGTCGCGCAGGTCGGCGGTGTGGGTGCCGACCACCTTGACGGTGACGCGCAGCCAGCGGCCGTTGGCGGCGGCGGAGACGGAGAACGGGTGCGACTGCCACCAGCAGCCCCGGGTGAGGAACCGCCAGCGGAAGTGTTGGCCGCCGAGCATCGCCAGCCGGTCGAGCCGCTCCCCGGTGAGGTAGATGGAGATGGTGTCGGGGCTCTCGGCGACCACGTCGGCGACCCGCAGCTTGTAGCGCAGGTTGAACGCCAGCGGTGTGATCACGCGGCCCCAGAGCAGCGCGGCGACCACCAGCAGGTAGAGCGCGATCCAGCCGGTGCGCACCGGGCCGGGCCGGTACAGCTGCGCGCCGTGGGTGAACTGGTGGCCGAAGCCGAGCAGCAGGATCAGGTAGCTGGACAGGTGCAGCAGATGCCACATCTCGTAGGGCAACGCCCGCCGGATCGCCCGGATGCTGCTGAACCCGACGAGCATCATGATGCCGGTGGCGACGAACGCCGAGACCATGTCCTCGTAGTCGCCGAGCAACGTGCCGACCTCGGCGAGGATCGACTGATTACGCAGGTCGGCGTAGCCGACCAGGATCAGCGACATGTGCGCCAGCACGGTGACCAGCAGGGTGGCGCCGATGTCCCGGTGCCAGCGGGCCATGTGCTCGCCGCCGATCCACCGTTCCAGCACCGGCAGTCGGCTCATCATCAGCACCTGCACCAGCAGCAGGTAGCCGGCGACCAGGCCGGTGATCCGGCCGGCGGAGGTGACGGTGGCCGCTGTGGTCCGCAGCGATCCGGCCGGGGTGCCCAGCCACCAGGGCACCACGCTGGCGAGCAGGCCGACCAGGAGCAGCACGCCGAGCAGCCGTCGGCCGCCGGGCCCGCGCCGGGCCGGGATCTGCGGGGGTACGGGTGCAGCCGACCGGCCGCCGTGCCGGGACGAGGTCCCGGTACGACGGCCGGCGGCGTGGGTGTGCGGGTACGTCACGCGTACAGCTTCATCGGGGCGTACTTCTGGCGGGGGAAGACCTTGTCGACCTCCGCGTTGGTGAGCCCGAACCGGCCCTGCGCCACCGCGCCGTAGACGTTGAACATGTTGTTGTACTCCGGCACGTCACCGGAGTCCAGCTTGTCCAGACCGTTCCAGGTGCCGAGCAGCGAACCGGCCAGCTTCTTGCCGGACAGCAGGGTGACCACGCCGCCGTGCCCGTGGTCGGTGCCGTTGTTGTTGGAGCCGACCCGACGGCCGAACTCGCTGGACACCATGATCGTCACGTCGGCGGCCTTCGGGCCGAGGTCGGTGAAGAAGGCGGCCATGGCGCTGGCCAGCTCGTTGAGCCGGCGGTGTAGCTGGCCGCCCTCGCGGGTGCCCTGGTTCTCGTGGGTGTCGTAGCCACCCATGCCGACGGTGGCGACCCGGACGTTGGCACCGCCCTTGATCAGCTGGGCGAGTTGCTGGAACGCGTTGCCGACGCCCTCGTACTTGACGCCCTCGGCGGGCTGGTACGGCTTGGCGGCGAGCTTCTGGGCGGTGGCCAGCGCGCCCATGCCCTCCTGCACGGCTTCCTCGACCGGGTGGTTGATCCCGGTGAAGAGCCCCTTGATGGCCTTCTCGGTGGCGGCCCGGAACCGCTCGTCACCGTTGAGCCGCAGGGAGCCGACGTTGTTCAAGGAGAGCGCGCCGTTGTTGCCGACCAGCGAGCGGGGCAGCGTGCTGCCGATGCCGACGCTGCGGAACGCGGTGCCCTTGCCCAGGTTGTCGACCAGACCGTCGAGCCAACCCCGACCGCCGGTCTCGTTGGGCAGCCCGCCCAGGTTGCAGGCGTCGGCGGCCTGGAAGTGGCTGCGGGACAGCCGCTCGTCGGAGACCGCCGGGATGAAGCCCAGCTGACCGGCCGTGAGCCACTTCTCCAGCGGCTTGAACGCGCTGGTCAGCTTGAAGCCGCGGCCCAGGGCCAGCGAGTCGTTGCCGAGCAGCAGGTCGGGCCGGGCCTTGTTGAGCACCGCGTCGTTGTCCGGCGCGATCAGGCTCAGGCCGTCCAGCCCGCCGTAGAGGAAGACGTGGATCAGGGTGCCGGTCTTGGTCGCCGCGAACGACGCCGAGGTGGTGACGAACTGGGCGGTGGCCAGCGCGGTGGCGGTGGCCGCGGCACCGGCGACGAAGGTCCGCCGGGTCACGCCGCGACCGTCCTGCTGGGCCTCCTCCAGGTTCTCCAGGGTGCGGTACCTGTCGAACTCGGCGGCGTTCTCGGCGGCGACGATGTCCGCCTCGGCGCGCAGCAGAGCCTCGGCCGGGTTGTCGGCCAGCCGGCGCACGTCGGGGCATTCGGGGTGCAGGGGGAAAGAGTTGTACACAGTCTTCTCCATCGGGTGCCTCACCGGAGGTGGTGCTGGGGGGAAGCGAGGATCGCCCGCGCGACGGCGGTGATGGCCCCGTTGAACGTGGCGTCGACCTTGGTGGTCGCCGCCACACCGGCCACGCCGAGGATGAGGTTCTTCTCCCGCGTGCTCAACTTCTGGCCTACCAGCCGCTGGGAGAGCGCGTCCACGTACGCCCCGGCCGTTGCCGGTGGCTTGGCGACGAGCTTCTCCGGCGCCGTGTACGTGAAGGTGGTGCGGTAGCCGGCGAGGATCTCGCCCGCCTCGTTCCAGCCGTTGACCATCGTGCCGGCCGAGGTCCAGGCGACGTAGACGTCCGGGTAGCCGTCCGGGGTCGGGTGACCCATCGGGGACTGGCCCAGCTCGCGCATCTTGTCGTGGATCTGGCGCAGCCCCCGGGCGTACGCGGTGCGCTTGCTGTCGCCGTTGTCGTGCTTCGGCGACGCGTCCGGCGAGACGCCCAGGGTGCGGTACGTGGCGACCAGGTACTCCATCGGCCGGCGCACCTTCTGGCCCACCCCGGCCCAGAACTCCGAGGAGCAGAACAGCGTCATCAGGACCGGCTTGATCATGCCCTTGTTCGTGGTGTACGTCTTGGCCAGCCGGTCCACCAGGGACTTCGGCGGGGTGTCCGAGACGAACCGGGTGGCCAGGCTCTGCGCCACGTACTTCGCCGTCGACGGGTGCGTCGCGATGTAGGTGATGTACGCGTCGATCGCCGCTTCGGCCTTCTTCGGGTCGGCCGAGTTGTTCGCGTGGGTGAAACCGAGGATCTTCACCTTGCCGACGTAGTGCTGCTCGGGGCGGAAGACGTACTTGCCCTTGTCGTCCACACCGCGGCCGGTCTGCAACATGGCGGCCTGCCGGACGTCGGGCTCCTTGTAGCCGCCGTCGACGCCGACCGAGTAGAGCTCGAGGTTCTCCCGGGCGAGGTTCTCGTTGATCGCGTCCTTGCGGGAGTCCTTCTGGTTCAGGTAGATCAGCAGCGCCGGGTGCTTGTTCGCGGCGACCAGCATCTCCGGGTAGCTGCCCAGCGCGTGCTTGCGCACGACGTCCTGGTCGAACGAGTTGCGGTACACCTCGCCGCCGTCGAAGTCGGCGGCGACGTGCAGGAAGTCGTTCCAGAAGTCGACCATCACCTCGAACAGCTGGCGCTTGGACCAGATCTGCCGGGCGATGGTGGCGTCGACCATCTCCCGCTCAGGCTGGGCGTCCTGCTCGTTGAGCTTGTCCCGCTGGTCGCGCAGCTGCTGCACGGAGAGCTTCTGGGTCGGCAGCTCGGCGAGCTTCAGCTCGCCCTTGCTCGGCTCCAACTTGCCCGGGTCCAGCTGGGCGCGGATCCAGGCATCCATGCCCTCGCGCTTGATGTCGGCGACCACCGCGGGCGTCACGCCGAAGGTAGCGCGCCGGGCCAGGTGCAGGATCGGGTCCTTGGCCAGCACCGTCTTCACTGTCACAGTGGTCGCCGCCGCGGCGGCGGCCGGGCCGGAGAAGGTCCGCCCGCCGGCCGGCGCGTTCTTCTTCAGCGCCTCACCGGCCCGGGAGCCCATGTAGCTCTCGTTCTGCTCGGTGTAGGTCCGCACGGTGCTGGGCTGCTGGCCGCTGGGCCGCGCCGCGGTGCCGTCGGTGACCGTGCTGCCGGTCGCGTCGCCGGCCACCGCGTCGTCGCCGAAGAGGCCACGGATCTGCGGGGTCATGGCGAGCGCCGCGCCACCGGCGACGACGGCGGCGGTGCCGCCGAGGGCCACCATCGCCTTACGTCGGCCGACCTTGCGATCCGGCTCGTTGTCATCGTCGAGGGTGGGCAGTCCGGTGCCGGCCGGTCGCGCCGGGGCCGGACGGCCAAGGCCCTCCGGGCCGACCCACTGCGGACCGCGCGGAGCGGGCGCGGGCTGCCCGGCGTACTGCTCACGCGGGTCGGCCTGCGCGGCGTAGCCGCCCTGGTAGGGGTGGGGCGAGTCGTAGCCGTAGGGCGCTGGCGGGTGGGGGTCGCCGTAGCCGTCAGCGCTGGGGTGCTGATGTCCGTCCCAACCGCGGTCGTCCCGCGGTCGACGTGGTGGCACATTCTGGTCGGCCATGTACCAATCCCGATTTCTGATGAGCGCCGGAAGCTGCTACCGGGCAGGTGCGGCAGGTGCGGCGACTGTTGCCTGAGGGGGTTGCTACGGCAAGGTAACCAAGGCCCCAGGGGCCTTCAAGGTGGCCGGAACCCACTCGGGAGGGCACTTAAGACAGCCCTCAGCGCGACCTCGGCGGCGGGCGGAGGAACGGACCCGCCGGCAGACCTTCCCAGCAGGGCGTACGCGCGCCAGCCGAGCACGGATCGGACCTCGCCGCCGTACGCGACGGTTTCGGCGTCGTTCACCACCAAAGGCAAACTTAAGGTTCAGGTAAGCCGGACGTGAAGCGCGCTCGCGTGGAGGAAAAGTAGCAGCAGCGGGCGAGCGTGAGCCACCACCGCAGCGGGTATGCCGCCGAACCGCTGAACGCGTGAGGGGAAGGCAGCGCCATGCTCAGCAAAGAGGATCAGCGCAGATTCGACCAGATCACCCGTCAGCTCCGGGAAAGTGACCCGGCCTTCTTTAAGCGGCTGGACCACCGGGCCCGAGCCCGCAGGGGCCGCTACCTGATGTTGTTGACCATCGTGCTGTGGGCGTCGCTGCCGGCGATAGCCGTGTTCGCCGGTCGACTCACCGGTGCGATCTGCGCGGTGGTGCTGGTGGCCAACGCCGCCATCATGTGGCGGTTTCGCCGCCGCTGGACGTGACTGTTGAACCGCTCGACGGGACGGCTCAACCGGTGGACGTGACAGCTCATCTGTCGGCCGGGCCGAACGCCCGGTACGCGCGGCGCAACCGTTCGAGCAGTCCCGGCCCACCGATGGCCGGGGCCGGTGCGCCGAGCTGTCGCAGCAGCAGGTCGGTGCCGGTCACCAGTCGGGGCGGCCGATCCGGCAGCGGCACCGGCGCTGACCAGAACCGGTCCGCCGTTTCCGCCAACGGCGTCACCGACAGCCCGGCGAGCGCCCGGGCAGCACCGACCGGCGCAACGACGTCCACACGCGACCCCGCACCGTCCGGTTCGGACGGTGGGTCGAGCGGTGGGGGCGGTGGGGTGGCACCGGTGGTCGCGGTCCGCCGGGCCCGGAGTTCGTCGAGCAACTCCGCCCGGGACCGACCGCGCCAGTGCAGCAGTTCGAACGGGTCCGCGTCGAACGCCTCGGCCAGCAGGTAGAACGTCGCCGCGAGGTGCTTGCACGGCACCGCGAAGTCGGGGCAGTTGCAGCGCTGGGTCAGCTCGTCCACACCGGCTGGGAAGAGCGGCGCGCCAGCGGCGGAGAAGACCTCCTCCAACTCGTCGGGGAGGTCACCGGCGAGCAGCCGGGCGCTGAAGAACGCCTGCCCGGCCAGCTCGTCCTCGATACGGGACCAGAGCGCCGCCGGGAACGGCTCCAGCGCGATCGACACCTGGTACGGCTTCGGCCGGGAGCCCTGCACGACCGCGCTGACCCGCCCAGGTGCGATGTCGAGGGTGAGCACCTGACCGGCCCGCGCGTACGACCGGCCCCGGGTCAACCGGGTGCCGAGCGCGAACGACTCCAGCACCTCCAGGAAACGCCGCGACCACCAGGACCGGCCGATCGCGCCCCGGGCGCTGCGCGCCCGCAGGCCCCCGTCGACCCGACGGGGACGCCCGTAATCGGCGAAGTCGCTCACGTCGGCACTCCGCTGCGCTCCGTGCCGACGTGAGGCACAAAGCGGCTGTGCCTGATGGTTCGCTCGCTCCGCTCGCTCACTCGACCACCGCGCCGGCCTCCAGGGCGAACAGGTCCCGCAACTGGCCGGTGGACAGCTCGGTGATCCACTGCTCGCCGGTGCCGACCACCCGTTCGGCGAGGTTGCGCTTGTCGGCGATCATCGCGGCCACCTTCTCCTCGACGGTGCCGGCGCACACGAACTTGCGCACCTGCACCCGTCGGCGCTGCCCGATCCGGAACGCCCGGTCGGTGGCCTGGTCCTCGACCGCCGGGTTCCACCACCGGTCCACGTGCACCACATGGTTCGCGGCGGTGAGGGTCAGCCCGGTGCCGCCGGCCTTGAGGGAGAGGACGAACAGCGGCGGACCCTCCGCGGACTGGAAACGCTGCACCAAGGCGTCCCGCTCGGCCTTGCCGAGGCCACCGTGCAGGAACAGCACCTCCCGGCCGAACCGCGCCGACAGGTGACCCCGCAACATCGCACCGAACTCGGCGTACTGGGTGAACAGCAGTGCCCGCTCCCCCGCCGCCAGCACCTCCTCCAGGATCTCGGTGAGCCGAGCCAGCTTGCCGGAGCGGCCCTCCAGCGCCGAGCCGTCGCGCAGCAGTTGGGCGGGGTGGTTGCAGACCTGCTTGAGGCGGGTCATGGTGGCCAGCACCAGACCGCGTCGCTCGATGCCGTCGCTGGTCTCGATCCGGGCGAGCATGTCGTCGACCACCACCCGGTACAGCGCGGCCTGCTCCGCGGTGAGGTTGCACAGCACCTCCATCTCCAGCTTCTCCGGCAGGTCGGAGATGATGGACGAGTCGGTCTTGAGCCGGCGCAACACGAACGGGCCGGTGATCCGGCGGAGCCGCTCGGCCGCCTCGGCGTCGCCGTGTCGCTCGATCGGCTCGGCGAACCGCTTGCGGAACGTCGCGGCCGGCCCGAGCAGACCCGGGTTGGCGAACTGCATGATCGACCAGAGGTCGGCGAGGCGGTTCTCCACCGGCGTACCGGTCACCGCCACCCGCTGCCGGGCGGGCAGCGCGCGAACCGCCTCGGCCTGCCGGGTCGACGCGTTCTTGATCGCCTGCGCCTCGTCCACCACCACCCGGTGCCAGTCGATGCCGGCCAGGTCGGCGGCGTCACGGGCGGCCACCGAGTAGGTGGTGAGGACCAGGTCCGCGCCGTGCGCGGCCGCTGTGAACTCCGCCCCCCGCGCCCGCTCGGCACCATGGTGTACGTGCACCCGCAGCTCCGGGGTGAACCGGGCCGCCTCCCGCTGCCAGTTGCCGACCAGCGACATCGGACAGACCAACAGGGTTGGCCCGACCTCCGGTGGGTCCCCGGCGAGCAGCGCGAGCAGTTGCACCGTCTTGCCCAGCCCCATGTCATCGGCGAGCACACCGCCCAGACCGAGTGAGCGCAGGAAGGCAAGCCAGGCCAACCCCCGCTGCTGGTACGGCCGCAGCGTCCCCCGGAAGCCCGGCGGCGGGTCCAGCGGGGTGAGCCGCCCTTCGACCGCGCCGGCGAGCAGGTCGCCCAGCGCACCGTCGGCGGTCACCTCCAGCACCGGCAGCTCGCCGGTGGCCTCGCCGTCGGCCAGCCCGAGACGGAGCAGATCGGCGACGGTCAGCTCGCCCGCGGAGCGGAGCAGACGCAGCCCCGCCGCGAGCCGCCCCGGGTCCAGCTCCACCCACCGGCCGCGGAGCCGTACCAACGGGGTCTTCGTCTCGGCCAGCGCCGCCAACTCCTCGGCGGAGAGCGGCTGATCACCGAGCGCGATCTCCCAGCGGTAGTCGACCAGGGCGTCCAGACCGACACCGGCATCGGTACCACCCACAGTGCCCGGTGCGGTGCGGCTGCGCGCTCGCAACCGGGCGCCCAGTCGCGCCGACGGACGCTGCCACCAGGACGGCAGCAGCACCCCGAAACCGGCCGCGTGCAGCACCGGGGCGCCCGCGCTCAGGAATCGGTGCGCCCCCTCGACGTCGAGGTCCATCGCCTCCGGGGCGGCGGTACGCAGTGCGGCGTCCAGGTCCGGCCAGAGCCGACTGGCCCGGCCCAGCTCGGCGAGGAGCGTCTCCTGCGGGCTGGTCGTCCGGCCGACCAGGCCGCCGAGGGTCTGCGGCGCTCGCCAGATGTCCCCGGCGTCGACGTGCAGGCCGGGCTCGTCCGCGGCCTGCAACCCGAACTCCAACCGCCAGCGCCCGGCACCGATCGACCCGACCGACACCGGCGCGCTGTCGGCAGGCACCGCCACACCGGCGGCGGACACCGCCCGGGTGGCCAGGATCGGTTCGGTGACCTCGTCGGGGGCCGGTTCGACAAGGCGGAAACTGGCCCGCACCGGGCCGCCGGCGGCGTCGCGCTGCCAGGCGTCCAGTTCGGCGGAGAGGGTGGCCAGCCCGGCCGGGTCGATGGTGAAGTCCCGCTGCGGGCCGGCGAGCGCGGCCAGCCAGGCGGGCGCCGGACCCCCTGGGCGCAGCCCCCGGGCCAGCGTGGTGGTCGCCAGCGCAGCCCGCGCGGCGGCGTCGGTCAGCGCGTCCAGCGCATCCGCGACCAAAACGCCAGCGGTCAGCTCGGAGGCGGGCGGCGCGGCAGCGGGCGGCGCAGAGGCGGGCGGCGCGGCAGCGGGCGGCGCAGAGGCGGGCGGCGCGGCAGCGGGCGGCGCAGAGGCGGGCGGCGCGGCAGCGGGCGGCGCGAAGGCGGGCAGCTCGGCAGTGGACAGCTCGGAGGCGGGCGGCTCGGCAGTGGACAGCTCGGAGGCGGGCGGCAGGACGGTGGCTCGGGCGGCGGGTGGCAGGGCCAGCGCCAGCGAACGCGCCCAGGCGGCGTCGGTGCCAGTCAGCAGCGGACGCCACACCGCCTGCGCGGGAGCGCCGGACGCCACCGGCACGTCGGCGCCGGGCGTCCCGTCGGCCGTCGTCGTACGCACGCCGGGGAGGACGCGGCCACGGGTCACCAGGTCGGCGGCGAAGTCGGCCAGCTCGGCGAGGTGTCGCAGGGTGGCCCCGGCCACCGCCGGGATGTCGGCCAGGGCTTGCAGCAGCGACAGCGCGTCGTCCGGGGCGTACACCAGGGTGGGAACCCGCCACCCGGCGAGTGTGAGCCGACCGCGGGCCGCGGGTGCGACGGTGGTCCGGATCAGCTCGGGTGAGTCGGTCGGCGCGCCGGCCAGGGTGGGCAGGGTGAGCAGCGCCGTGCCGGGCCGGCTCGGTTCGGCGGCATCCGCGAGGACGACGGCCAGGTCGGAGTGCCCGGCGGCGAAGGGGTGCGGGCGTTCCCGGGCCGGCCGGCCCGAACGCGGAGCGGGGATCGGTGCGGCGCTGTCCTCGGCCCAGACGGCGAGGCCGCCGGTCGAACTGCCGCCGGGCAGCCACAGCCCGTGGATGACCAGCACCTGCTCCCCCTACTCGCCGCCCGCCCCCAGAATAGGGCGACCCACCTGGCCGCCGATCCGCACCCATCGCCGCACTCGCGCGATCTTGCATTTTGTGTCACCGTTCTGCGAACAATGCACCTTTTGTCCCCACCGAAAGTGCAAGATCGCGGAGGCGCGGGAGGGGTGCGGGGTGGGGGGTGCGGGGTGGGGTGGGGGGTGGGGTGTGGGGTGGGGTGTGGGGTGGGGGTTAGCGTCGGGGTTGTGGTCGATCTTTTGGTTCTTGGCGGGCTCGGGGTGGATGTGCGGGTTCGGGTGCCCGCGCTGCCGCTCCCCGCTGCCGACTCCCACACCGTCGAGCCGATCGAGCTGCGGATCGGCAACACCGGCGCGGGGGTGGCGTTGGCCGCCCGGGCACTCGGCCTGCGCGTCCTGGTCGTCGACACCCTCGGCGCCGATCCGGCCGGTGAGCTGGTCCGGGCGGCGTTGACCCGGGCCGAGGTGCCGGCGCTGCTGGCCGAGCACCCGGGCGGCACCCGCCGGTCGGTGAACCTGGTGGACCCGGGCGGGCGGCGCACGTCGCTGTACGACCCGCGCCCATGGCAGGGTGATCCACCGTTTCCGGCCACCGAGGTGGCCGCACTGGTCCGGGACGCCCGGCACGTCCACCTCTCGATCATGGATTGGGTGGTGCCGTTGCTGTCCGCCGTGCGGGCCGCCGTTCCGGCGGGCGTGACGCTCTCCACCGACCTGCACGACTGGGACGGCGAGAACACCTACCACCAGCCGTTCGCGGAGGTCGCCGACCTGGTTCTGCTGAGCGGGGTGCGGTTGGGCGACCGGGCCGCGTCACTCGCCGGCACGCTGGCGCCCCGGACGATGGTGGTGACCCGCGGCGCGGACGGTGCCGAGCTGTACCCGGGCGACGGCACGGCGGTACCCGTGCCGCCCGCCGTCCCGGGAAGACCGGTGGTGGACAGCAACGGGGCGGGCGACGCCTTCGCGGCCGGCCTGATCGCCGGCCGGTTGCGCGGCGAGCCACTGACGCATGCCGCCCGGTACGCGGCGCGGGTTGCCGCAGCGGCCTGCACCCGTGACGGGATGGAGTACCCGCCGGGCCTGTTGCCCACCGGGTGACGGCCGACGGCGTGCTGGCGACCCGGGGCTCAGAGCGCGCCGGCCTCGCCGTCGGTCAACTCGCGCAGGATGTCGGCGTGGCCCGCGTGCCGGGCCGTCTCCTCGATCATGTGCACCAGAATCCAGCGCAGCGACACCTCACCGAGGTGCGGGTGCGGCACCACGTGGTCGAGGTCGATGCTCGCCGCGACAGCCCGGGAGCGGGCGCACGCCCGTTCGTACGCCTCGGTGAGACCCACGATGGTTTCCTGGTCGCCCAGCGTGAAGCTGGCGACCGCGTCCTCCTCGGAGGTCAGGTAGACGTCGCCGGGCTCGGGTGCCAACAGGGTCGGCCCCCGCTGCCCCCGCTATCCGCTGCGGGTCGGCGCTGGGCCGGGCAGGATGGGCGCATGGCTTCATCCGTGCAGATCCTTCTCGTCGGCGGCTCGGCGGACGGGCAGACCATCACCGTCGAACTGGACAGCAACGGCCGTCCGCCGCTGACCCACCATCACCTCGGCTCCGGCGGGCTGGCCGACGCGCAGATCTACGAGTTGGAGACCGCCCGCGAGGAGGCCCGCGAGTGGCGCTACCGGTGGACCGGCCCGGCGGTGTGACAGACAGCCAGCTCAGACCCGGGTGAGGGTCTGGCTGCGCAGGCTCTCCAGCACGCCGCGGGTGACCTCCGAGGTGCCCCGGGCCTGATCGCACACCTCCGCCACCCGCCGTGCGGTGGCCTCGGCGCGTTGCTCCCGCTCGTCCCAGAGCCGGTCCACCTCGGCCAGCAGCGGGCCCTCGACCTCCCGCTCCACGCCGCGTAGCGCCGGCACGCCGAGTCGTTGGGCCAGGTCGAAGACCTTGCCGGCGTACGGCAGGGGCAGGAACGGCGTACCGACCATCGCCGCGAAGATCAGGAAGTGCAGGCGCATGCCGACGGCCAGGTCGAAGTGGCGCATCAACCCCAGCACCTGCTGCGGTGAGTAGGTGCCGTGCAGGATCCGACCTCGGTCGGCGGCGACCATGTGCGACAGCACCCCGTGGGAGTGCCGGATGTCGTCGCGCTCCATCGGCACGAACAGCACGTACGCGTCGATCCGGTGCACCAGGAAGTCACCGATCTGGGCCAGCAGCCGGTGGTAGCCGTCCACGTCGAGGCGTTCGGCGGCCCGGCCCGGCTCCCGCACGCTTATCCCGACGAGGCGCTTGCCGACCGGCACACCCTCCTCGGCCAACAGGTGGGCCGGGAACTCCTCCGGTTGCAGGAGGAACGCCGGGTCCGCGGTGACCGTGATCGGGTTGAGCAGGCCGGCCTCCTCCAGCACCATCCGGGACTCCTGGTCCCGGACGGTCACCTGGGTGGCGCTGGAGAGCGTCTCCCGGACCATGCCGGTGTCCACCCCCTCGTTGAGCGGCCCGACCCCCACCGCGTACGTGATCAGCGGCAGGCCGCGTTCCTGGGCCACCCGGACCACCCGCAGGTAACGGCGGGCCTCACGGTCGTACAGGATGCCGCCACCGCCCAGGATGAGCAGGTCGAGCTGGGCCAGAACCAGGGCCGAGTCGGTACGGCTCACGCCCTCCCACGGCACCGCCTCGACATCGGGGTGGGCGGCCCGGGTGTGCGCCGGGTTCCGTGAGAAGACGATGATCCGGGCGTTCGGTTCCTGTGTACGCAGATCGGTGAGCAGGCCGGTGAGGATCGCCTCGTCGCCGAGGTTTCGCCCACCGTACGAGCCGAGCACACCGATGGTCAGTCCGGCGCCATGCGTCATCCGTCGCTCCTCCCCAGGTGCGGTCCGCGCCGGTTTCCCGCTGGGCAGGTGAACAGTCCTGCCGAAGGGACCCGTCCCCGGGCCGCCGGCTCAGCTCCCCGGGGTGAGGCGTTTCGCCATCTGCTGCGAGGTGACCTCGAAGCCCAGACTGCGGTAGAGGCCGATCGCCACGGAGTTCGTGCCGAAGACGTTCAGACCCAGTTCGGGCACACCGCGTTGAGTGAGTTCGGCCTCGATGAGCTGGATCATCCGCCGTGCGTACCCGCGTCCCCGGTGCTCCTCGTGCACCTCGATGTTGTGGATCCAGGCCTGGTCCGGGGCGGCGGCCGTCGGCAGGGTCACCCAGATCCAGCCGACCTCGGTGTCGCCGACCCGGCCCACCCGCAGCAGGGCCCCCTCGGTGGCCGCGCCCGCCGGCAGCGACTCCCGGATCTGGCTGACCGACCGATCGAGGGCCGCCTGCGGGGTCATCCCCCGGTGCGCCACCAGATCGTCGGCGTACCCCTGCTCCAGTGATTCGAGCAGGCGGGCCAGCTCCTCTGCCGTCATCGGCGTCAACGTCAACTCCACCGCGTCTCCCCTTCCTCGTCGCGAGCCGGTAGTGCAGCAGAACCGGCCCGGCCACGCCACCTGTTTCCCCGCCGGGGCGGACGTGCTCGCGTTCGCCTCCACCACCGACACGCAGGGCCTGGTGCTCGCCGAGGCCGAGGCCCACGGACTACCGGTGGCCATCGTGGACTGTCAGCTCGCAGGCGTTCGGGGCGTTGCTCACCCGGCTGCTGACCGAGCGGGAGTTGCGCGGGGCCGTGATCCGGAACGGCCGGACGGCGGCTTGGTCCGCGGAGCGCTACCTGGCCGAGTTGGTCACGCTGTACGCGTCGTCGCCCGCAGCGCCCTGCTCTTCGGCGTCACAGTGCTGCTGATCGCCGTGACCGCGGTTCACCTGAGGCAGCGGCGCGCTGCTTGACAGCGGTCAGGGCGTCGACTCCAGGTGGTGCGCCAGTTGGGCCAGGTCGCGCAGACGCAGGTCGCCGTCGAGGCCCTTCAGCGCGGCGGTCATCGCCCCGGCAGCCCGACCGGCCCGCAGGCCGACCTCGGCGTCCTCGACGACCAGACACCGCCCCACGGGTACGCCCAGCAGCGCCGCGCCCCGCAGGTAGCCCTCCGGGTCCGGCTTGCCGACGCTGACGTCCTCCACCGTGACGAGCACCGGCGCCTTGATGCCGGCGGCACCGAGCCGGGCCTCGGCGAGCCGCGCGTCGGCGCTGGTCACCACCGCCCAGGGCAACCCGAGCCGGGCCAGCGCGTTCAGCAGCTCGTGCGCCCCGGGGGTGGCCGTCACGTCGGACAGGTCGTCGTACTGCAACGCGAGCTGTCGTGCCGCGGCGGCGGCGACCGCGCTGTCGTCGAGCGTGGGCAGCAGCCGACGCACGGTCCGGTCGGCCGGGCTGCCGTGCGCGATCGTCAGTGCCGTGGCCGGGTCGACGGCGTACTCGGCCGCCCACCGCTCCCAGGCCCGCTCAACGGCGGCGTCGGAGTCGACCAGGGTGCCGTCCATGTCGAACAGCACCGCGCCAATGCCAGCCAGTTCCACCACCACGCTCCCCGGATCGCTCGCCCCACCCTCCCCCACCTCGCAAGATCCGCGCCTCCCCCACCTCGCAAGATCCGCGCAACTTCGGTGATCCTGCTGTCTCGTCACATGGTGAGGCAGCAGGATCCGTGAAGGTGCGCGGATCAGGGTGACCCACCGGGTCGGCGGGTCGTCGAGGATGCGGGTATCGGACCTGGCGGTCGGAGCGAGACCGTCCGATGGCCGGGCCCGCGCAGGCTGCGTCGTACTGCGTGGTGGGCGCGGCAGGTTTCGAACCTGCGACCCCCCGCTTGTAAGGCGGGTGCTCTCCCACTGAGCTACGCGCCCGGATCGCCCATGTGGCGGGCCGGTGGCTGGCAAGCTTACCTGCCCGCCACCGACCCGGGCGCACGGCGTGCCCCGGTCAGTTGGTCGCTTCGGCGATGGCCTTGCGCCAGCCCTGCTGGTCGCGGGCCTCGCCTGGGCCGTTCATCTCGGCGAAGCGGACCACTCCGGCCTTGTCGATGACGAAGGTGCCCCGGTTGGCGAAGCCGGCCACGTCGTTGAAGACCCCGTACGCCTGGGCGACGGCGCCGTGCGGCCAGAAGTCGGCGAGCATCGGGAACTGGTAGCCCTCACGGTCGGCCCAGATCTTGTGGCTGTAGGCCGAGTCGACGCTGACGGTCAGCACCTGGACGTCGTCGTTCACGTACTCGCCGAGGTTGTCGCGCACCTCGCTCAACTCGCCCTGGCAGGTGCCGGTGAAGGCCAGCGGGTAGAACACCAGCAGCACGGCGCGCCTGCCCCGGAAGTCCGAGAGGCGGACCTCCTGGTTGTTCTGGTCCTTGAGCACGAAGTCGGGTGCTTCGGCACCAACCTCTAGGGGCATGTGAACTCTCCTCGCTGCTCGGTCACGCCGGCGTCGGGGCGGGGGGACGGCACCAGCCTGCCACCCGACGGTGGGCGAACCGTCGGGCGAGCGGAGCGGCGCTGGCTACTTCTTGGCCTTGGCACCTCGACGCAGCACCAGACGCGCGCCGCTCCAGTCCCGGCCGGCGTTGACGGTCGAGGTCTGCTGAAGGCCGGCGGTGGGCGCGGACTCCGCGACCTCGCTCGGTTCGACGTGCCCCTCGCGCCCCGCCTTCGGGGTGAGCAGCCACACGACGCCGTTGTCGGCCAGCGGGCCGAGGGCATCGACGAGCAGCTCGAAAAGGTCACCGTCGCCGTCCCGGTACCAGACCAGCACCGCGTCGACCACCTCGTCGGTGTCCTCGTCGACCAGATCTCCACAGCGGTCGGTCAGGGCGTCTCGGAGATCCTGGTCGACGTCGTCGTCGTACCCCATCTCCATGACGACCATCCCCGGTTCGATCCCGAACCGGTCCGCCAGGCTGCGTACCCCGTCGGCGGCCTGACCAGCGGTCGCGCTCACTGTCGCGTGCCTCCTCATCTCGTCCCTGCTCGCGACGTCGGTGCGACGCCGTCAGGCAAAGTCCACACAGTTGTTGGGCTGCGCGCAAGTGGCGCACCGGGTGGAACGGAATTTACCGTGCCAGCAGCGTACGGGCACCGTCGGTAATGGCTTCAGCGGAGACCAGTACGTGGCGTGCTGCCGGACCTAATGGTACAAACGAGTCAACTCCCGCCACTCGACGCGCGGCACCGACATATCCGGCGTCGACCAGCGCGGCGATCACGCCCTCGCCGACCCCGCCGGAGCGACGCGTCTCGTCCACCACCAGCACCCGGCCGGTCGCCGAGGACTCCCGGATGATGTCGGACACCGGCAGCGGAGCCAGCCAGCGCAGATCCACCACGCGGGTGCCCACCCCCTCCTCGGCGAGGACGGCCGCGGCCCGCAGCGACATCCGCACCCCGTTACCGAAGGTGATGATGGTGAGGTCGTCCGCCGAGCCGACCGGGTAGACCCGGGCCCGCCCGATCGGCACGTGCCCGGCCACCCACCCGCCCGGCTCCGGATAGGCGGCCAGCCACTCACCGTCACCATCCGCGTACAGATCGCGGCTGTGGTAGAGCGCGATCGGTTCCAGGAACACGCAGACGCTGCCGTCCACCGCCGCGCTCGCCAGACAGGTCCGCAGCATGGGCGCGGCATCGTCCGGCCGCGCCGGCACCGCGACCACCAGACCGGGCACATCCCGGAGTACGGCCACCGAGTTGTCGTTGTGGAAGTGCCCGCCGAACCCCTCCTGGTACGCCAGGCCCGCCACCCGCACCACCATCGGGTTGCGGAACGCCCCCTGCGAGAAGAACCGCATGGTGGCCGCCTCGCCGCGCAACTGGTCCTCGGCGTTGTGCAGGTACGCCAGGTACTGGATCTCCGGCACCGGCAGCATCCCGGCCAGCCCGGCACCGAGGCCCAGCCCGAGCACCGACGTCTCGTCGAGCAGGGTGTCGAAGACCCGGGCCGCCCCGAACCGGTCGCGCAGCCCCTTCGTCACCCCGTACACGCCGCCCTTGGCGGCCACATCCTCACCGAAGAGCGCCATCTGCGGGTGGTCGAGCATCCCGTCGGCGAGCGCGGCGTTGATGCTCTGCGCCAGGGTCATCGGCCCGACCAGCTCCGGCGGCTTACCGCCGAACGCCTCCGCCCGAGCGCCCGCTCCCGGCCCACTGGCCCGCGCCGCGGCGTCGGCCACCGCCCGCGCCACCCGCACCGGACGACGGGGGGCCAGCGCCGACACCACCTCGGCCGCGGAGGCCAGCTTCGGCTCGCCCAGCACCTCCTCGGCCAGCCGGCGTACCTGCCAGCCGGTCTCGTCGTACCGGGCCAGCAGCTCGTCGCCGGTCGCCACGCCGGCGTCGACCAGCAGCCGCGCGGTGGCGGCCACCGGGTCCCGGTCCAGATCCTGGGCCAGCTCGGCCGGACCCCGGTACGCCGACTCCGCGTCCGCCCCGGCGTGCCCCATCAGCCGAACGGTGCGCAGGTGCAGCACTGCCGGCCGCCGGTTGCGGCGTACCCAGGCCGCGGCCTCCGCCGCCACCTCGTACGTCCGCACCGGGTCGGCCCCGTCCGCGCTGAAGTAGCGGATGCCCGGCTTGGCCCGCAGGGTCGCCTCGACCCAGCCCTCCGGCGAGCGGACGCTGATGCCCAGCCCGTTGTCCTCGCAGACGAAGAGCACCGGAATCCGCAGCCCCGCGTGGTCGTACCACCCGGCGGTGTTGAAGGCGGCGGTGGCGCTCGCGTGGTTGACCGAGGCGTCGCCGAAGGAGCAGACCACTATGGCGTCCGGTGGCCAGGGGGCGTGCGTGGCGCCCGCGCCGCTGCCGACCCGCATCCCGGCCCCGGTGCGCCGTCCGGCGCTGTCCAACCGGCGCAGCCGCTCCACTGCCAGTCCCATTCCGACAGCGCGGGGCAGGTGCGAGGCGATGGTCGAGGTGGTCGGCACGACGGCCAGGTCGGCCCGGCCGAACACCTTGTGCCGTCCCCCGGCGATGGGTTCGAGGCTGGACGCGACCATCCCGCGCAGCACGTCCCGGGCCGCGTCGGCGTACGCCGCGAACCCGTTGGCGGCCGGGGCCTGTTCGATCCCGGACGGCTCCGATTCGGACAGCCGCGGATCGGCGCCGGGGGCACGGGTCGGTGCGCCGTCGACGGTCGGCTGAGTGCCGGTCGACGGTTCGGAGTCCACCGTTTCCGCCGGGGCGGACCGCTCGGAGTCGACAGTTCGCGCCCGGCCGTCGGCCGGCGACTGGTCAGCGGCGGCCCGGGTAGCGTCCGGGTCCACGGGAGCCAGGGCTGGGTCGGCGGCGGCCTGGGCGGCGCGCAGGCAGTAGAAGGCACCCGAGCGGTAGTGCAGCAGCGCCGGATCGGTGGGACGCAGCGCGGCGGCGACCGCTGCGTTGCCCTCGTGCCCGGCGGAGCCGATCGTGTAGAAACCCTCCCCGAAGCTGCGCAACCAGCGGCCGGCCAGGTCGAGCTGCCGGCTGGTCACCTGCGCGTCGAACAGGTCCAGCACCTGCCCGCCGGTCAGCGGGGCGTCGTCGGTGACCGGGTCGGCGGGGTCACGCCGTCGCTCGGCGGCAGGCAGCGCCGCCAGCGTCTCCCGGAACCGGTCGTCGAGATCTTGCGGGGTGGTCACGTCGGACAGCATTACCGACGGAAGCTCCGCTCGCCCAGTGGGACACGGCCGGAAGGGTCACGCTCACTCCGACCCGCAGGGCTCCGGAAAGCCGCCGTCGGACACCTTCCAGACCAGGTCACGAAGGGTACGCAGCTCCTCGTCGCCCAGCCCGGACAGGAGTCGGGAGTCGGACATCACCTCGATCACCCGGGCCCGCACGACGCGGCCCTCCTCGGTGACCAGCAGCGTCTTCTGCCGCCGATCCGCCGGGTCGGTGCGACGCTCGACCAGCCCGGCCTGCTCCAGCTTGTCGACCAGCACCGTCACGTTCGACCGGTCACAACCCAACTGACCGGCGAGATCCCGGGCCGGCAGCGGATGATCAGGGTCCAGCTCCCGCAGCGCCCGGGCCGCCGCCGGTGTGAGCCCGACCTCGGCGAACGCGCTGCCCTGCCGGTGTCGTACCGCGTCGCTGACGTGGGCCATCCGGCGCAGCACGTCGGCGGCGAGACCAGCCCGATCCGCCGGCCCGCCCACCACGGAACCCACCTGCCCCGTCACGACCACATCGTACGCACCACGCCCGCCCAACCAGCCCTGCGATCAGGTCCGGGCACACCGACCGGACGGGCACGGCTCTGCCATTGCCCTGTCCGGGAGGCGTCAGGCAGGCTGTCGGTGCCCCCGTCGCCCTGCGCCGCCGGGCGATCGTCGTGACCCCGACGGCTAGCGACCGGCGACGGCCGGCGGCGAGCGCGAGGAGGCGCTGTGGCAGATGGAGCCTCTTTCGTCTCGGCGATCGCGGCGGCGCTCGCCGCAGTGCTCGCCGCGCTGAACATCTACTACTCGGGGCAGCGCGAGCGGGAGCGCTGGGCGAGAGACGTGCTGGTCGACGTGCTCGTGACCTTCCTGGATTCGAGCTTCGACTCGTCCCGGGCGGTCCGGGACCACCTTGAGGGAGTGGCCGCAGATGACGCCCCGGACTGGGTGGCACGGGTCGAGACCGCGCACCGGCAGAAAATGGCGGCTCTCACGAAGATCCGTCTCCTCGCACCCGGGCGAGCCGTGGACGCTGCCGTCGGCCTCCACGAAGCCGACTACCGCTTCGCCCGACTCGGGTCGGCGAACCCGATCCCGACCGCCGCCGAGATCAGCCTGGTCCACGAGGAGGTCTGGGCCGCGCGTCGGCAGTTCATCGCCGCCAGTCAGCGAACGGTCCGTCTGCGCTACCGGGACGCGCCGACCCGCAGCCTGACCGGTATGCGGAGCCAGGGCCTGTTCCGCAGGCGGTGAACCGCTCCGCCCGACGCTCCGCCCGACGCTCCGCCCCCTCCGCGCCGATCTTGCGGTTTCGGTTGTCCGAATGAGTGGGATGCCCCTTGTGTCGGGACAGCAAGTGCAAGATCGCCGAGATTGGGGCGGGGCGGGGTCAGGCGGGGAGGAAGGAGAAGCGGACCTGGCGGGTCGGGTTGTCGCCGTTGGTGTCGACGAGGCAGATCGACTGCCAGGTGCCGAGCGCCAGTCGACCGCCGAGCACCGGCAGCGTGGCGTACGGCGGGATGAACGCCGGCAGTACGTGGTCGCGGCCGTGGCCGGGCGAGCCGTGTCGGTGCCGCCAGCGGTCCTTGGTGGGGAGCAGGTCGTCGATGGCACTGAGCAGGTCGTCGTCGGACCCCGACCCGGTCTCGATGATCGCCAGGCCGGCGGTGGCGTGCGGCACGAAGACGTGCAGCAGGCCGTCGCCCTCGCCCGAGACGAACTGCTGGGCCTCCGCGGTGATGTCCCGGACGGTCGGCCGGGACCCGGTCTGGACGGTGATCACGTCGCTGCGCATACGTCGCATTCTGCCGCAGGGCGAGGTCAGGAGCTGCCGCCACCGCCGCCGGAGTCGCCGCCACCGGACCAGCCACCGCCGGAGTCACTGCCGGACCAGCCGCCGCCGGAGTCACCGCTGGACCAGCCCCAGCCGGACCAGCCTCCCCCGGAGTCGCCGCTGTCGGCCGACTCCGTACCGTCGGAGTTGTCGTGGTCGCCGTCGCGCTGGCGACCGACGTGTCCGCTCCCGGCGTCCCCGGCGGGCATCGGGTAGGAGCCGTACCCGCCGCCGTCCGAGTCCGGACGGCGACGACGACGACCATCCTGGCCGCTCGGACGGGCCGCGCGGACCGCCTCCCGCAGCAGGACCACGCCGAACACGACCAGCAGGGTGCCGAGGGCCATCAGTCCCACCGTGGGCCAGGAATTGCCGGAGGCGAGGGCCACCGCGCCGATGACCAGGCCTACCACCCCGAAAACGATGATGCTGGCGGCGACCGTGACAGAACGTCCGTTCATGGCACCGACGGTAGGAGCGGCGGTCAAACCGCTCAGGCTCCACCGCGTCGTCGCGCTAAGTTACCGGCGAGTACCTGTGTTCAGCATCGCGTCGGGGGGACCTAGACGTGACGAGGGGTGCCACCAGGGGGCAGGATGGCGCTAGAGACCTATCCCACACACAACCGAGGGAACGCCTGTGGCTACGGAACGCAAGCGCCCGGTGATCAGCGACGGCCTACCGAGCCAGCTTCCGGACATCGACCCTGAAGAGACAAGCGAATGGGTCGAGTCGCTTGACGGTGTCATCGACGAACGCGGCGCCAAACGCGCTCGCTACGTCATGCTGCGCCTGCTGGAGCGGGCCCGTGAGCGCCAGGTCGGGGTTCCGCCCCTGACCACCACCGATTACATCAACACCATCCCGTCGGAGCGCGAGCCCTGGTTCCCGGGTGACGAGCACGTCGAGCGGAGGATCCGGGCGTACGTCCGGTGGAACGCCGCCATGCTGGTGCACCGGGCTCAGCGCCCGGAGATCGGCGTCGGCGGGCACATCTCCACCTTCGCCAGCTCGGCGTCGCTCTACGAGGTGGGCTTCAACCACTTCTTCCGGGGCAAGAACCACCCGGGCGGTGGCGACCAGATCTTCTACCAGGGCCACGCGTCCCCCGGCATGTACGCGCGGGCGTTCCTGGAGGGGCGGCTCAGCGAGCACCAGCTCGACGGGTTCCGCCAGGAGCTGTCGCACCCCGGTGGTGGGCTGCCCTCGTACCCGCACCCTCGGCTGATGCAGGACTTCTGGGAGTTCCCCACCGTCTCGATGGGCCTCGGCGGTCTGAACGCGATCTACCAGGCCCGGTTCAACCGGTACCTGCAGCACCGCGGCATCAAGGACACCTCCCAGCAGCACGTCTGGGCGTTCCTCGGCGACGGCGAGATGGACGAGCCGGAGACGCTCGGCGCCATCGGCGTCGCCGCCCGCGAGGAGCTGGACAACCTCACCTTCGTGATCAACTGCAACCTGCAGCGGCTGGACGGCCCGGTCCGGGGCAACGGCAAGGTCATGCAGGAGCTGGAGGCGTTCTTCCGGGGTGCCGGCTGGAACGTGATCAAGGTCGTCTGGGGTCGTGAGTGGGACCCGCTGCTCGCCGCGGACACCGACGGCGCGTTGGTCAACCTGATGAACACCACGACCGACGGCGACTACCAGACCTACAAGGCGGAGTCCGGCGCGTACGTGCGGGAGCACTTCTTCGGCCGTGACGCACGGACCCGCAAGATGGTCGAGCCGCTCAGCGACGACGAGATCTGGAACCTCAAGCGAGGTGGGCACGACTACCGCAAGCTCTACGCGGCCTACAAGGCGGCCACCGAGCACACCGGACAGCCCACCGTCATCCTGGCGAAGACGATCAAGGGCTGGACCCTCGGCTCGCACTTCGAGGGCCGCAACGCGACCCACCAGATGAAGAAGCTGACGCTGGAGGATTTGAAGACCTTCCGCGACCGCCTCTACCTGGACATCCCGGACTCGGCGCTGGAGGACAACCCCTACCTGCCGCCGTACTTCCACCCGGGCGAGAAGTCCGAGGAACTGGCGTACCTCAAGGAGCGGCGCGAGCAGCTCGGCGGGTACCTGCCGTCCCGGCGGACCAGCACGAAGCGGCTGGCCATCCCGGGCCCGGAGCGGTTCGCCGACATCAAGCGGGGCTCGGGCAAGCAGAAGGTGGCCACCACGCAGGCCTTCGTCCGTCTGCTCAAGGACGTGATGAAGGACAAGGAGTTCGGCAAGCGTTGGGTGCCGATCATCCCGGACGAGGCCCGCACCTTCGGTCTCGACTCGATCTTCCCGACCGCGAAGATCTACTCGCCGCACGGCCAGCGCTACACCTCGGTCGACCGCGAGCTGTTCCTGTCGTACAAGGAGTCGACCTCCGGGCAGATCCTGCACGAGGGGATCAACGAGGCCGGTTCGGTGGCCTCGTTCACCGCGGCCGGCTCGGCGTACGCCACGCACGACGAGCCGATGATCCCGATGTACATCTTCTACTCGATGTTCGGGTTCCAGCGGACCGCCGACGGGCTGTGGGCAGCGGCCGACCAGATGGCCCGAGGCTTCCTGCTCGGCGCCACGGCGGGTCGGACCACGCTCAACGGTGAGGGCCTTCAGCACGAGGACGGGCACTCGCTGCTGATCGCCGCCACCAACCCGGCGGTGGTCGCGTACGACCCGGCGTTCGCGTACGAGATCGCGCACATCCTGGAGCAGGGTCTGCACCGGATGTACGGGGACGCGCAGGAGAACGTCTTCTACTACCTGACGGTCTACAACGAGCCGACGCTGCAGCCGGCCGAGCCCGCCGACGTGGACGTGGAGGGCCTGCTCAAGGGCATCTACCGCTACTCGGCGGCACCGCAGGTCGACGGCCCGAAGGCCAACCTGCTCGCCTCGGGCACCGGGATGCAGTGGGCGCTCAAGGCCCAGCAGCTGCTCGCCCAGGACTGGGGGGTGGGTGCCGACGTCTGGTCGGTGACCTCCTGGACCGAGCTGCGCCGCGACGCGGTGGAGACCGAGGAGTACAACCTGCTCAACCCGGGCGCCGAGGCGAAGGTTCCGTACATCCAGCAGAAGCTGGCCGAGGCGGACGGGCCGAAGGTCGCGGTCAGCGACTTCATGCGTGCGGTACCGGATCTGATCGCCCGCTGGGTACCCGGCGACTACACGTCGCTCGGCACCGACGGGTTCGGCATGTCGGACACCCGGCACGCGCTGCGCCGGCACTTCCACGTCGACGCGGAGTCGATCGTGGTGGCCACGCTGCGGCAGCTCGCCCGCAGCGGCGCGGTGGCGACCACGGTGCCGGCCGAGGCCGCCAAGAAGTACGCGATCGACGACGTCAACGCCGCCCCGGTCGGCGAGACCGGCGGCGACAGCTAAGACCCAGCACGACCACAGAAGGGCCCGGCGCATGAGCGCCGGGCCCTTCTGCGGCTACGGCCCAACCCAACTGCGGTCGGGGGGTACGGAGCGGCGGTGGCCCGGGGGCCCTGGCGGGGATCCGGACCACCGCCGTCGCGGGTGACGCCGGGAGGATGGGCGCTCGTCAGCCGACGGCGGCCAGGTCGGTGAGCCGGGCCAGCGAGTCCTCCAGGTCGGCGCCGACCCGACGCAGTCCGAGGCGCAGCATGGCCGCCTTGACCGGGCCGGCCGGCCAGCGGACCACGATGAGGCGCACGATCGTCCCGCCCTCCTCCTCGTCTCCGGTGAGCTGGACGTAGATCTCGGTGCGCGCCTCCGCCCGAGATCCAGCGCCCTTGGCCCGTTCCCGCCAGCCGATCAGCGTCGGCTCCTGGTAGGCGATCACCTCGGCCTCATGCGCCGAGCCGCGCCCAGCCTGGACGAGTTGTCGCCGTCCGAAGCCCTCTCCCGAGAGCACCTCGGCCGCTCGGACCCCGGCCAGCCAGGCCGGCAACTGCTCGGCCCGCTGCACGACATCCCAGACCACTTCAATTGGCGCCGCCACGTGCGCACTGCGTTCCACGAGGATCATTTCCGTCTTTCCTCCGGTGAGGACATCCCACGATATCGGCACTCTATGCGCTAAATCGGACTTACCCGGACGGGTTCGGAAAAAGACACGCCGATCAACCATTGCGGATTACGCCAGGGCAGCCTATGGCGCATTCATCGAGAGCGCTTTAAAGTCCCGAACACGTTTCACGTTGACCGGGAGGGCGCATGTCGACCGCACCGATGCCCCAGTTCCCCACCGGCTTCCGCTGGGGCGTCTCCACATCGGCCCACCAGATCGAGGGCGCCACCACCGCCGACGGTCGAGCTCCGTCCATCTGGGACACCTTCGCGCGCTCCCCCGGGCGGATCAGCGACGGCAGCAGCGGCGAGGTGGCCTGCGACCACTACCACCGACACACCGAGGACGTGGCGCTGCTGGCCGGCCTGGGCGTCTCCGCGTACCGGTTCTCCATCGCCTGGCCCCGGATCCAGCCCACCGGCGCCGGCCCGGCCAACCCGGCCGGCCGGCCTGGACTTCTACGACCGCCTGGTGGACGAGTTGCTGGCCGTCGGCGTCGACCCGGTGGCCACCCTCTACCACTGGGACCTGCCGCAACCCCTCGAAGACGCCGGCGGCTGGATGCACCGGGACACCGCCGCCCGCTTCGCCGAGTACGCCGAGAAGACCGCCACTCGCCTCGGCGACCGGGTCCGGCTCTGGATCACCCTCAACGAGCCGTTCATCCACATGAGCCTCGGCTACGGCATGGGTGTGCACGCCCCCGGCCGGATGCTGCTGTTCGACGCCTTCCCGGTCGCCCACCACCAACTGCTCGGGCACGGGCTCGCGGTCGCCGCGCTGCGGACCCACACCGCCAGCCCGGTGGCCATCGCCAACAACTACTCACCGGTGCGGGTGCTCGGCGACCGCGACGCCGACCGGGTCGCCGGGGCCGCGTACGAGGCGCTGCACAACCGGCTCTTCACCGACCCGCTGCTCGGCCGCGGCTACCCGGAGCTGCCCGGCCTGGACCCGAGCGTCATCCACCCCGGCGACCTCGACACGATCGCCGCGCCGATCGACGTGCTCGGGGTCAACTACTACAACCCCACCGGTGTACGGGCGGCCGAGGAGGGTTCACCCCTGCCGTTCGACCTCGTGCCGCTGGACGGCTACCCGCGTACCGCCTTCGACTGGCCGGTGGACCCCGACGGGCTACACGAGCTGCTCGGCTGGCTCCGCGACACCTACGGCGACGCGCTGCCGCCCATCGAGATCACCGAGGGCGGCTGCGCGTACGACGACGAGCCCGACGCCGACGGGCAGGTGGCCGACCCGGAACGGATCGCGTACCTCGACGGGCACCTGCGGGCGGTCCGGGCCGCCATCGACGACGGGGTGGACGTCCGCGGGTACTTCGTCTGGTCGCTGCTGGACAACTGGGAGTGGGCCGAGGGGTTCACCAAGCGCTTCGGTCTGGTGCACGTCGACTACCCCACCCAGACCCGTACGCCGAAGTCGTCGTACACCTGGTTGCGGGACGTGATCGCGGCCAGCCGGCCGGGGTCGACACGGTGACCACCCTCGACCCGACGCCGGCGTCGCTGCCGGCGGCGCTCGCCGAGCCGACGGTGCCGGTACGGCGCAGCTGGATCGGCTTGATCTTCGCGGCCAACCTCGGCGTGTGGATGGCGTTCTTCACGCCGATCCAGGTGCTGCTGCCGCAGCAGATCGAGCAGATCGCGCCCGGCGACAAGGAGAACATGCTGGCCGTGGTCACCGGCCTCGGCGCGTTGGCCGCGGTGCTGGCCAACCCCTTGGCGGGCGCGTTCTCCGACCGGACCTGCCTGCGCATCGCCGGCCGCGAGTTCGGCCGTCGGCACGTCTGGACGGCGGGCGGGGCCGTGCTCGGCGCGGCGGCCCTGGTGCTGCTGGCCCAGCAGCGGACCATCCTCGGCGTCGCCCTCGGCTGGGTCGCCGCGCAGGTCTGCTTCAACGCGATGCTCGCCAGCCTCAGCGCCGCCATCCCCGACCGGGTCCCGGTGCGGCAGCGCGGCGGCGTCTCGGGGTGGGTGGGCATCCCGCAGGCGCTCGGGTTGGTGCTCGGCGCGGTGCTGGTCACCGCAGTGGTCACCGGCAACGCCGCCGGCTACCTGGCCATCGCCGTGGCCGTCCTGCTGCTGTCGCTGCCGTTCGCGCTGCTCACCCCCGACGAACCGCTGCCGCGTACCCATCGGCCGGCGATCCGGACCCGGGCGCTGCTGGCCTCGATGTGGATCAGCCCCCGCCGGCACCCGGATTTCGCCTGGGCCTGGATCACCCGCTTCCTGGTCCAGTTGGGCAACGCCCTGGGCACCCTCTACCTGCTGTACTTCCTCAGCGACGGGGTGCGCCACCCCGACCCCGAGGGCGGCCTGCTGGTGCTGATCCTGCTCTACACGCTCGGGATGATGCTGACAGCCGTGGTCGCCGGCCGGCTGTCCGACCGTTCCGGCCGCCGCAAGATCTACGTGATCGTCTCCGGGCTGATCATGGCGGTGGCGGCGCTGCTGCTCGCGGTCGCGCCGGTCTGGCCGATGGCGATCGTCGCGGCGCTGCTGCTCGGCGCCGGCTACGGCGTCTACCTCTCGGTGGACGCCGCGCTGATCACCCAGGTCCTGCCCCGGGCCACCGACCGGGCCAAGGACCTGGGCGTCATCAACATCGCCAACTCGGCGCCGCAGGTGCTCGGCCCGGCGCTCTCCGCCCCGCTCGTGGTGTACCTGGGCGGCTATCCCACGCTCTATGCGGTCACCGCCGTGGTCACCCTGCTCGGCAGCGCGCTGGTCGTCAAGATCCGCTCGGTCCCCTGAGCCCTGGGGGGCCGGTGGCGGAATGCAGTCGCGGAGCGCCGTAGGCTGGGGGACGTGACAGTACGTGTGCGCTTCGCCCCTTCCCCGACCGGTATGTTCCACGTCGGCGGCGCCCGCTCGGCGCTGCAGAACTGGATCTACGCCAAGCAGCAGGGCGGCGTGTTCGTGCTGCGCATCGAGGACACCGACGCGGCGCGCAACAAGCCCGAGTGGACCGAGGGCATCCTCTCCGCGCTGGACTGGATCGGGATCTCCCGGGGCAGCTACGAGGGCCCGTACTTCCAGTCGGCCAACGCCGGGGAGCACCGGGCCGCCGCCGCGCGCCTGGACGAGTCGGGCCGCGCCTACTACTGCGACTGCACCCGCGAGGACGTGCAGGCCCGCACCGGCTCGCAGTACCAGGGCTACGACGGCTACCACCGCGACCGTGGCCTCGGCCCCGGCCCCGGGCACGCCCTGCGCTTCCGTACGCCCGACGAGGGCGCGACAGTGGTGGTCGACCTGATCCGCGGTGAGCCCACGTTCGAGAACAAGCTCATCGAGGACTTCGTCATCGCCCGGGGTGACGGCTCGCCGGTCTTCCTGCTGGCCAACGTCGTCGACGACATGACGATGGGGATCACCCACGTGATCCGGGCCGAGGAGCACCTGCCCAACACCCCCAAGCAGCAGCTGCTCTGGGAAGCCCTCGGGGTCAAGCCGCCGATCTGGGCGCACGTGCCGGTGGTGGTCAACGAGAAGCGGCAGAAGCTCTCCAAGCGCCGGGACAAGGTCGCCCTGGAGGCGTACCGCGACGAGGGTTACCTGGCCGGCGCGATGCGCAACTACCTCATGCTGCTCGGCTGGGCCCCCTCCGGCGACCGGGAGATCGTTCCCTGGTCGGTCATCGAGGACGAGTTCCGGCTGGACGAGGTCAACCTCTCCTCGGCGTTCTTCGACGAGAAGAAGCTGCGCGCGTTCAACGGCGAGTACATTCGTGCGCTGCCGGTGACCGAGTTCATCGACGCCTGCCAGCCGTGGCTGACCGGCACCGGGACCATCGCGCCGCCGCCGTGGCAGCCGGAGGAGTTCGACGCCGACGCGTTCGCCGCCGTGGCGCCGCTGGCCCAGACGCGGATCGCGGTGCTCAGCGAGATCGTGCCGAACGTCGACTTCCTCTTCCTGGCCTCACCGCTGATCGACGAGGCCGCCTGGACCAAGACGATGAAGGACGGTTCCGCCGAGCTGCTGGACGACGCCGTCGCGGCGTTCGAGGCGCTGGAGTCCTGGGACGCCGAGTCGTTGAAGTCGACGCTGGAGGCGGTCGGCGCCGAGCGGGGCCTCAAGCTCGGCAAGACGCAGGCCCCGGTCCGGGTCGCGGTCACCGGTCGCACCGTGGGTCTGCCGCTGTTCGAGTCGCTGGAGGTGCTCGGCCGCGAGCGCACCCTGACCCGAATCCGCGCCGCCCGCCTACGCCTGGTCTAACCCCCCCCCGTTACCTTTTTGATCGTCCCCAGCCGGGGACCCTCGGTCGCCCGGCCCGGTATGACTTCCTTCCCCTGTTGTTCGGATGATCCGGGGGGTGTTGTCGCCGGGTCGGGTGGCGTCGGTGGACCGCTGATAGGGACACGGCCGCCCTGGTTGGGGTAGGTCTCTTCGTAACGTGGCTGCCGGCAGTCCGACGCCTGGACTTGCGGCCGGGGCCACGATGCGATGCGTGGAGGCTGGTGCGGTGCGGGACGGATATGGCGTCTACCTCGGCTTGGACGTCGGTAAAGGTGATCACCATGCGGTCGGGTTGGCTCCGGACGGCAAACGGCTGCACGACGCGCCGTTGCCGAACACCGAGGCTCGGCTAAGGCAACTGTTCGACAAGCTGGCCCGTCACGGCACGGTATTGGTGGTGGTCGACCAGCCGGCCTCGATCGGCGCCCTGCCCGTTGCGGTGGCTCGGGCGTGTGGTCACCAGGTGGCCTATCTTCCCGGTCTGGCGATGCGGCGGATCGCCGATCTGCACCCGGGCACGGCGAAGACCGACGCTCGCGAC
>NZ_JBITGE010000015.1:0-158711 GCF_044456785.1 Micromonospora sp. NPDC050795 | reverse complement strand
ACAACACCGACCACACCGATCCCAGCCCGATCGCCGCTTAACATCAAACGGATCCCGCGATGGCCGTCTCTTACACCACCAGCGCGGACGTGACCCGCTGTCCGCTCGCGTCGTCCGCTCGACCCCCCGGCCACGGCTGCTCCCCTGCGGGTTTCGTGAAGCGCCCAACTGGTGAGCCCGGCGAGCTGCGGGTGATGGGTGCTGGGTGAGCCGCGGTGTGGGAAGTGGGCGGGAACGGGTGAGGCGTGGGCGGGCCCGAGGGTCAGCGGATGCGGGCCAGGATGCGATCGGCGGGGGCCGGGCGGCCGAAGTGCCAGCCCTGGGCCGCGTCGCAGCCGATCGCGCGTAGCCGCTCGGCCTGCCCGGCGGTCTCCACCCCCTCGGCGGTGACGGTCAGGTCCAGCGCGTGCGCCAGCGAGACCAGGGAGGCGAGGATCCGCTCGTCGGTGCGGCCGACCGAGGGCGACCGCAGGCCGGCCACGAACTCCCCGGCCACCTTCAGCTCGGTCACCGGCAGGTCCCGCAGGTAGGCCAGGTTGCTGTAGCCGGTGCCGAAGTCGTCGATGGCGATGCGCACCCCGAGGTCGGCAAGGACCCGCAGGGCGCGGACCGGCTCCTCGGCGGTGCTCATCATCGTGCTCTCGGTGATCTCCAGTTGGAGCCGCTCCGGTGGCAGGCCGGTCTGCCGCAGCAGCGCCCGGACCTCCTGCACCAACCCGGGCCGGTGCACCTGCCGTACCGCCAGGTTGACGCTGACGAAGGGCGCGGCGGCACCCCCGGCCGACCACGCCTCGGCCTCGCGGCACGCCTCGGCCAACACCCAACCGCCCAGCTGGACGATCAGGCCGGTCTCCTCGGCCAACCCGATGAAGCTGTCCGGGCGCAGCACCCCCAACTCGGGGTGCCGCCAGCGGACCAGCGCCTCCACGCCGACCAGGCTGCCGTCGCGCAGTGAGGTCAGCGGCTGGTAGTCGAGGTAGAACTCGCCCCGCTCCAACGCCGCCGGGATCGCCGCGGAGAGCGCGTAGCGGGCCAGTTCACGTTGGTTGCGCTCGGCGTCGTAGAGCGCCCAGCGTGCCCCACCGGCGGACTTCGCCCAGTGCAGGGTGCTGCCGGCGGCCCGCATCAGGTCCGTGGGGTTGGCCCCGGCGACCTGGCGCTCGACGATGCCGATGCTCGCGGAGATCTGCAACTCGTGCCCGTCGACCAGGGCCGGTGTGCCGACCGCGGCGAGCGCGGTCTCGGCCACCGCCACCATGTCGTCGGTGCCGGCGGTGCGTTCCACCAGGATGACGAACTCGTCGCCGCCGAGCCGGGCCACCAGGTGCTCACCCATGGCCTTGCGCAGCCGCTCGGCCACCGTGGCCAGCAGCAGGTCACCGATCTGGTGCCCCAGCGTGTCGTTGACCACCTTGAAGCGGTCCAGATCCAGGAAGCACACCCCGACCCGCTGCGCGCCCCGGCCCGGTTCGTTCAGCGCGGCGGCGAGCCGTTCGGTGAACAGCGTGCGGTTGGGCAGGCCGGTCAGCGGGTCGTGGGTGGCCTGATGCCGGAAACGGGCCTCGCTGGCCCGCAGCGCCCGCTCGGCCTGGGTGCGAGCCCGCATGGCGGCGCGGCGGATCGACTCCTGCTCGTCGAGCGTCCGGTCGCGCAGCGCGCGGGCGTAGCCGGTCGCCACGGCCGCCAGCAGCCGGGCCATCCGGTCCTCGACGTCCTCGGCCACCAGGCCCAGGTCGCGCACCAGGCGCAGCTGGATGACCTCGACGGTACGACCCAGCCCCTCGGCGGACGCGATGTGCGCGGCGACCAACTCGGCACCGACCCGGTGCCCGGCACGCAGGTCGAACGGCTCGGTGAGCAACGCCCCGGCCAGTTGCCCGGTGAGCCGGTCCAAAAGAGACTCCAACTGGGCCTGGGTCATCGGCAGGTAGCTGGTGCCGGAGACCGCCTTCGCCCAGGCCCGGGCGAAGGTCCCCGGGTAGGGGCCCGCCCCGGGCGACTCAGTCACCGAGGCGCCCGACGCCGCCCATGAAGACCGCGCGCTCGGCGTCCTCCGCGCTCTCCGGGGTGTCCGGTCGCCACTGGGGCACCCAGACCACGCCGGGGTCGAGCAGCTCGAAGCCGTCGAAGAGCGCGGTCAGCTCGGCGCGGCTGCGCACCGACAACGGGTTGTCGGTGCGCCGGTAGACCCGCTCCGCCTCGGCGCGTTCGTCCTCGCTGCGCCCGTCGTCGCTGGCCTGCGACAGCACCAGGTAGCTGCCGGGCGCCAACGCGTCGCGCAGCGTCCGCAGCAGCTCCGCCGGCCGGTCGTCGTCGGGGACGAAGTGCAGGACGGCCACGATCATCACGGCCACCGGTTGGCTCAGGTCGAGCAGCTTGTGGACATCCGGATGGGCCAGGATCGCCTCCGGGTTGCGCAGGTCCTCCTGCACGACCGCGGCCTGCTCGTTGCCGGCGAGGATCTCGCGGCTGTGCGCCACCGCCACCGGGTCGACGTCCACATAGACCACTCGCGACCGCGGGTCGAGCTGCTGGGCGATCTCGTGCACGTTGCCGACCGTCGGGATGCCCGAACCGATGTCCAGGAACTGCCGGATGCCGGCGTCGGCGAGGTGGTGCACGGCGCGGCGCAGGAACGCCCGGTTGGCCTGGGCCATCAACGGTGCCTCGGGCACCGCGGCGACCATGGCCTGCGCGGCGGCCCGGTCGGCGGCGAAGTTGTGCGAGCCGCCGAGGTAGTAGTCGTACATCCGCGCGACGCTCGGGCGCTCGATGTCGATGGTGTCGGGTGCCCAGTCCGGCCGCTGCATGCGTTTCACCCCTCGAATCCGCGACGCGAGCATCATCGCCCGCGCGGGTATTGTGCACCCGCCACGCACGCCAGACCATAGCGCGCCGAAGGTTGCCCGCCGACGTCGGTCGATGCGCGACGGTCCGCGCCGGCAGAAGCTGGCGCGGACCGTCGGTCGCGTCGTCCCGCTCGACGAGCGGGAGGCAGGTCAGAACTTCGGCGCGTCCGGTGCCTCGAGCAGGCCCAGCCGCAGCGCGGTCATCAGGGCCTGAGCCCGGTTGGCCGCGCCGAGCTTCTCGTAGAGCTTCGAGATGTGCGTCTTCGCCGTGGACTCGCTGACGAACAGCTGCTTGGCGATGCCCGCCACGCTCATGCCGTCCGCGAGCAGCCGCAGCACCTGCCCCTCCCGGGGAGACAACTGCGGGCCGGACGGGGCGAGCCGGCGCTTCATCGCCTCGGCCAGGTCGGCGGCGGTGAACGCGCTGGGGGAGGAGGCGGCGTGCCGTGCGGCAGCCACCACCTCGTCGGCCGGGGCGGTCTTCGGCACGAAGGCGCTCGCGCCGGCCTCCAGGGCGCCGAAGAGCTGGTCGTCGCCGGCGTACATGGTCAGGACCACGATGCCCATCGACGCGCTGGACTTACGCAGTGCGCGGGTGGCCTCCAGGCCGCTGCCGTCGGGCAGCCGCAGATCCATGATCACCACGTCCGGCTGCAAGGCGCCGGCCTGGCGTACTCCCTCCGCCGCCGTGGCCGCCTCACCGACGACCTCGAACTGGCGGTCGCGCTCGAAGGCGTGCCGCAAACCCTTGCGAATCAGGTCATGATCGTCGACAAGGAGGACCTTGGTACGGGTGGCCGGTATCGGACTTGTGGTCATCCTCGGGTTACTCCCCTTCTGGTGCTGCGCTGCCGCGCACGTTATCGCGCCGGGCCGAGGTGCCGAGAACCACCGCCACGGTCGTGCCGCTGGGTTGCCGCGGCCTGATCTCCAACCGGCCCCGGATACGTTCCGCCCTCTCGGCCATGATCGCAAGACCGTACCGTCCGTCCGGGCGCTGGTCAGCCATCCCCTGACCGTCATCCGACACTTCTATTTGCGCGTACGGGGGGTCGATCTCGCACGTGACCCACAAATTCGACGCCCCGGCGTGCTTGCGCGCGTTGGTCACCGCCTCCTGCGCGATGCGCAGCAACTCGGCCTCGGTGGCGGCCGGCAGCCGGGCGGTGGACTCGTCCAGCGAGAGGTGCACCCGCAGCCCGCCGGAAGCGCCCACGGTGCGCGCGTACTCGGCGATCGCCGCGGCCAACCCGCCCTGCCGGTCCACCTCGCTGCGCAGCTCGAAGAGGCTCAGCCGCAGCTCCTGGATCACCCGGGTGACCTCGCCGCGCAGCGTACGCAGGGCCTCGGCGGTCTCGTCGGCGTCGTCGAAGACGGTGGCCAGGGCGTTGTCGATGCCGTAGCCGACCATCACTAGTTCCTGGGCCACCCCGTCGTGGATCTCCCGGGCCAGCCGCTGCCGCTCCTCGTTGGTGGCCAGCGAGCGCACCTCGTCGAAGAGCAGCGCCGCCTCCAGCCGCAGCGCGGCCGGGCGGGTCAGCGCGGTCACCCGGGACACCACCGGCGGTGGGTACGCCTGCGTGGTGTCGGCCTCCAGCACCACGAGCCCCACCGTGCGCACCCCGGCGACCAGCGGAACGATCAGCGCGGACACGTCGCCGCCGCGGTGCGAGCGGGACTGCGACCGGGCGGCCGTGGTGGCCTGCTGGGTGGCCCAGGCGTCGGCGATCGCCGAGTCCGCGTCCAGCGTCGTCTCCCAGTCCACCCGGTCGACGCCGGCCTGGGCGAGCACCACGAGGCGACCGCCGCCGCTGGCCGACAACACCGCGCCCCGATCCGCGCGGGCCACCGTCCGCAGCTCCTCCAGCAGGTGCTCGGAGATGCCGCCGGGGTCAAGGGTCGCTCCGGGCAGTTGCCGGGCCACCGTCCGCAGTTGGGTCAGCAGCCGGGTCGCCTCGGCGTACGGCTGGGGTTTGCCCTCACCGCGGACCGCCATCACCCGGTGCAGCGTGCCGGCGGCGTAGAGCCCCAACGCCGCCAGGATCAGCCACTGCGCGCAGACCGCGAGGTAACCCGGCTGGCCGAGCTGAAGACCACCGTCGACCCGGGTCAGCGCGCCGCTGAGCAGCAGGGTGGCGGCGGTGACCACGAGCAGCGCGGCACCCTCCGGGAAGCGGCGGCGCAGCGCGGTGACGGTCACCGGGACCGCCAGGTACGGCAGCACCGCCGAGGCACCCAGGCCGTCGACGGTGCCACCGATGGACGCCACCGCGGCGACGTGGCTCGCGGCCAGCCCCAGCACCACCACCTCGGCCACCCGGCTCAGCGGGCCGACCAACCGGTGCTGCGGTGCCAGCAGCGACGGCAGCCCGGCCACCGCCAGCAGCGCGATCCACCACAGCTGGGTGACGTCGCGGGTGGCGAACAGGGTCAGGATGGCGACCAGCGCCAGCATCACCGCGCGGGCGGCCGCGGCGAGGGGATGCGGGTGCGGGGCGGTGGCTGTGGATGCGGGCACGTGACGGATGGTAGTCAGCCTCGGTAGATATCGGCGATCTCCGCCGCGTACGTCTTGTGGACAACCTGGCGCTTGACCTTGAGCGACGGGGTCAGCTCGCCGGTCGCCTCGGTGAAGTCGTGGGGCAGGACCCGGAACACCTTGATCGCCTCGGCCTTCGACACGGCCTGGTTCGCGGCGTCGACCGCGGCCTGGAGCTCCTTGCGGAGGCCCTCGTGTTCGCGCAGCTGCTCGACGGTGGTGTCGAGGGGCAATCCGGCGTTCTCCAACCAGGTCGGCAGCGCCTCCTCGTCGACGGTGACCAGCGCCGCGATGAACGGCTTGGCGTCACCGACCACGACGCACTGGCTGATCAACGGGTGCGCCCGGACCAGGTCCTCCAGCACCGCCGGGGCGACGTTCTTGCCGCCGGCGGTGACGATCAGCTCCTTCTTGCGGCCGGTGATGCTCAGGTAGCCGTCGGAGTCGAGCTGGCCCAGGTCGCCGGTGCGGAACCAGCCGTCGGTGCTGATCGTCTCGGTCGTCGCGGCCTCGTTGCGCCAGTAACCCTGGAAGACCAGCTCGCCGGAGATCAGGATCTCGCCGTCGTCCTCGATCCGCACCGTCACGCCGGGCAGCGGACGGCCGACGGTGCCCATCCGGGTGCCGCTGGGCAGGTTCGCGGCGGCGGCGGGCGAGGTCTCGGTGAGGCCGTAGCCCTCCAGCACCGTCACGCCGATGCCCCGGAAGAAGTGGCCGAGCCGGGCGCCGAGTGGCGCGCCGCCGGAGATCGCGTCCCGGCACCGCCCGCCGAGCGCGGCGCGCAGCTTGCGGTAGACCAGCCGGTCGAAGACCACGTGCTGGGCGCGCAGCGTCAGGCCGGGCCCGCCGGGGGTCTCCAACGCCTCGCTGTACGCGATGGCGACCTGCTCGGCGCGGGCGAAGATGCCGCCCTTGCCGTCCGCCTCGGCCTTCTGCTTGGCGGCGTTGTAGACCTTCTCGAAGACCCGGGGTACGGAGAGCACGAAGGTCGGCCGGAACGCCTGCAGCTCGGCGACCAGGTTCTTGGTGTCGGCGCAGTGCGCCATGGTGGCTCGCGCCTGCACGACGCCGATCTGGATGAGCCGGGCGAAGGCGTGCGCCAGCGGGAGGAAGAGCAGGGTGCTCGCGCCGGCGTTGAACAGGTTCGGCAGCACCGGCACGGCGTTGGCGATGTCGGCGTACATGTTGCGGTGGGTGAGCACGCAGCCCTTGGGCCGGCCGGTGGTGCCGCTGGTGTAGATGATCGTGGCCAGGTCGCCGGCACGGACGGCCTTGCGCCGCCGCTCGACCTCGGCCAGCTCGACGGTGGCACCGGTGGTGACCAGCTCGTCGACCCCGCCGCTGTCGATCTGCCAGACCTGGCCCAGCTCGGGCAGCCGGTGCCGGACACCGGCGATCAGGGCGGCGTGCGCCTCGCTCTCCACCACGACGGCCACCGCGTTGGAGTCCTCGAGGATCCAGGCGGCCTGCTCGCTGCTGGAGGTCTCGTAGATCGGCACTGTCACCGCGCCGACGGCCCAGATGGCGTAGTCCAGCAGCGTCCACTCGTAGCGGGTGCGGCTCATCAGCCCGACCCGGGCACCGGGCTCGATGCCGGCGGCGATCAGCCCGCGGGCCACGGCGGCCACCTCGTCGCGGAACTGGAGGCAAGTCACCTCGGTCCATTCGGTGACGGTGCCGTCGGCGCGCGGGGTGGGGCGGGCGAACTGGACGGTGTCAGGCGCGACTTCGGCGTTGTCCCAGACCGGATCGGTGAGGTTGGCCGCGTCGCCAACGGTGACGATCGGCGGGACGGAAAACTCGCGCACCTGCACTCCTTCGTGCTCGCACTGGTTGGGCCGGCCGCCGCCGTGGCGTCGGCATGTGTCGAAACCTACCCGGCGGGCGGTCGGGGTGAGACACCCAGGAGGCGGGTAGCCTCCCCCCATGGCGGACTCCTCCACCCAGTCGATCATCATCGGCGCCGCACCGGATCGGGTGACGGCGGTCATCTGCGACTTCGCGCGCTACCCGGAGTGGACCGACGCGGTGCGTCGCGCCGAGGTCGTCGAGGAGTACGAGGACGGTTACGCCAGTCAGGTGCGTTTCACCATCGACGCCGGGGTGATGGCCGACGAGTACGTGCTCGCCTACGAGTACGCCGAGGACCTCTCCCGGATCGAGTGGCACCTGGTCGCCCCCTCGAAGATGCAGAAGGCCCAGCGTGGTTCGTACGACCTGGTGGGTAACCCGGACGGCGGCACGACGGTGACCTACACGCTGGAGGTCGACCTGTCGGTCGGCATGCTCGGGATGTTTCGGCGCAAGGCCGAGAAGATGATCATGGACACCGCGTTGAAGCAGCTCAAGCGCCGGGTAGAAGCAACCGGTGCGGCGCAGTGACGTGTCCGGTGGCACGGTAGAGGAGCCGACGGTGGGCGGAACGGATCCGGGTTCGGCCCGGGAAGAGGCGGAGCGGCTGGTCGCCACCCTGCTGGCAGGGGCGCGACTGGCCTCCGCCGGCTCGGCGGGCGGCGCGTTCGGCTCGTTGGGCGGGATGCTGTCCGGTGTCCTCGGTCACAGCGCAGGTCCGGACGCCCGCTCCGGCGCAGGTGGTGCTTTCGCCACCGGTTCGGCCGAATGCTGCGTCTGCCCGGTCTGTCGGGGCATCGCCGCGTTGCGGGACCCGAGTCCGGAATTCGCCGAACGGCTCGCGACCGGCGCCGGTGACCTCGCCGCGGGTGTCGCCAGCCTGCTCCGCGCGTTCTCCCCGGCGGAACCGTCCGCGCCGGGGACCGCCGAGCCGGCCGCCGAGCCGGCCACCCCGTCCTCACCGGCACCCGCCGCGAGCACCGACGACGTACTCCCCGAGCCACCCCCGAGCGGCCCGCCCACCGCGACCGTCGACGAGCACGTGTGGCGCGATGCCACCCGCACCGGGCATGATTCTCAGCCGGCGCCGGAGCGGGATGTCTGGTCGGTCGCCACCCGGACGGCGGACCCACTCGCCCCGGCCGCCGTACCACCCGTCGACGAGGCCGGGACGGCGACCGTACCGGCGCCGACCACCCGTCCCGTGGTGCCCGCATCGCGGGTGCCCGACGACGCCGACGCGGAAGCATCGGGCGACGGCGCCTGAGCGCGGGACCTTCCGACCCGGACCGGCACTGGGCCGGGAACCGGGCCGGACAGCACAGCAGAGGGGGGCGGTAGCGGTGACGCTGACCATCGGAGTCGACGTCGGTGGCACGAAGGTGGCCGGCGGTGTCGTGGACGACACCGGCACGGTCCTCGTGCAGACCCGACGGGACACTCCCGCCGATGACGTGGCCAAGACCCGCGACGTCATCATCGAGTTGGTCGGCGAACTGGCTGCCGGGCGGACCATCGAGGCCGTCGGCATCGGCGCGGCCGGTTGGATCGACGCCAGCCGTTCGACCGTGCTCTTCGCGCCCAACCTGGCCTGGCGTGACGAACCGCTGCGCGAGTACGTCAGCGAGGCCATCGGGCTGCCCGTGATCGTGGAGAACGACGGGAACGTCGCCGCGTGGGCCGAGTTCCGCTACGGCGCTGCCCGCGACGCCGACGACTCGATGATCATGTTCACCATCGGCACCGGTGTGGGCGGCGGCATCGTCCTCGGTGGCGACCTGATGCGCGGCGCGCACGGCATCGCCGCGGAACTGGGCCACATGCTGGCCGTGCCGGACGGGCACCAGTGTGGCTGCGGCCGGCTGGGCTGCATCGAGCAGTACGCCAGCGGCAGCGCCCTGGTCCGCTTCGCCCGGGCCGGCGCCCGGCAGGAACCCAACCGGGCCACCGCACTGCTGAAGCTGGCCGGCGGTGAGGCCGAGGCGATCACCGGCCCGATGGTGACCGCCGCGGCGCAGGGCGGCGACCCGGTCTCCGCCGAGGCGTTCGCCCAGATCGGCCGGTGGCTGGGCACCAGCCTCGCCGACATGGCGCAGATCCTCGACCCGCAGACCCTGGTGGTCGGCGGCGGCGTGATCGACGCCGGTGACCTGCTGCTCGGCCCCACCCGCCGCTCGTACCTCGACGCGCTCGCCCAGCGCGGTCGCCTGCCGGTGGCCGAGGTGCTCCCGGCGGAGCTGGGCAACAGCGCCGGGGTGATCGGCGCCGCCGACCTGGCCCGCCGGATCTGAGGCGGTCCGGGATGGGTGTGCCGCTGCGCGTGGTGTCGTACAACGTCCACAGCCAGCGCGACGACACCGCCGCGCTGGCGGCCGTGGTCCGGGCCGCGACGCCGGACGTGGTGATCGTGCAGGAGGGGCCGCGCCGGTTCCGGTGGCGGCAGAAGTCCGCCACGTTGGCCGAGTCGTTCGGTCTGGTGGTGGCCGCCGGTGGGCTGCCCGCGCTGGGCAACCTGCTCCTGACCAGCCTGCGGGTCCAGGTGCTGGGCACCCGCTGCCAGCGCTTTCCGCTGACCCCGGGCCGGCACCTGCGCGGCGCCGCGTACGCCGACTGCCGCGTCGGTGACGCCCGGTTCACCCTCGCCGGCTCGCACCTGTCCACCGACCCGGCCGAACGGCCCTCGCAGGCCACCGAGTTCAAGCGCGGTCTGGACGCGGCGACCAGCCCGGTGCTGGCCGGGGCGGACCTCAACGAGGGTCCGGACGGGCCGGCCTGGGCCACCGTGGCGCGCGGGTTGACCGACGCGGCGGTGGCGGCCGACCGGGCCGAGCGGCTCACCTACTCCTGCGCCGACCCGCGCCGACGTATCGACGCGCTCTTCGTCGACCCGAGGATCACAGTGGTCGACTACGACGTGGTGGACACCCCGCAGACCCGCCGGGCCAGTGACCACTTCCCGGTCCTGGTCGACCTGCTGCTGCCCACCAGCGGCTGACCCCCGACCCCGGCTCGACCGTCGGTGCCTCCGGTTCAGGACTGGACATCCGGCCCCGTTGTGGAGAGGATTTCGCGGCGACCGGCACGCCTGCCGTACCAAAAGGAGATGTCCCCGGTGTCCACCTCCACCGACCACGGCCGGCCCGACCCGGAGGCGACCTCGCCCACGGCGAACAGCGACGGGCGCCCGGTCTCCGACCGGGGCGACACGGTCTGCGTCATCGGGGCCGGGGCCAGCGGGCTGACCGCCATCAAGAACCTGCGTGAGCACGGGTTCGGCGTGGACTGCTACGAGCGGGAGACGGGCGTCGGCGGCGCCTGGAACTGGCGGCACGACCGCAGCCCCGTGTACGCCAGCACCCACCTGATCTCGTCGAAGCCGTTCACCCAGTTCCCCGACTTCCCGATGCCGGACTCCTGGCCGGACTACCCGCACCACGGTCAGCTGCTGTCCTACTTCGAGCGGTACGCCGACCACTTCGACCTGCGTTCGCACATCTGGTTCGGCACCGAGGTGATCCGGGTCGAGCCCGTCGAGGGGGACCGGTGGGACGTGACCACCCGCTCCACCGGCGGGTACGGCCCGGAGCGCACCGCCCGGTACGCCGCCGTGGTGATCGCCAACGGCCACAACTGGTCGCCGAAGCTGCCCCGCTACGAGGGCCTGGAGGAGTTCCGCGGCGAGATCATGCACGCCTCGTCCTACAAGGACCCGGCGCAGCTGCGCGGTAAGCGGGTGCTGGTGGTCGGCGCCGGCAACACCGGCTGCGACATCGCCGTCGAGGCCGCCCAGCAGGCGTCGCGCTGCTGGCACTCCACCCGCCGGGGCTACTGGTACGCGCCGAAGTACGTGCTCGGTCGCCCCGCCGACCAGGTGAACGACACCCTGTTGGCGCTGCGGGTGCCGCTGCGGGTGCGGCAGTGGCTCTACCACTGGACGCTGCGGCTGACCGTCGGCGACCTGACCCGCTTCGGCCTGCCCAAGCCCGACCACCGGGTGTACGAGACGCACCCGATCGCGAACAGCCAGCTCGTGTACTACGTGGGCCACGGCGGGATCGGCCCCGTGCCGGACATCGCCCGGTTCCACCCGTACGCGGTGGAGCTGGCCGACGGCCGCGAGATCGACCCCGAGGTGGTCGTCTTCGCCACCGGTTACCTGCCCCGCTTCGAGTTCCTCGACGCGTCGGTGTTCGGTGACAGCGCGGGCGCGGGCCGGCCCACGCTGTGGCTCAACGCGTTCACGCCGGGGCACCCGACCCTGGCCGTCGCCGGCCTGCTGCAACCGGACTCCGGGTTGTTCACCCTGTCGCACTGGCAGACGGTGCTCTTCGCCCGGCTGCTCCAGGCCCGCCGGGACCGGCCGGAGCGGGCCACGGCGTTCGCGGCCCGGGTGCGGGACCGGGCGGGGGAGCGGTACTCCGGGCCGGTCAAGGACAGCAGCCGGCACTGGTTCGAGGTCGGGCACGCCGACTATCTGCGCGCCATCCAACGCGCCCTGGTCGAGCTGGAGGGCAAGTGAGCGCGAGGAGTGAGCTTGCGAGCCCCGCAGTCGCGAACGAAAGGCTGGCACGGTGAGCGCGAGTAGCGAGCTGCGGATCATGCGAGGTCGGGAGTGGTCCCGGCCGGTCCGGCCGGCCCGGCGGGAGGTGCTCAGCGCGGTCCCCGAACTGGAGCAGGGGCGGCCGCCGCTGCTGTTCGTACCCGGGTTCGGGCACGGGGCGTGGGCGTTCGCCGAGCACTGGTTGGGTCACGTGGCGTCGCGGGGGTTCCCGGCGTACGCGGTGAGCCTGCGCGGGCACGGTGGCAGCGAGCCGGCGCCGGAGGCGACGCTGCGGGCGTACGCCCACGACGTGGTCCAGGTGGCGGCGAGCCTGCCGCGGCAGGCGGTGCTGGTGGGGCACGGCGCCGGGGCGCTGGTGGTGGCACACGCGTTGGCGCGCTACCCGGCGCGGGGCGCGGTGTTGGTGGCGCCGGTCTTCGGCGGCTGGGGAGTGCTGGGCGCGGCGTTGCGCCGCAACCCGGCGGGTACGTTGCCGGCGGTGTTCGGCGGGCCGTTGCGGCTCAACCGGGGGCAGTTGTTCAGCCGCGAGTTGCCCGACGAGGAGGCCCGGCGGTATGTGGGACGCCTCGGTCGGGCGGGCCGGCGGGCCCAGTGGGCGCTGCTGGGCGAGCCGGAGGCCGAGCCGGCCGTGGGCACGCCCCCGGTGTTGGTGCTGGGCAGCCCGGACGACCGGGTGGTGCCGGCGTCGACGTTGACCCGGGTGGCCCGCCGCTACGGGTCGGCCCCGCTGCTCTTCCCCGGGATGGGCCACGACCTGATGCTGGACGCGCGGTGGGCGGAGCCGATCGACGCGATCCTGGACTGGCTGGAGAAGGAGCCGGCGGCGCACTGAGCCGCCGGGCCGCCCGGCGGTCAGCCGCCGGCCTGATGGCTGGCCGGGCTGCCCGTCGGGGTGGCCGGTCGGGGCACCCGAGCGACGCCATCGGTGTCGGTGCCGGTCAGGCGACTGATCAGGGCGCCGCCCTCGTCCAGGGCACGCAGGTAGGAGCGGGCCCAGGCCCGGATGTCGTGCTGGTGCAGGTGGGCGCGCATGGCCCGCATCCGCTGCATGCTGTCGGCCGGGTCGGCCCGCAGCGCCGCGCGCAGGGCCTGTTTGAGCCCTTCCAGGTCGTGCGGGTTGACCAGGTACGCCTGGGACAGCTCGGCGGCGGTGCCGGCGAACTCGCTGAGCAGCAGTGCGCCGGTGTCGTCGACCCGCGCGGCCACGTACTCCTTGGCGACCAGGTTCATCCCGTCGCGTAGCGGGGTCACCGCCATCACGTCGGCGACCCGGTAGAGCGCGGCCAGCTCGGCCCGGTCGAAGGGCTGGGTGAGGTAGTGGATCGCCGGCTCACCGACCCGGCCGAACTCGCCGTTGATCCGGCCTACTTCGCGTTCGATGCGTTCGCGCAGGATCTGGTACTGGCCGACGCGTTCCCGGCTCGGCATGGCGACCTGCACCAGCACCGTGTCGCGGACCTTGACGTCGCCGCTGGCGAGCAACTCGCTGTACGCCTTGAGGCGCTGCTCGATGCCCTTGGTGTAGTCCATCCGGTCCACGCTGAGGACGACCTGCCGGGGATCGCCGAGGTCCCGACGGAGCCGGTGGGCCCGGGCGGCGACGTCCGGGCGGTCGGCGAGCGCGGCCATCTCGGCGGTGTCGATGGAGACCGGGAAAGCGCCGATGCGGACGACCCGGTCGTCGATGCCGATCCGCCGGTCGGTGGCTGGCAGCTCCAGCACCCGGGTCACCAACTGGGCGAAGTTGTGCGCCGCCTGCCCCCGCTGGAAGCCGACCAGGTCGGCACCGAGCATGCCGCGCAGCAGCTCCGCCCGGCGGGGCAGTTGCATGAACAACTCCGGCGGCGGGAACGGGACGTGCAGGAAAAACCCGATGCGCAGGTCCGGCCGGAGCGCGCGCAGCAGACCGGGGACCAGTTGCAGGTGGTAGTCCTGCACCCAGACCACCCCGCCCGGCTCGGCCACCTCCGCGGTCGCCTCCGCGAAGCGCTGGTTGACCCGCTGGTACGCCTCCCACCACCGGCGGTGGTGTTGCGGCTGCTCCACCGAGTCGTGGTAGAGCGGCCAGAGGGTGGCGTTGGCGAACCCCTCGTAGTGGTCGCGCAGGTCTTCCGGGCTGAGCGCGACCGTGTGCATGCGCACGCCGTCCACGTCCGGCAGGGCGGGGGCCGGCCCGGTGCCACCGGCCCAGCCGACCCAGGTGGCCGGTGTGTGTCGCAGGAGCGGAAGTAGCGCGCTGACCAACCCACCCGGGCTGCGCCGCCACTCGCAGGCCCCGTCGGGGGCCTGGTTGTCGTCGATGGGGAGGCGGTTGGCCACCACCACGAGAGAACTCTGTCGCATCTCGGGCATTCCGATCAGCAGAGGACTGACCGCCGCGAGCAAGGAAAAACCGGTCAGTCAGCGGGGGAAGTGACGTACAGCGGTATTCCTACTGACAGTAAGTTACACCACTGTTACGCCCCCGGCGGGGCGCTGCTGTCTCGGGATGCGGGCCGACCGTCAGACGACGGCGCCGTTGTCCGGGTCGTCCTCGTCCTCGTCGCCGGGGCGCAGCCGCCAGATCAGCGTGACGAAACCGGCCAGGATGCCGGTGAACCCGAACAGTGTGACCGCCGAGCGGTCGATCGGGAGCAGCCACGGGAAGAGGAACAGCACGAACCCGACGACCACCCCGAGCACGCCGATCACCGCGTACTTGCTGACCCGCGGCAGCGGCGGCGGTGGCGGCGGGTGGTAGCCCTCGTCGTCCTCGTCGTCGGGCAGGTCGGCGCCGAAGGTGTCCAACCCGTCCAGCAGCGACGGCTCGTCCGGTCGGGTGCCCCGCCCCACCGAGATTCCGGAGATGTCCGTCGCGGACGGCAGCCGACGAACGTCGGTGGCGGTCGGACCCGGTTCGTCGGTGCCGGAGCGGGTCAGCGGCCCGGAGGTCGACTCGTCCCGGTTGTCCCGCTCGTCCACGTCCTCTGAGGCTGGCCACGGGTTGTCACCGGGCGTGGAGGTGGTGTGGAAGCCCGCCACGATCCGCGCCCACTCGGCGTCGATGTCCGGTTCGTCGCGAGCCGGTGGCTGCTCCGGAGCGGTCTCGTCAGCGAGCTGGGTCAGGTAGTCCCGGGCGGTGGTCAGGTGCGAGCGGTCGACGTAGAGCCGGTCGACCGGCCGGGCCGGCACCGTGGTGGTGCGGGTGACCGGATTGAGGTCGGCGGAGGGCTGGAGGTAGGCGGCGATCCCACCGGCGGCCAGCACGTCGAGCAGGTGCTCACCGACGCGCGGATCGACGTCGCCGACGACGGCGTACTCGTTCGCGTCGAGCCCGTTGTCCCGCCGTCCCCGGCGGGCCCCACCCGCTGACACCCGGACATCCCCCTTAACGCGCCTTCCGGCGCGGCCACCGCTGCCCTTCGGCGCCAGTCCGCACGCCGTGCTCTGAATCGTGACACGTCAGGACCCGGTTCCGGGAGTGCGTTGTGTCGCGTCTTGCAAAGTCACGGCTGCACCCGCAGGTCGCGGCGGGGCGCCTATGTCCGTTCTTGCTGATCCTTGTCAACAGGAGACCTCAGCGGATGACGCCGCTCACCTTCTCGTCGACCGCCGCACGCCCCTGCTGTGTTCTCCGGGGTTTCTCCGAGGACAGGTGGGCGTACCGGCGAGGTTCCACCCTCAGCGTGGCGGTTCGACGGCCCGAACGAACCCCTGAGTCCCGCGATCTTGCACTTCCTGCGGCGACATAAAAAACATATACACCCATCCCGGCAACTGAATCTGCAAGATCGCCGGGAGCGTCCGGCCTGGGCCGGGCCGATCATGGAGTTGTGGTGACTCACAAAAGGGGCGCACGTGGGGCTGTCGCCCCCACAACTCCATGATCGGCGGGGCGGGTCCGGGGGGCTCGTCCGTCCGTTGTGGTGAGAGCGCTCGCTTCGTAGGCTCGTCGGCGACGACGGCTGGCGCTGTCGCGAGCACACCATGGGAAGGGACGCCGGTGCTCTACTGGCTGCTGAAGTACGTCATTCTCGGTCCGCTGCTCAAGCTGATTTTCCGCCCGCAGGTGGAGGGCCTGCGCAACGTCCCGGCGACCGGTCCGGTGATCCTGGCGAGCAACCACCTGTCCTTCTCCGACTCGATCTTCACGCCGTTGATCACCGCCCGGAAGGTCACCTTCGTCGCCAAGGCCGAGTACTTCGCCGGCAAGGGGATCAAGGGCTGGCTGACCAAGATGTTCTTCGTGGGCACCGGCACGATTCCGGTGGACCGCTCCGGCGGCCGGGCCGCGCGCGCCGCCCTGGACACCCAGTTGCAGGTGCTGCGGGCCGGGGGAGTGGCCGGCATCTACCCCGAGGGCACCCGCTCCCCGGACGGACGGCTCTACCGGGGCAAGACCGGTGTGGCCCGGCTCGCCCTGGAGAGCGGCGCGGTGGTGGTGCCGGTGGCGATGCTCAACGCCGACGAGATCCAGCCCCCGGGCAAGCTCATCCCCAAGATCGATCGGGTGCGGATCCGGTTCGGGGCGCCGCTGGACTTCTCCCGCTACGCCGGGCTGGCCGGCGACCGGTTCGTCGAGCGCGCGGTCACCGACGAGATCATGTACGAGTTGATGGAACTCTCCGGCCGGGAGTACGTGGACGTCTACGCCCAGAAGCTCAAGCAGCCCGTCCCGACGCCGCTGGCCGCCTGAGCCACCGGCGCCGGCCCCGGTCGTCGGTCAGGGCAGGTGGAGCAGGGCGGGGGCGTGGTGGCGCCTGGCGAAGTCGTGCAGGCGGGCCCGGGTCGCCTCGGCGGCGGGTGGGTCGGTCTCGGCAAGCGGGCCGATGGCCAGCGCCAGCGTGATGATCTCGTCGGTCACGTCGCTCATCCGGGCGTAGCTCGCCGCCGCCGAGCGCAGCAGGTTCACCGCCGTCGATGAGTCCCCGGCGTGCCGCGCCAACGTGGCGTCGGCGACCTGACCGGCCGCGTGGGCCCACGGGGTCGTCCGGGGCGCCCGGTCGAGCAACTGCCGGACCAGCCGGGCGGCGTCCGCGCCGAGCACCCCGGCGACGTGCCCGACGGCCGGCACCCACTCCGCGAAGGGAATCATCCGGGTCCGTTGCCAGTCCTCGTCCAGCTCCGTGAGCAGCGCCATCGCCTCGTCACGGCGGCCCTGCGTCGCCCGGCAGAGGGCGGCGTGCGCCAGGGTGGAGCGCAGCACCCGGTGGAATCCGGTACGCCGCGCCGCGACCAGCGCCTGCTCGACCAGATCCCCACCCGGTGCGTCCGACCCCGCGGTGTCGTCAGGCCCGTCGGGTACGACCAACTCGGCTCCGGCCAGACCGCGCATCCAACCCGACACCGCCACGATGTGCAGATCCCACTCCGCTGTCGGTCGCCGGGTCGACTCCGCCGCCATCGCCAGCGCCGCCGTCCAGTCACCCGCGTAGTACGACCGCGCCCACTGGTCGGCAAAACTCGTGGCCAGGCTGTGCTCGCCGCCCAGGTCGAGGGTGAGCTGCTCGTCGACGAGCCGGGCCGAGCCGGCCAGGTCGCCCTCCTCCTGCAACGCCCAGGCCAGGTTCTGCACCGCCCGGCGGCGACTGGTCAGCCGCTCCACCCGGCAGTGCTCGGTCACCTCCGCCAGCTCCGGGAACGCCTCGGCGGAGCCGGCCAGGTAGCGCGCCACGGCCAGGGTGATCCGCGCGTTGGCCTGGACCTCGCGCAGCTGGAGCCGCTCGGCGAGGGACGCCGCCGCCCGCGCCGCGGTGCACGCCGGCTCGGTCTCCGCGTTGAGCATGTGCACCCGGGCCAGCTCCAGCAGCGCGCCCGCCTTCTCCTGACTGTCCGGCAGGTCGCTGTAGATGCCGATCGCCTGGTCCAGGCAGTGCAGGGTCGCCGACCGGTCGGCCCGACTCCAGGCGGCGGTGGCGAGCAGCGTCCAGGCGCGCGCCGCCCCCGTCCGGTCGCCGCTCGTGGTGAGCCGCGCGGCCAGCCGGGAGAGGACGTCCGTGCCTCCCGCCACCAGGAAGGCGTCCCCGTCCCGATAGAACGCCAGCTGGGCGTCGAACAGCTCCAGCGCCGGGTCCGGCCCGACGTCCAGGGCCAGCGCCCGGCCGACCAGCGCGGCGGCGGTGTCCAGCGCGTGCAGCTCGTACGCGCGGCGGGCCGCCCGATGCAGCGCGGCCCGCGCCGACGGGGCGTAGGGAGCGGTGTCCAGCCCGACCGTCCGGGCGATCTCGTGGGCCGCCCAGCGATGGTTGGCCAGCACCTCGGCCAGGTCGTACTGCCGGCCGTCGGTGAGCTGTGCCATCCAGTCGGCGGTGCGTTGGTGGCGCAGCACCCGTTCGGCCCTGGGCAGTCGCTGGTAGCAGACGTCGCGGACCAGGATGTGCCGGAACCGGTACTCGGACTTTCCGGGCATCGTCGACGTGCTCTGCTCGTACACCAGGTCGCGACGTTGCAGGCGGTCCAGCGCGCGCTCCACCCACTCCACCGGCCGTCCCAACGCCATGGCCACCGGCGCGGCCCAGAACACCACGCCGACCACGGCGGCGGCCTGGAGCACCGCCCGGTCGGCCGGGTCCAGCAGGTCGAGCCGGTTGGCGATGACCGCCTGCACGGTGCGGGGCATCTCCGCGCCGCCGTCGAGGTCGGGGTGGGCGGTCGCACCGACCGCGTCGAGCAAGCCGCCGTCCAGCAGCATCCGGGCATACTCCTGGGCGTAGAGCGGGTTGCCGTCGGCGAACTCGATCAGCGGGGTACGCGAGCTGGACGGCAGCGTCGCCTGCCCGAGGAGCAGCGAGTAGAGCGTGTCGATGTCTGTGTCGTGCATCGGCGGCACCGAGATGGACATCGCGCCACTGATCGTGCCGGTCCAGGCCGGGTGCCGTTCCCGCAGCTCCGGGCGGGCGGTCGCCACGACCAGCAGCGGTACGCCGCGGGCTGACGCGCCCAACTGCTCGACGAAGGCGAGCATCTGCTGGTCCGCCCAGTGCATGTCCTCGAAGACCAGCACGGTCGGGCCGGTCGTCGCCAGGGTGATCAGGAACCGCCGCCAGGCGGCCTCGGTCTCACCGGGGGTGAGCCGTTCACCGGGTACGCCGATCAGCGGGCCGAGCGCCTCGGCCAGCCGGGTCGCGTGCGGGTCGGCGAGCTGTCCCAGCCGGGACCGTAGCCGTTCGCGCAGCGCGGTCGGGCCGTCGACCTCCGGCACGCCCACCCAGGTCTTCACGATGTCCGACAGGGCGGCCCAGGTGACGTTCTCGCCGAACGGCGGGCACTGCCCGACGAGCCAGGTGATCGGCGGGCCGGGCAGGCTGCCGGCGTGCCGGGCCAGCTCGCGCAACAGCCGGCTCTTGCCCACTCCCGCCGGGCCGAACACCGTCACCAACTGGGACGTCCGCTCGGTCACCATCCGGTGCAGCGCGTTGACCAGCAGGCCGCGCTCGTGCTCCCGGTCCACCATCGGGGTCAGCTCGGCGCCGCGCGGGTCACGGTGTGGTCGCACCTGGACGGCCAGCCAGATCCGGCTCACCGCGGACCGGCCGCGCAGGGTGACCGGTGGTTGGTCCGCGTACTCCATCTCGTGTCGGGTGGCCGACCAGGTGCTCTCGTCGACCACGACACCGCCCGGCGGGGCGAACCCCTGCAGGCGGGAGGCCGTGTTGACCACGTCTCCGGTCACGAAGGCCTGCCCACCGTCGCGGGTGGCGGAGAGGTCGACCAGGGCCTCACCGGTCGCGATGCCGACCCGGAAGCTCAGCGGGGGCTGCGGACCGGCGGGCTGGCGGGCCAGGTTCCGTTGCAGCTCCAGGCCGGCGCGGACGCACCGCAACGCGTCGTTGTCGGTGGCCACCGGCGCGCCGAACAACGCCATCGCGGCGTCGCCGATGTACTTCTCGACCACCCCGCCGTACTGGTGCACGATCCGGCGCACCGTGGCGAAGTAGGTCTGCTGCAGACCGCGGGCCTGCTCCGGGTCGGCCCGCTCCGCGTAGCTGGTGAAGTCCACGATGTCGACGAAGAGCACGCTGACCTGACGCCGGTCCTCCTGCACCGCGACGGCATGGTCGCGCAGCGGTTGACCACAACTGGTGCAGAAGTTGACCTCGGTGCTGTTGGCGTGCCCGCAGTGCGCACAGGTGACCCCCAGCGGCTGGCCGCACCCGCCGCAGAAGCGGTCGTCCGGCCCGGCCGCGCGTGCGCAGTGTCCACACTTGAGGTCGATGTTCAGCTCCGTGGGCGAAAGAGGTCAGTATCGCGGCCGGGCGGCCAGTCGGGTACCCGACGTGCGGACGGGCAACGGCATCGATCGGTCGGGGTTAGTGTTCCGTACCAGGAAGTTTCATGTCAGGGAGAGTCCCGTGCAGGTACGACTGTCCGCCTCGTGGACCGATCCGGGTGGCACGCTTTGGGCGCCGGGCGACACGATCGACGTCGATGCGGTCACTCTCGCCGAACTGGAGGAGCAGGGCATGGTGGAAGAGCCTGAGGGTCAGTCGGGCGGGTCGGGGGAGACCACGACCACCTCGTCGAGCACGTCCACGGCTGGTAAGCCGACCGATCCGAAGAAGATCGGGCCGGGGCCGGGCGCGCCGCCGGCCGACAGCACCGAGAACTGATCGCCCGGGTGCGGTCGGCGGGCCTTTGGTCCACCGGCCGCACCCCTCGGGCGATCTCACCCGTTGGCCGCTGCGAACCTGCCCGGTGTCGGCAGGCGTAGCCCGAGGGCCCGGGTGAGCAGGGGAGCGATCAGCGCCAGGGTGGCCAGCACACCCAACCCCGAGATGACCAGCACCCATCGTGGCCCGACCATCGCCAACAGCGGTGCGCCGACGGCGTAGGCCAGTGCCTCCGCCGCGTACGGGAACATGTAGACGGTCCCGAACACCACGCCGAGCCGCTCGGCCGGCACGTTCTGCTGGATGAGGGTGTCGGCGGCGACGTTGTGCCAGCCCGCGCCGACGCCGGCCACCGCCTGACCGGCGATGGCGAGCGCGATCACCGGGCTGAGGCCGGTGACGAGCGTTCCGGCGCCGAGCGCGAGCAGCGCACCGTAGAGGACCAGGTCCATCCGGATGCGTACGCCGGTTCTCGCCAGGCACATCGGACCGAGCACCATGCCGACGCCGTAGGCGGTGCCCAGCAGACCGATCGTGACCTCGGTGGCGCCCAGTTCGGCGCGTCCGAGGGGGACGATGGCGAGGTTGTCCAGCGCGGCGAACATCACCATCACCAGGAACCCGACCGATACCGCGCGGACGACGCGGTGCCCCCGGACCACCCGCAGCCCTTCGCGCAGCACCGTCTGCAACGGCTCGGGCCGGCGGGTCGCGCCGGTCGTCGAGAGCGCCCGGACTCCGCCGATCAGCAACGCGGAGAGGACGAATGTCGCCGCGTCCACGAGCAGCGTGGCGGTCAGCCCGACGGTCGCCAGCAGGAGGCCGCCAACGGCTGGCCCGGCGGCGAGCCCGATGTTGACGCCCGTCGCGAGTTGCGCGTTCGCCGCCGGTAGCTGCTCGCGTTCGACCAGGCGGGGGAGCAGGCTGCGCCCGGCGGGAGTGAACGCGGTGGCGGCCGTGGTGGCCGCGGTGATCAGCGCCAACAGGACGGGCAGGGGTGGCGCGAGCAGCGCGACGGCGACGTACGTCAACGCCTGGGCGGTGTCGCAACCGATCATCAGCCGGCGTTGGTCGAAGCGGTCGGCCAGGGCGCCGAGCAACGGTCCGAGCAGCCGGGGCACCGTCGAGGCCAGCAGCAGCAGGGCGACCGCGCCGCCGCCGTGCCGGTCGTAGACGGCGATCAGCAGCGCCGTCCGGGCGAGCTGGTCACCGGTGTACGACACCAGGCGTGCCGACCAGTACCGACGAAATGCGACATTGCCGCGGAGTAATGACATGACCGGTGGCTCCTCACTGCTGCGGGTATGTCGGCACGGGCCCTGGAACAGGGGGCGGGCGCGGCAACCTTGTCAGCGCGGTGTGGGGGCCAACAACCGCTCTTCAGCCAGTGATTGATGTCGATTTGTCCTATTTTGTCCCACCGCTCCACGCCGTAGCGTCCTCGGCAAGACAAGCGCAACAAGCACCAACACCGACCAGGAGGACGACATGGCGACCACGACGACGACCACGACCACCACCGCGAGCGGCTGGGCCGGACCGGGCTTCTGGGTCGGACCGGGCTTCTGGGCCGGGCCGGGCTTCTGGGCGGGCCCCGGCTACCAGCCGGTCGCGACCACCTGGATCGGCCCGACCCGCTGAACCCCACCCGCTGAACCGCGAGCACGGTGACGCCGGCTGCCACTGGCAGCCGGCGCAGCCGTGCGTACGGGTAGGAGAGCGGGCGGCGACGGATGGGGCCCGTCCAGATCGGATGCCCGAGCGACGTGCCGGTCGGTCAGCGGTCGGCCATGCCGGCGCGGCGGCGCAGCGCGGCCACGTCGGTCACCACGATCCGGCGGCCCTCGGTGCGCAGCCAGCCACGGCTGGCGAACGAGCCGATCGCCTGGTTGACGCTCTGCCGGGAACCACCGGCCATCTCGGCCAGTTGGCTCTGGTTGAGCTCGATCGTGATCATCGGTGCCTGGCTCTCGCCCGCCAGCCGCACCAGCGTCTTCGCCACCCGACCGGGCAGGTCGAGGAAGACGTGGTCGGCGTTCTGCTCGGTGAGCCGGCGGATCAGCCCGCCCAGTGAGCGCATCACCGCGTCCAGGATGCGGGGGTTGGAGTGCACCAGCTCCATGAACGCGCCCCGGGAGAGCGCGAGCGCCGCGCAGTCCTCGATGGCCTCCGCCGAGGCGGACCGGGTGGACGCGTCGAGCAGGGAGACCTCACCGAGCACGTCCGGTGGACGGATAACCGACAGCACGGCCCGTTCGCCGGTGGGTGCGGTGCGAAAGACCGCCACCGCGCCGCGGCGCAGCACGATCAGGGACTCGCCGGGATCGTTCTCCACGAAGAGCAGTTGGCCCTTGCGGTAGGTGCGCGGGACGGCGGCAGCGATCACGCGCTGGCGCACCTCGGGCTCCAGCCCAGCGAACATCTCGACACCCGTGAGCGCGTCACCCGGCTCCGGCAGGCGAACCTCCACGGCCCAACCCCTCCCCCGGTCATGGACCACAATTCGCTCACCGGGCGAACCTGATGGGCCCCGACAAGGTGAACTGACACCGATTCGGCGTCCGGTAGCGGTACACATCAGATCATGACGGTCCGGTCGCTTGCTGTACACCCCTCGAAGCACTTCCGTGACCGTCACGGTCCGCGACGCGCCGTACGCGAGGTGTCGCGGCGGTGCGCTCCACCGTCGGACGGCCCCCGCCGGACGCGGCCGGGCGGCGGTGGGCGAGGATGCCCGGAATGGTCTACCGCTACTTCTACGACTGCGAGTTCATCGAGGACGGCACGACCGTCGACCTCGTCTCGATCGGTGTCGTCGACGAGTACGGCCGCGAGTTCTACGCGGTCTCCACCGAGTTCGACGACTCTCGCGCCGTGCCCTGGGTGCGACGCAACGTGCTCGACAAGCTGCCCTCCCCGGCGGACCGGGCCTGGCGCTCGCGTGAGCGCATCCGCGACGACCTGTACGACTTCCTGATGGAGCCGATCCGGGACCGGCCGGGGGAGCAGCTGGAGCTGTGGGCCTGGTTCGCCGCGTACGACCACGTCGTGCTCGCTCAGCTCTGGGGCGCGATGCCGGCGCTGCCCCGGGAGATCCCCCGCTACACCAAGGAGCTGCGGCAGCTCTGGGACGACCGGGGTCGGCCGCCCCTGCCGGACGCGGACGCGGCCCGGCACGACGCTCTGGTCGATGCCCGGCACAATCTGGCCCGCTGGCGGGCGATGACCGCCCGTTGAGTGGTGGCCGCGCCGCCGTAGGTTTGACCGGTTCTGTCCCGGGCAACGGTTCGACCAGCCGAGCCGAGGGAGATTGCCATGAGCCACCAGCCGAGCAGCGCCGCGGAGGCACGCGCCCGTGTCACCGCCCTGGCCCGGGCCGCGCGGATCTGCATGCTCACCACGACTGCTCTGGACGGGCGGCAGGTGAGTCGTCCGATGGGGCTCCAGGAGGTCGAGTTCGACGGCGAGCTGTGGTTCTTCGCCTACGCCGACTCGGCCAAGGTCCGCCAGCTCCGGGTGAACCCGGAGGTCAACGTCGCCTTTTCCGACCAGAAGCACAACGCGTGGGTGTCGATCTCCGGCACCGCCACCGAGGGGTTCGACCGGGCCCGGGCCGAGCGGCTGTGGAACCCGCTGCTCAAGGCGTGGTTCCCCGACGGGCTGGACACCTCTGGTCTCACGCTGATCAAGGTGCACGCCAGCTCCGCCGAGTACTGGGACTCGCCGAACAGCACCGTGGTGAACCTGCTCGACTACGCCAGGGCCGCGGTCACCGGCCGGCCGCCGAAGGCCGGCGAGAACCATGAGGTGACCTACTGACCGGGGGCGGGTGCCCGGGGCGCGCTGTCGTCGTACCGGCGGGCCGACTACAGTTCGCAGTGACGGCCCGCCCCGGGCCGGCAACGGCGCCGATGGTCTGACCTGACACATACCCTGGGGCATATCGGGCTTTACCTGATGCTCCAGGAGGATGAGCGGATCATGCGTATCGGCGTGCTCACCGGCGGCGGCGACTGCCCCGGTCTCAACGCGGTCATCCGGGCGGTGGTCCGCAAGGGCGTCGCCACTTACGGTCACGAGTTCGTGGGCTTCCGGGACGGCTGGAAGGGCCCGCTCGAGGGTCTGTCCCGCCCCTTGGACATCGCCGACGTTCGCGGCATTCTGCCCCGCGGCGGCACCATCCTCGGCTCGTCCCGGACCAACCCGTTCAAGATCGAGAACGGCGTCGAGCGGATCAAGGACAACCTCGCCGCCCAGGGCGTGGACGCGCTGATCGCGATCGGCGGCGAGGACACCCTCGGTGTGGCCACCAAGCTCTACGAGCTGGGCGTGCACGTCGTCGGCGTGCCGAAGACGATCGACAACGACCTCGGCGCCACCGACTACACCTTCGGCTTCGACACCGCGGTCAACATCGCGATGGAGGCCATCGACCGGCTGCACACCACGGCGGAGAGCCACCACCGCACCCTGGTCGTCGAGGTGATGGGCCGGCACGCCGGCTGGATCGCCCTGCACGCCGGCCTGGCCGGTGGCGCCAACGTGATCCTGCTGCCCGAGCGTCAGTTCGACGTCGACCAGGTGGCCGGCTACGTGGAGAAGCGCTTCCAGCACCAGTACGCCCCGATCGTCGTGGTCGCCGAGGGCGCCCAGCCGCTCGACGGCCAGATGGTGCTCGCCAACCAGGAGCTCGACTCGTTCGGCCACGTCCGCCTCGGCGGCATCGGCCAGTGGCTCGCCGAGCAGCTGGAGGCCAAGACCGGCAAGGAGGCCCGCACCGTGGTGCTGGGCCACATCCAGCGCGGTGGCACCCCGACGGCCTTCGACCGGGTGCTCGCCACCCGCCTGGGCCTGCAGGCCATCGACGCCGTCAACGACGGCGACTGGGGCAAGATGGTCGCGATGCAGAGCACCGACATCGTCCGGGTGCCCCTCGCCGAGGCCACCCGCGAGCTGAAGACCGTGCCGCTGGAGCGGTACGCCGAGGCCGAGGTCTTCTTCGGCAGCTGATCGATCGTCGGCGGCGCGGCGGGCCTGCGGGTCCGCCGCGCCGCGACCCAATGCGAGGGGTACGGGCCGACATGTCAGCCGGAGTGCACACGGTCGCGGTGATCGGCGCGGGCAAGATCGGTGAGCTGATGCTCTCCGGGCTGCTGCGCTCGGGATGGCCTGTGGACCGGCTGCTGGCCACCGCCCGCCGACCCGCTCGCGCGGAGGAGCTGACCGCCCGGTACGGCGTACGGGTGGTCGACAACCTGACCGCGGTGGACGAGGCCGCTGTGCTCGCGGTCTCGGTCAAGCCGCAGGACGCCGCCGCGCTCCTCGACGAGATCGGCCCCAAGGTGCCGGCCGACAAGCTCGTCATCTCGCTCTGCGCCGGTCTGCCCACCAGCTTCTTCAGCCGCCGGTTGCCCGACGGCACCCCGGTGGTGCGGGTGATGACCAACACCCCGGCGCTGGTGGACGAGGCGATGACCGCGATCTCGGCCGGCGAGCACGCCACCGGGGCGCACCTCACGCTGGCCGAGGAGATGTTCAAGCCGCTCGGCCAGACGATCCGGGTGCCCGAATCGCAGCAGGACGCCGTCACCGCGCTCTCCGGCTCCGGCCCGGCCTACTTCTACCTGCTGGTCGAAGCCATGATCGACGCGGGGATCCTGCTCGGGCTGCCCCGTCAGGTGGCGCACGAGTTGATCGTGCAGACCGCGATCGGGTCGGCGGTGATGCTGCGCGACTCCGGCGAGCACCCGGTCAAGCTGCGCGAGGCGGTCACCTCGCCGGCCGGCACCACCATCTCCGCGATCCGTGAGCTGGAGAAGCACGGCGTACGCGCGGCGCTGCTCGCCGCGCTGGAGGCCGCCCGGGACCGCGCCCGCGAGCTGGCGGCACAGGCCGACTGAGCGATCGGGGCGCGTGACGAGGCTGTTCGTGCCGCATACTGGCCCGGTGTTCACACTTGCCCAGGCCCGGCACCTGGTGGCCACCCTGCAGCCGCGCGTCGACGAGTTGATCCGGGTCCGGGCCGACCTGGCCGAGTTGCGCGCCGACCTGGCCGACCACGGCATGAGCGCGCTCGGCGGTCTGGCCGAGGTCAAGGCACTGGAAGCTCGGTTGCACGCCGTCGTCGACGAGCTGCACCAGCACGACATCCAGGTCAAGGGCATCGCCCCGGTGCTGCTCGACTTCCCCGGCGAGCGGGCCGGCCGCGCCGTGCTCTGGTGCTGGCTGGAGGGCGACTCCGACGTGCGCTGGTACCACCGGGCCGAGTGCGGCTTCGCCGGCCGCCGCCCCCTCTGACTCCTCGCGCCGCACCCGCTTGATCCACTCGGGTTCATGGGAATCGCGGTATTCGAGCGCGGCGGACGCCCCGACTTCCGTGAACGCGAGTGGATCAAGCGGGTGCGCGACTCAGCCTGCGGCAGACGTCGGCAGGGCCGGGTCGGGGGCATCGGTCACGGCGAACACCACGACGTTGTCGACGTAGTGGCCCCTCCGCCGGTCGAAGTCGCCCCCACAGGTGACCAGGCGCAGCTCCGCCCCGGGCGTCGGGCCGTAGACAACCGCTGTCGGAAACTGGTCCTTGCGGGTACGCAGCGACCCGGTCACCCGGAACGCCAACCGCTGCCCGCCGCGCCACACCTCCACCAGGTCGCCGGGTCGTAGCTCGCCGAGCCGGGCGAAGACCGCCGGGCCGCGTCGGGAGTCCAGGTGCCCGGCGAGGACGGCCGGACCGGTGTCGCCCGGGGCCGGGCCGCCGCCGTACCAGCCAGCGGTGTGGAAGTCGGTCGGCGGAATCAGCACGCCGGCGCGGTCCAGACCGAGCACGGTGAGCGGTGAGTCGACGTCGATGCGCGGTACGCGTACCCGCGTGGGTGGACCGTGTGGCGTGGGCGCGGCGGCCACCGACGGGCAGTCGTCGCCGCAGCCGGGGTGCCAGCTCGCCGCCGGTGGTGGCGGGCCGGTGGTGGCCAGCCCGACCCCGGTGCCGGCGGCCAGGCAGACCGCCGCGCCGGCCGCGACCAGCGCGGCCAGCGGTGTCCGGCGCTCACGGTGCCGCCGGATCGACGGGTCCGGCCCGGCGCTCACCAGGTGGTGCGCCGCCGCCGACGCCAGAGCAGCAGGGCCACCGCGCCGGCCGCCGCGGCCAGACCGCCGGCCACCAGGGGGTACGCGTCGAGCCCGGCCCCGGCGGTGCCACCGGCGCCGGTGTCCACCCCGCCGGCCGGGACGACGGTGCCGCCCTCGGCGTCGCGGCGCAGCTCGGCGGTGAGCCCGCCCTGTTTCGCGTCGAGCACCAGCAGCGAGTAGACAGCGCCGCCGGTGAGCCGCACCTCGGCGTCGGTGCTCGGCCCGCCGGCGCCCGTCAGCTTCAGCCGCCAACTGCCCGGCTCGACCTGCTGGTAGTCGGTCGTGGTGGCGAACTGCACCCCGTCGGCGATCATCGGACCGTTGGCGGCGGCCACGTCGAGCACCGGGGTCCGCACCGAGGCCTGTACGACCCGCACCTTGGCGCGGCCGTCGGTGGGGGCGCTGAGATCGTCGTTGAGCACCCGCAGGCCGAGGTCGGCGTGCCGCCCGACACCAGCCACGGTGAAGGCATCCCCGCTGGTCACCGCGACCTCGGTGGTGAGCACCGGGGGGTCGCTGGCGGGCGCGCCGGCCTCGCGCATGGCCACCGCGTACCGGCCCGGCGCGAGTTCGAGGTAGTCGGAGACCACGCCGTAACCGACCCCGGGGAAGACCTGCGGCTTCGCCGCGTCCGGCGCGGCAAGGTAGACGTCCACCGCCGGGGTGTCCGGGGACAGGTGCGCGAGCCGGACGTATCCGACGGTGTCCGCGCCGGCGCTGGCCGGAACCGGAATGGCGGCGGTCGCGAGGGCGGTGCCGAGCAGGAGCGCGCCGGAGCCGGCCAGCAGCCGGCGGGGCACGGTACGGAGCGTGTGCATGTCGCCTCCGGGGGGCACGTTCGGTGAGCGGGCGGCAACCCAGAGAACAGGGTCCCGTGAACAGGACTGTGACGCAAGTTGCCACACGATCTTTTTGTCGCTGTCGCTGTCGCTGTCGCTGTCGCTGTCGCTACCGATCGCGGATGGCGAGGAGGCCGAACAGGTCGGGGACTCCGCCCTGGCCCGCCTCGACGACCCGGACCAGCCGAAGGCCGGCGTCCACTGTCGTGTTCACCAGATCGGCGAGGGGCACGTGCCAGGCTCCCACCCGTACCCGCACGCCGGTGACGTTCCAACTGTCGAAGCTGTGTGAGGGGTCGGCGTACCGCGCGTCGACGACGACACGCGGATGGTGACTCCAGTCGGCGAACGCGTCCACGAAACACGGGTGCACACCAACGTGGACGAAGCGTCCGCCGGGACGCAGCACCCGGGCGACCTCGCGCAGCACGGCCGGGTAGTCGGGCAGGTCGGTGCTGGCCAGCACGCACATCGCGGCCGGCAGCGACGCGTCGGCGACCGGCAGGGCGCCCGCGTCACCCCGGACCACCGGCAGTCGCCCTCGCGCGTGCCGCAACTGCCCGCCGGACAGGTCCACGCCCACCGGTCTCCAGCCCAGAGCAGCCGGCACCGGGGCGTGCGCGCCGGTGCCGAGTCGGCGCCCACCCGCGAAACCCGTTCTTCCGGAGGCAGAAGTGGGGCGTTTGCGTCTGCTCCCGTGTGGCTACGGCGTCAGGGCGGGCTGCCACTTCGGCTGACCCGCGACTTCCTCGAACTGACCCTGCCTGCCGGCGGGACGGTGCAGGTCGACTGGGCCGACCTGACCCGAGCCGAGGTACGCGGCCGGATCAGCCCGACCCTGATCGTCGACATCGCTGATCGGGATCGGACCCGGCCGGTGCTGGACCGCTGGGACTGGGGTCGGGTGGGCGTGTGGAACCGGGCGCGCGGGCGGAACTCGCAGGAGGTCCACCTGTCAGTGGTTGCCGTCACGCCGAACCTCCACCGGTTGCGCACCGAACTGGCGCACCGGGCGGCCGGCGTTGCGAAAGAGCCGTCGCCCGACCCCACGACCTGACTCCGCCCAAGCCCCGCGCCGGCCGTTGCCGGGCCCACCGGGACCACGGCGGTCGCCTATTCTCGGGCGATGCGGGATCGCCGGGTGGCGCTGGCGTGGGCGGCCTTCGTCGTCGTCGCGCTGGTGTCCTGTGTGCTCGTTCTGGGCCGTCCGGATCGCCTCTCCGACCTGCACATCTACTACGGTGCGCTGTCCGACCTGCAGGCCGGCGAGCCGCTGTACGGGTATGTGGCGGAGAACGGCGGTCCGTTCACCTATCCGCCGTTCGCCGCTCTCGTGCTGTGGCCGATCACCGCCCTCAGCGAGGGCGTACTCCAGGGGATCTGGCTGGTGGCGACGTGTGCGGCGGTCGTCGCCATCGCCGGGTCGGTGGGGGTCGCGCTGACCACCCGACGTTCCCGACGCCCGCTCGTCGTGGCGCTGGCGGCCACGGTGCTGATGCTCTCCGCGCCGGTGCAGAGCAACCTCCGCTTCGGGCAGGTCAGCATCTTCATCGTGTTGATGGCCCTGCTCGACGGGCTGGGCGTCGTCCCACCCCGACTGCGCGGGACGCTGGTCGGGGTGGCCGCGGCTATCAAGCTCACCCCGTTGCTGTTCGTGGTCTACTTCCTGGCCGTCGGGCGCTACCGTGACGCCGGCCGGTCGGTGGTGGCGTTCGTGGCCTGCGCGGGGGTCGCCGCGATCGTGCTGCCCCGGGAGAGCTGGTCCTACTGGACCGAGACCGTGCGACAGACCTCCCGCATCGGCAATCTGTCCTCGTTGGGCAATCAGTCCCTGCACGGAATGCTGCTGCGCGTCGGCGTCGACGAGACGGCGCTGCCTCTGCTCTGGGCCGGCATGGTGGCACTGATCTGCGTGGCGGCGCTGCTGCGGGCCCGGCAGCTGACGCGGCAGGGCTGCCCCGGGCACGCCGCGGTGCTCGTCGGCTGCGCCACAGTGGCCGCGTCCCCGGTGTCCTGGACCCACCACCAGGTGTGGCCGGTGCTCGCCGCGATGCTGCTGATCGGCGCGTCCGGCGTCACCCAGCGGGTCGCCGGCGCGGCGCTGCTCGCCGCCGTGGTCGTCTCGTTGGGCGCGGTGCTCAGCCCGATCTCGACGCGGCCGGGGGTGCAGTTCCTCTTCGAGAACGCCCATGCCCTCGGGGTGTGCGTCCTGTGCCTCGTCGGCTTCGGCGGTGTCGCCGTCGCCGCCCAGCGCACGAGCGGACGACCGGCCGCCGGCAGTGCCTGGCTGAGGGTGGGCGTCACGGCAGCCGCGGCGGTCGCGTTCTTCGCCGTGCAGCCGCTGCCGGCCGGGGCCGACCCCACCTTCAAGGCGTACAACCTCGACGACGTCGTCAACCCGCGATACTTCTTCGTCTGCCGTGGTCCGGCCGAATGCGCCGCCTACGCCACCGACGTGCCGGTCACCTTCGGGACCCGCGCCGAGAAGACCAAGGTGCGGGTCAACGGCGTGGTCTCCCCGCAGGTGACCCGCCTGGAATACTACTCAGCACCGGGTGGAGCGCCCCGGGCCATTCCGCTGCTCGCCGCGTACCCGGGTCCGCGTACCTTCTCGTTCCGCTCGGCGACGATGGCCCACGGTCGCCTCGTCGCGTACGCCGCGGATGGACAGCCGATCGCCAGCTACGACGACGAGCTGGCCGCCGCCCTCCGCACGACGCCCAGGTAGGCGCTCGCGGGCAGGGCGGCGGCTGGCCCTGCTCAGCGGATGGCGGCGGCCACGGCGGCGCGTACCTTCGCGGCGTCGCCCGGGGCCGGGTGGTCCCAGTCGGTCGGGCTCGCGGAGTAGAGCGTGCCGTACGCCGGGGTGTCCGGCTGGTAGCGCCACCCCTCGGCCAGCGGGCCGACGTCCACCGCGTCGTAGCCGATCTGGTCCAGGAAGGCGGTCACTTCGGCCTTCGCGGCGGCGTCGTCACCGGCGATCGCGAGGGCGCTGCGGTCGCCAGCGCCGGTCGGCCGGGCGAGCACGGCCAGGCCCTTGAAGTAGATGTTGTTGAAGACCTTGACCACTCGCGAGTCCGGCAGGTGTCGCTGGAGCAACTCGCTGCTGGTGGTCTCGCCGGAGTCCAGCTCCGGGAAGGTGCCATCGCGCTGCGGGTAGTAGTTGTTGGTGTCGATGACGACCTTGCCGGCCAGCGGTTCGACGGGCACGGCACGGTACGCCTTCAACGGGACGCTGACGACCACCAGGTCGCCCACCTGCGCGGCGTCCTGCGCGGTGCCGGCGCTGGCGTGCTCGCCCAGGGTCTCCACCAGGTCGGTGAGGGTCTCCGGGCCCCGCGAGTTGCTCAGCACCACGTCGTAGCCGGCGTCGACGGCCAGCCGTGCGACGGTGCCGCCGATGTTGCCACTGCCGATCAGTCCCACAGTTGTCATGCTCGTTCCCAACTCCGTCCACCCACGACGCATTCCCGACCAGACTGGTGGGTTATTATGGTCACCCGCTGTCGGTAGCTACGCAGGCCGCTCGCGATCGTCGCCGGCCCGGCGGATGCCTGGTCGCGCTGCGGGCCCGCCGGCCCAACGTACCGCTCACGCCGACCGCGAACCGGCTCTCCGAAGACCTGCCACCCTCCGGTGCGGCCCGGAGTCGGGGGCCCTGCTCAGGGGGTGGGGACGGTCTTCTCGATGGCTACGCGCAGGTCGTCGGAGTCGGGCGCGACAGTGGGGGCGAAGCGGGCGGCGACCGAGCCGTCCGGGGCCACCAGGAACTTCTCGAAGTTCCAGCGCACGTCGCCGGTGTGCCCGTCGGCGTCCGGCGTGTTCACGAGCGCGGCGTAGAGCGGGTGCCGGTCCGGGCCGTTGACGTCGACCTTCTCGGTCAACGGGAAGGTGACCCCGTAGTTGACCTGGCAGAAGTCGCTGATCTCGGCGGCACTGCCCGGCTCCTGCCCGGCGAACTGGTTGCACGGCACACCGAGTACCACGAGGCCCCGGTCGGCATAGGTGTCGGCGAGCGTCTGGAGGCCGGCGTACTGCGGGGTGAGGCCGCAGCGGGAGGCCACGTTGACGACCAGCATCGCCTTGCCGCGGTGGCGGGCCAGGTCGGCGGGGCCGCCGTTGAGGGCGTCGATCGGGATGTCGAAGACGGTCATGGGCCGAGGTTACGCGTCGGCCGCGCGTCGACCCGGGGTGGGCGCAGCGTACGCACTCCGTGCACCAGGAGAAATCGAAGTATACGCATCTTGACGAACTGATGACGGCGTGAGTACTGTCTCACCATCTCTTTTGGAAAGTTTCCTAACAGTTCGGGAGACGCCGCATGAAAAGATCGCTCCGCCGGGCCCTCTGGGCCGGTGCCGTGGTCGCCGTGACCGTCGCAGCGGTGCCGGTGACCACCGCGTTCGGCGCCGGCACGGTCACCACCACCTTCACCAAGGCGCAGGACTGGGGGACCGGTCACGAGACGAAGGTGACGGTCACCAACGGCTCCAGCGCCACTGTCACCACCTGGCGCATCGAGTTCGACCTGCCCTCGGGCACGACCATCAGCAGCGCGTGGGACGCCGACGTCACCAGCAGCGGCAACCACTATGTCGCGGTCAAGAAGAGCTGGGCCGGCGGCATCGCCCCCGGGGCCTCGTTCAGCTGGGGCTACAACGGCAGCGGCGCCTACAAGGCACCGCTGAACTGCACCATCAACGGTGCCGCGTGCGGCGGCGGAACGACCCCGCCGACCACCACGCCGCCGACCACCACCCCACCGACGACGACGCCGCCCACCACGACGCCGCCGACCACGACGCCGCCGACCACCACCCCGCCGAACACGGGCGGCAAGAAGGTCGTCGGCTACTTCGCCGAGTGGGGCGTCTACGGGCGCAACTACCACGTCAAGAACATCCAGACCAGCGGGTCGGCCGCCAAGCTGACCCACATCCTGTACGCCTTCGGCAACACCACGGGCGGTCGCTGCACCATCGGTGACAGCTACGCCGACTACGACAAGGCGTACACCGCGGCGGAGAGCGTGGACGGCGTCGCCGACACGTGGGACCAGCCGCTGCGCGGCAGCTTCAACCAGCTGCGCAAGCTCAAGCAGCTCAACCCGCACCTCAAGGTGATCTGGTCGTTCGGTGGCTGGACCTGGTCCGGCGGCTTCACCCAGGCCGCGCAGAACCCGGCCGCGTTCGCCGAGAGCTGCTACAACCTGGTCGAGGACCCGCGCTGGGCGGACGTCTTCGACGGCATCGACGTCGACTGGGAGTACCCCAACGCCTGCGGTCTGAGCTGTGACAGCAGCGGCCCGAACGCGTTCAAGAACGTGATCAGCGCGCTGCGGTCGAAGTTCGGGTCCAGCGCCCTGGTCACCGCCGCCATCACCGCGGACGGCAGCAACGGCGGCAAGATCGACGCCACCGACTACGCCGGCGCCATCGGCAACCTTAACTGGCTGATGCCGATGACCTACGACTACTTCGGCGCCTTCAACGCCCAGGGCCCCACCGCCCCGCACTCGCCGCTGACGTCGTACACCGGCATCCCGCAGCAGGGCTTCAACTCCGACGCGGCGATCCAGAAGCTCAAGAGCAAGGGCGTCCCGGCCAACAAGCTGCTGCTCGGCATCGGCTTCTACGGTCGGGGCTGGACCGGTGTCACCCAGGCCGCTCCGGGTGGCAGCGCCACCGGCGCGGCGCCGGGCACCTACGAGGCCGGCATCGAGGACTACAAGGTCCTCAAGAACACCTGCCCGGCCACCGGCACGATCGCCGGCACCGCGTACGCCAAGTGCGGCAGCAACTGGTGGAGCTACGACACCCCGTCGACCATCAACGGCAAGATGACGTACGCGAACAACCAGGGCCTCGGTGGCGCGTTCTTCTGGGAGCTCTCCGGTGACACGAGCAACGGCGAGCTCATCGGCGCCATCAAGGGCGGTCTCGGCTGAGCCGAGGGCCGACGCACCACCCACACGGCGGGAAGGGGCCGGCCCGCACCGTCCCTTCCCGCCCGTGACACAGCGGCCCGGCCGACGCCCAGCGCGTCGACCGGGCCGCCGCCGTTGGGCTCGTACAGCCGGATGTGGCAGACTCGCGGCTCGGCACGTCTCGATCTCACCGCCGACGGAGGTGATCATGCGACCGACGCATAGCAGGCTGGCGGCGACCGCCGCCGGGCTGATGCTGCTGCCGGTTGCCCTGGTCGGCTGCGGGATCGGCGACAAGGACGAGGACGAGGCGGCCCCCAAGGCTGCCCGGGTCCCCGCCGAGGAGGCCGCCACCCGCTCCCGCGAGCGCGTGCAGGCGTACCTCGACGCGATGGCGGCCAAGGACGTCGCCGCCGGCCGCAGTCAGCTCTGCGCTCTGCTGCACGACGGCTTCGACCGTGGTGCCACCGGCCCCAACGGTGACTTCGCCGACCACTTCCAGGTGCCGGAGGCGGCCATCACGGACATCCGGTCCGGTCCGCTCGGGCAGGAGGTCCGCGTCTCGGTCTCGGTCGCGGTCGGCAAGCGCACAGTCGTCCGGCCGCTGGTGTTCACCGTCACCCGCGACGGCAGCGACTGGTGCATCGCCGGTGAGGCACCAGACAAAACCACGGTCGCCAGCCCGACGCCGACCGGTGTGGTCCCCTCGCCCGCGTCCTGACCAGCGCCCGGCAGATTGATCTCCCATCTGCCGGAACCGTCCCCCTCGCCGCCCGGCCACCCCGGGCGTCGCCGTACGCTTTCTGTCATGCGCCATGAGTGGCATCAGCTGAGCCATCCCGCGGTGGGCAGCCCGGGCCTGCAGACCAGCCGACCGACGATCGACTCCGCCGAGGACGCCGCGCTCGGTCTGGACCGATGGCGGGAGCTGCCCCGCGAGCAGGTCCCGCCGTGGTCCGACCCGGCCGCCGTGGCCGCCGTCTGCAAGGTCCTCGACACAGTGCCGTCGGTCGTCGCGCCCTACGAGGTGGACCAGCTCCGGCAGAAGCTCGCCCTGGTCTGCGAGGGCAAGGCGTTCCTGCTGCAGGGTGGTGACTGCGCCGAGACGTTCGTGGACAACACCGAGAGCCACCTGCTGGCCAACGCCCGCACCCTGCTCCAGATGGCGATCGTGCTCACCTACGGCGCGTCGCTGCCGGTGGTCAAGGTCGCCCGGGTCGCCGGGCAGTACACGAAGCCCCGGTCGCTGCCGACCGACGCCCGCGGCCTGCCCGCGTACCGCGGCGACATGATCAATTCGCTGGAGGCCGACCCGGCCGCCCGGGTCGCCGACCCGCAGCGCATGATCCGCGCGTACGCGAACTCGGCGGCGGCGATGAACATGCTCCGGGCGTACCTCGCCGGCGGGCTCGCCGACCTGCACGCCGTGCACGACTGGAACAAGGGCTTCGTGAAGAACTCCCCGGCGGGGGAGCGTTACGAGGCGATCGCCCGGGAGATCGACCGGGCGCTGGCCTTCATCCGGGCCTGCGGCATGACCGACGACGAGGCGCTGCGCACCGTCACGCTCTACTGCTCCCACGAGGCCCTGGCCCTGGAGTACGACCGAGCGCTCACCCGGGTCTCCGACCGTCGGGCGTACGGGCTCTCCGGGCACTTCCTGTGGATCGGCGAGCGCACCCGGCAGATCAGCGGGGCGCACATCGACTTCATCTCCCGGATCGCCAACCCGATCGGGGTCAAGCTCGGCCCGACGACCTCCCCGGACGAGGCGATCGAGTTGTGCGAGAAGCTCAACCCGGACAACATCCCCGGTCGGCTCACCCTGATCAGTCGGATGGGCAACCACCGGGTACGCGACGCGCTGCCGCCGATCGTCGCCAAGGTCACCGCCGCCGGGGCCAAGGTGGTATGGCAGTGCGACCCGATGCACGGCAACACGCACGAGTCGTCCAACGGCTACAAGACCCGCCACTTCGACCGCATCGTCGACGAGGTGCTCGGCTACTTCGAGGTGCACCGGGGGCTGGACACCCACCCCGGCGGCCTGCACGTCGAGTTGACCGGCGAGGACGTCACCGAGTGCCTCGGCGGCGCCCAGGGGATCGAGGATCTCGACCTGCCCGACCGGTACGAGACCGCCTGCGACCCACGACTGAACACCCAGCAGTCGTTGGAGCTGGCCTTCCTCGTGGCGGAAATGCTGCGTGGCTGAGCTTGCGAGCCCGCCGTCGGCAGTCGGAGGATGACCATGGCTGACGCGAGCAGTGAGCTTGCGGGCCGGCAGTCGGCAGTTGAAAGGGATGACAGTGCCTGATCTGTTCGTGGACCTGCGGTCCGACACGGTGACCCGACCCACCGTCGGGATGCGGGAGGCGATGGCCGCCGCTGAGGTCGGTGACGACGTCTACGGCGAGGACCCGAGCGTCAACGCGCTGGAGGCCGAGGTCGCCGCGTTGTTCGGGCACGAGGCGGCGCTGTTCGCCCCGAGTGGCTCGATGGCGAACCAGATCGCCCTGCAACTGCTGGTCCCGCCCGGCGACGAGTTGCTCTGTGACGCCGACGCGCACGTGGTCACGTACGAGATCGGCGCCGCGGCCGCGTACGGCGGGATCTCCTCGCGGACCTGGCCCTCGGTGGGCGCGGACATCGACCCGGAGGTGGTGGCCGGGATGATCCGGCCGGACGGTTACTTCGCCGTCCCCACCCGGGCGATCGCCGTCGAGCAGACCCACAATCGCGGCGGCGGCGGGGTGATTCCGCTGGCGACCCTGCGGGATCTGCGCGGGGTGGCTGACGAGGCGGGCGTCGCGCTGCACTGTGACGGCGCCCGGATCTGGCACGCGCACGTCGCCGACCGGGTGCCGCTGATCGAGTACGGCCGGCTCTTCGACACGCTGTCGGTGTGCCTGTCCAAGGGCCTCGGCGCGCCGGTCGGTTCCCTGCTGGTGGGCAGCGCGGACAAGATCGAACGTGGCCGGCTGATCCGTAAGCGGATGGGCGGGGGCATGCGCCAGGCCGGCATCCTCGCCGCCGCCGGTCGCTACGCGCTCGCGCAGCACATCGACCGGCTGGCCGACGACCACGCGAAGGCGGCCCGGCTCGCCGAGGCGGTCGCGCCGTTCGGTGTGCTGGCCACCACTGTCCGTACCAACCTGGTCGCGCTGGACCTCACCAAGCACACCCTGGACGCCCGGGCCCTGGCCGCCGCGGCGCGGGCCGAGGGCGTACTGATCTCGGTGCTCGGCCCCCGTACCGCCCGCCTGGTCACCCACCTGGGCGTCAGCGACGCGGACATCGACCGCGCCCTGGCAGCCCTACCCCGCATCCTCGCCGCAGCCTAAAACCCCCACCCCACCCCACCCCACCCCACCCCACCCACCCCCCCGGCCCCGCGGGCCTCTCACCCGGCCCCGCCCACCCCGGTGATCATGAAGTTGTTGCCACTTGGATCGGCGTGTCGTGGCAATAACTTCATGATCACCCTGGGGTGGGGTGGGGTGGGGTGGGGAGGGGTGGGGAGGGGGTGGGGTGGGGGCAGGTGGGTCAGGGGTGGGACAGGCGGGTGAGGGTGGCGATGTCGGCGGCGTGGCCGACGTGCTTCTCGCTGGGGGTTTCCACGACGATCGGGACGCCAGCGGTCGCCGGGTGCGCCATCAGCTCGGCGAAGGCTGGCTCGCCGATGCTGCCCTTGCCGATGTTCTCGTGCCGATCCCGGGTGGAGCCGCACAGATCCTTCGAGTCGTTGGCGTGAATCAGCCGCAGCCGGTCCGCGCCGACAGTGGCCACCAGGGTGTCCAGGGTCGCCGTCATGCCGCCCTCGGCCGCCAGGTCGTGGCCGGCCGCCCAGGCGTGGCAGGTGTCGAAGCAGACCCCGAGCATGGGGTGCCCGTCCACCGCGTCCAGGTAGGGCCCGAGCTGCTCCACCCGGGAGGCCAGTGAGCGGCCACCGCCGGCGCTCGGCTCGACCAGCAACATCGGCCCGCCGGCGTCGGCAGCCCAGTCGAGCAGCGGCAGCAGCACCTCGCGGACCTGTCCCATCGCCGCCTCGGCGTGCCCCTCGTCCACCGAACTGCCCGCGTGGAACACCACCCCGCGCGCACCGATCGCCACACCCCGACGAAGCGCGTGCGCCAGCGTCTGGCCCGACTTCTCGACAGTGGCCGGGGTGGGCGAGCCGAGGTTGACCAGCAGAGCGGCGTGGATGAACGCGGGAATGCCCCGCTCGGCGAAACCGTCGCGGAACAGCGTGTCCTGCACCGGGTCGCCGTCGGGCAGTGCCCAGCCTCGCGAGTTGGAGACGTAGACCTGCACCACCTGCGCGCCGGTCGCTTCGGCGTACGGCAGGGCAGCCTTCGCCAGCCCACCCGAGGTCGGAGTGTGCGTGCCCACCGGCCGCGTGGAGATCATCGGCATCAGAAGCACGTCAGGGTGACCGGGGTGCCGGGCGCCACCTGCGAATTCTCGCCCGGGATCTGGATCCGGACCACGGCGTTCGGGTTGATCGCCATCGTCACCGGGAAGCCCTGGCCCTCCAACGCCTGCTTGGCCTGCTGGCACGGCAGGTCGATCACCCGGGGCATGGCGAGCAGCGGCGGCCCCTTGCTGACGTCCAGCTTGACCTCGGTGCCCTTCTCCACGCCGGCGCCATCGGCCGGGCTCTGGCCGAGGATCTCGTCCCTCGGCTTGTCGGATTCCTTGTAGGTCTCCTTCAGCACCAGGTTGAGCTGGGCCAGGGTCGTCCGGGCGTCGGTCAGGCTCTTGCCGACCAGGTTCGGCACCGTCACCGGCGCCCTGCCCCGGCTCAGAATGAGGGTAACCTTCGCACCGGGTTTGACCTCGGTGCCGACCTTGGGGGAGCTGTCCACCACGACCCCGGCCGGCAGGCTGTCGTCGTAGCGGGGGGTGCCCTTGGCCACCACCAGCTTCACGTTGACCAGGTCCGCCTCGGCGAGCTCGAACTCCTTGCCGATCACGTCCGGTACGGGGAAACGCTCCGGACCGAGGGAGAGGGTCAGGGTGATCGTGCCACCCTTGAGGATCTCGGCGGCGGAGGCCGGGCTCTGCTCCAGCACGCTGTCCTTCGGGGCCTTCTCGTCGAAGCGCGGCTCAGCGTACGTGACAAGAAGCCCGGCGCGGTCGGCCCGCGCCTGCGCATCGGCCTTGCTCAGGCTCACCAGCTGCGGAGCGTCCGTGTAGCGGCCGACGCCGAACCACCAACCCCCGAGCGCGGCCACCAGGCCCAGCGTCACGACCACGGCCGCGACGGCCAGCCGGCCACGGGGGTTGCTCAGCAGCGTGCTGCGCAGCTCGGCGAGCCGGGCGCCCAGGCCCTCCGCCGGCTCCGGTGCGGCCCGACGCCGCCCCGGCCCCTGGCTGCTGGCGCCCTCGGGCAGGCGCGCCCACGACGGGCGGTTGGGCGGCTGGAGCGTCGCGACCATCATGGTCGGCTGGGAGAGCGACGGTGCGTCACTGACCGGGCTGAGTACCGCGGTGTGGCTGTTGGCGTCGCCCAGACGGTCCCGGGCCACCTGCACCTCGGTCAACAACGCGCCGGCGTCCGCGGGCCGTGCTCCCGGGTCGCGGCGGGTGGCCCGCTGCACCAGGTCGTCGAGGACCGACGGCAGGCCCGGCACCAACGTCGAGGGCGCCGGCACGTCCCGGTCGACGTGCTGCCAGGCGACGTCCACCGGGCGGTCCCCGTCGTACGGCACCCGACCGGTGAGCATCTCGAAGAGCACGATGCCGGCCGAGTAGACGTCGGTGCGCGGATCGGCGCGGCCCTCGGTGACGAGCTCCGGGGCGACGTACGCCACGGTGGCCATCAGCTGGTTGCCCTGCTCCTCGTCGGCGCTCGCCTCGACCGCCCGGGCCAGCCCGAAGTCGGCCACCTTCACGACGCTGTCGACCAGGTTGGCGACGCCACCGGTAGGCGCCTCCGCGACCAGCACGTTCTCCGGCTTGACGTCGCGGTGCACGAGACCGGCTCGGTGCGCGGCGGCGATCGCGGCGAGCATCTGCTCGGCGATGGCCAGCGCCTCGTCCGGGTTGAGCCGGCGTCGCTCGGCCAGCACGTCCCGCAGCGTGCGGCCACGGACGTACTCCATCACCAGGTACGGGAGGCCGGCGTGCGTGCCCTGGTCGTAGACCGCCACGACGTTCGGGTGGGTCAGCCGGGCGATGGTCTTCGCCTCGTCGGTGAACCGGGCCACGAAGTTGGCGATCCGGGCCCGTGCCTCGCTCGCCTGGGTCGGGTGAATGATCTTGACAGCGACGGTGCGCTCTAGGCGCTCGTCGGTGGCGGTGTACACGGTCGCCATGCCACCACGGGCCACGCGACCGCGAATGCGGTAGCGCCCGTCGATCAGCGAGCCCAGCAACGTGTCGGCGACCTGAGTGTCCATCGGCAGGCAGTCTATGTGTCCAGAGGGTGAAGGATGAACAGGATGCTACAGCCGTACGCCGAACCGGTCCGTCCCGCCGCGTTCCCCGCCCCTTGTTCGCTGGTCAGCGGCGATCAGGCAAGAGGACGCGGAGGGGCCGCCCGGGGTGCCGGTGGCTCGTCGCGGCGGCGGCGTGGCAGGGTGGTCGGGTGACCGAACCCGTACCCGACCAGGCCGCGCCCGGCCTGGAGCTCGCCGGCCCCACCGACCCGGCCGGCTGGTTGACCCTGCCCGACGTCGCCGAACGCCTCGACGTGTCGATCAGCAAGGTGCACCAGATGATCCGTGACCGGGAGCTGTTGGCGGTCCGCCGCGACGGCGTCCGCCGGATCCCAGCGGACCTGGTTGCCAACCAGACCGTGCTCAAGCACCTGCCCGGCGTGCTCAATCTGCTCTCCGACAACGGCTACGACGACGAGGCCGTCCTGCGCTGGCTCTACGAGCCGGACGACACCCTCCCCGGCGCCACCCCGGCCGCCGCCCTCTCCGGCGACCAGGCCCGCGAGGTGAAGCGCCGAGCCCAAGCCCAAGCCTTCTAACCCCCACCCCCCACCCCCCACCCCCTTTCCGCGCCGTGCGCCTCGCGCTTTCCGGCGTTGATCATGAGGTTGGCGGCGCGACACGCCGAGGCGAAGGTCGCCAACCTCATGATCAACCCGGCGGGGCGGGGCGGGGCGGGGCCCGGTGGGCGGGGCGGGGCAGCCCGGTGGGGCAGCCCGGTGGGGTGGAGGCCGGGTGGGGTCAGTCGGCTCGGCGGGTTGCGGCTATGGCCAGGTCGACCAGGGCCTGGCGGGCCTCGGTGTCGAGGTCGACGGCGGTCAGGGCGGCCAGGGCGGCGTCGGTGAGTGTGGCGATCCGCTGTTCGGTACGGGCCAGCGCGCCGCTCCCCGAGATCACCTCGCGGAGCCGGGCCACCCCGTGCTCGTCTAACTCCGGGTCGCCGAGCCGGCCGAGCAGCAGCTCGCGGCCCGCGTCGTCGGTGGCCTCCACCGCCGCCGCCACCAGATAGGTGCGCTTGCCCTCGCGCAGATCGTCCCCGGCCGGCTTGCCGGTCAACGCCGGGTCGCCAAAGACCCCGAGCACGTCGTCGCGGAGCTGGAACGCCTCGCCCAGCGGCAGCCCGTACGCCGAATAGGCCGTCCGCAGGTCCTCCGGCGCGTCGGCCAGTGCGGCGCCGAGCAGCATCGGACGCTCGACGGTGTACTTCGCGGACTTGTACCGGGCGACCTTGCTGGCCCGCTCCACCGAGGTGTCCCCGGTGACCTGGGTCAGCACGTCGAGGTACTGCCCGACGGTGACCTCGGTGCGCATCTCGTCGAAGACCGGCCGGGCCCGGGCCAACGACCACAGGTCCAGGCCGGCGGAGTGCAGCAGTTCGTCGGACCAGACCAGACACAGGTCACCGAGCAGGATGGCCGCGGAGTCGCCGAAACCGTCCGGGTCACCGCCCCAGCCGGCCTCCCGGTGCCGGGTGGCGAACTGTCGGTGCACCGCGGGCTCGCCGCGTCGGGTGTCGGAGCGGTCCATCAGGTCGTCGTGGATCAGGGCGCTGGCCTGGACGAACTCCAGCGCGGCCAGGGCGGTCAGCACCTGGTCGCCGTCCAGCCCGCCGGCCCCCCGGAACCCCCAGTAGGCGAATGCGGGACGCAGTCGCTTGCCGCCGCCGAGCACGAACGCCTCGATCGCCTCGGCCACCGGATCCAACGCCTCGTCCACGGCGGCGAGCCGGACCCGTTGGCCGGCCAGGAACTCGGTGAGAGCCTTGTCGACCCGCTGCCGCAGGCCGGCGCGGTCGACGGGGGACACGGGAGCAGCGTGGTTCACGCCCCGACGCTAGCCGGTCGTCCATGCTCGTGCTCCACCGCCACGCGTGGTCCCGCCGGTGCGGCCGGTGCGGCCGGGACCCGTCCGCTCGGCCGGACGCGCGCCGGCCGCCGCGGTGCGGCCCGGCCCGGTGGCCCGCGTCGAGCCGGCCCGACGGGTGGCCGCGGCGGCCTCCGCGAGCACCACCAGCGGCACGTCCAGGACGACGGCGAGCCAGCCGAGCCAGAACCCGCCCGGCACGCGCCGCTGTCGTTCCCATCGGGAAACCTCGTGCCGACTCAATGTCGGCACCCCGGCGGCGGCACACAACTCGGCGGCGGCTCGCTGCTGGCTCCAGCCACGGGCCAGTCGGCACCGGGCCAGCAGCGGCCCGAGCTGCGCGGGACGCGGCGATGCGAGCGGGATCATGGGTCCTCCTGGCGGGCGTCGGTGCGGCGACGACCCACCCGTCTGACCGGACGGACCGGCGTCACCACTCGGTTGCTGACCCCCGCGCGAGACCTGGCCACCCCCGCCGCCCCTCCCGCACCGTCCCTTTCTACCCCGCAGGTACGACGCCTTTCCGCCATCAGGTCGGGGCGCGCGGTGCGACACCATCCACCGGCTCACGGCGGACTCGGCGACACCGCGCACAGACCCCCGGCAGACCGGACGACGCAGCCCACCGGGCCGGGCGACGCCACCCACCGGGCCGGGTGGCACGGGCCGCTGGGTGGGAAGGGCCTGGGTCCTGGTGCCATCGACCGCTAGAGTCGGGTCGTGGCGCTCGGTCTTCCCTCGACACTCCCCAATCCGCAGCCGGCGATCGGGGAGCTCATCCGTGAGCGCCAACCGACCTTCTCGTTCGAGTTCTTCCCGCCCAAGACCGAGGCGGGGGAGCAGCTGCTCTGGCAGGCCATCCGCGAGCTGGAGTCCCTGCGCCCGTCGTTCGTGTCGATCACGTACGGCGCCGGCGGTTCGACCCGGGACACCACAGTGGCGGTGACCGAGCGGATCGCCACCGAAACGACACTGCTGCCGATGGCCCACCTGACCGCGGTCAACCACTCCGTCGCCGAGCTGCGGCACGTGGTCGGCCGGCTCGCCGGGGTGGGGGTGCGCAACGTGCTGGCCGTTCGTGGTGACCCCCCGGGCAACCCGGGCGGTGAGTGGATCCGCCACCCCGAGGGCGTGGACTACGCCGAGGACCTGGTCCGGCTGGTGCGCGACGCCGGCGACTTCAGCGTCGGCGTGGCGGCCTTCCCGTACAAGCACCCCCGCTCGCCCGACGTGGCCAGCGACACCGCCCAGTTCGTCCGCAAGTGTCGGGCCGGCGCGGAGTTCGCGGTCACCCAGATGTTCTTCGACGCCGACGACTACCTGCGGCTACGTGACCGGGTGGCCGCTGCTGGCTGTGACACTCCGATCCTGGCCGGGGTGATGCCGGTGACCCAGTTCAGCACCATCGAGCGGTCCGTGCAGCTGTCCGGTGCGCCGTTCCCACCGGCGTTGGCGGCCCGCTTCGAACGCGTCGCCGACGACCCGGACGCCGTCCGTCGGCTCGGCATCGAGCAGACCAGCGAGATGTGCCGCCGACTGCTGGACGAGGGCGTGCCGGGAATCCACTTCATCACCCTCAACCGGTCCACCGCGACCCGCGAGGTCTGGCGGAACCTGAAGGCCGGCGCCCGCGTGTGAACGCTGCGTCTGCGACACCTGTTGCCCGGCACGACGGTTGATCCGTGGTGGGCACACAGCTGAACTGGGATCAGTACGCCACGGCGTGGGCGCGGTTGCACGGCGGGTTCGACCCTCGGGTCGCCGCGCCGGTGGTGCGGGCCTGGCTGCGATTCGCGTACCACGTCGGATACGTGCTGGGTCGACTGCGGGTCAGCCCCACCGCGGTCACCGTGGCCGGGGTGCTGCTCTGCTTCTGCGTACCGTTGCTGGTGGGCCGGCCGGGGGACGGGCCGTTCCTCGGCGCGCTGTTCGTGCTGCTCGCCGCCGTGGCGGACAGCGTGGACGGTGCGGTGGCGGTCGCCACCGGCCGCACCACCCGGCTCGGCTACGTCTACGACTCGGTCGCCGACCGGCTCGGTGAGGTGGCGTGGCTGCTGGCCTTCTGGCTGGTGGGCGCACCAGGTGGGCTGGTGGTCGCGGGCGGCGCGCTGTCCTGGTTGCACGAGTACGTCCGGGCGCGGGCGGTCGCCGCCGGCATGCGGGAGATCGGCGCGGTGACGGTGGGCGAACGCCCCACCCGGGTCTCGGTGGCGCTGGTCGGCTTGCTGGTCGCCGGGCTGGCCGGGCTGATCGAGCCGGACCTGGCCGCTGGCACCATCACCATGGCGACCGCGGTCTGGGTGCTGCTGGCCGGTTTCGGCCTGGGGCAACTGCTCTCCAGCATCCGTCGCACCCTGATCGACGCCGATTGAGCGGCCGGGCCAGCCCGGCTCGACACCGATTGAGCAGCCGGGCCGCCGGGTCTACCAGGCGGGGCCGATCTCGTCGGCGACGATCTGCGCGGAGAGGGTCACCATCGGCAACCCACCGCCCGGGTGGGTGGAGCCGCCCACCAGCCACAGCCCGTCAACCGGGCCCCGGTTCGCCGGGCGCAGCAGCCCACCGGCGGTGCCGTAGATCGACCCACCCGGTGCGCCGGTCGCCACGTCCAGGTCGGCCGGGGTGCGGATCTCGCGGAACAGCAGCCGGTCGCGCACGTCCGTGCCGCGCCGCGCCAGCACGTCCAGGATCCGGTCGGCGTACGCGTCGGCCAGCCCCGGGCGTCGCCAGTCGACAGCGCCCGCCGCGGTGCCCTGTCGGGCGGCGTTGACCAGCACGAACCACGCCTCGTGTCCGGCTGGGCGGACCATCGGGTCGTCGGCGACTGTGACGAACACCGCCGGGTCGGCCGCCGGCCGGGCCCGTACACCGCGCCCGGGGTCACCGAAGACCGCGTCGAACTCGGCGTCGTAGTCGTCCGGGAAGAAAACGTTGTGGTGGGCCAGCCCGGTGCTGCCGGAGACGCCGAGCAGCAGCACGAAGCCGGCGAGGCTGCGGTCGGTCAGCGTGGTCAGTCGACGCGGGTGCGGCAGCAGGTCACGGTAGACGGTGAGCGCGTCCACGTTGGCCACCACCACGTCGGCGGGTACCGGGGTGGTGACGCCGGCGAGGCGTACCCCGTGCACCCGGCCACCGGTGGCGTCGATCCGGGTGACAGTGGCGTCGGTCTGCACGACCACGCCGAGGTCCAGGCAGCGGGTCAGCAGCGCGTCGGCGAGCGTGCCCAGACCACCGCGCAGGTACCAGCCGCCGAAGGCCAGCTCGGCGTAGGGGACCGCGACCAGTGCCGCCGGTGCCCGACGTGGGTCGGCGCCGGTGTAGGTGGCGTACCGGTCCAGCATCATCCGCAGCCGCGGATCGGACAGGTGCCGGCGGCCCAGGCCGCGCAGACTGCGGCCCGGGGCGATGGCGGCCAGGTCGCCGACGCGCCAGGCCAGCGACGCGAGATCGCGGGGAGAGTCGACGGTACGCCGCAGGATGTCCCGTGAGGAGGCGTTCCACACGCGCGCCGCCCGGCGCCACAGCCGCTGCCAGTCGGCCGCCGCCCGGTCACCGAACGCGGCCCCGATCCGGGCGGTGAACTCCTCCGGGTCGGCGCACGAGTCCAGGGTCGGGCCACCATCGGGAAAGACGTGCCGGACGATCGGGTCCAGCGGAACCAGGTCCAGGTATTCGTCGAGCTTCGCCCCGGTCGCCTCGAACAGGTCGTGGAAGACCTCGGGCAGGGTGAGCAGGCTCGGCCCGGTGTCGAAGTGGAACGACCCGGCCGGGGTGTCGTGCGTGTACCGGCCGAGCTTGCCGCCGACCGTGTCGGCCCGCTCGAAGACGGTCACCTGGTGCCCGGTGGCGGCCAGCCGGGCGGCGGTGGCGAGGCCACCCACCCCGGCGCCCACGACCACGATCCGCGCCATGCCGCGTCCTCCCTAGCTGACCGGGCGGCCCCGCCAGGTCAGGCGGCGTCGCTTTCGCAGATGGTACGACCGCAGGGTCAGCCAACCGAGGACCACGACCGACACGGGGTGTGCGAGCGCGTCGGGCCACCACCGGCCACCTGTCGCGCGGGCGGTGAGCACCCGTCCGGCCACCCCGAGCACGTACGCGGCCAGGCCCACTGTGGCCACCATCGGTGCGCCGGCCGCCGCACCCGTCAGCGCGATCAGCGGTGGGGCGGTGTAGAGCAGCAGCAGCGCCGCCACCACGGCCGCCGCCGCGCCCGGGTGCCCGAACGACGCCCAGAGCGACTTCGAGTACCCGTCGCGCAGTTGCGGCCAGTCGTCGTACATCCGGCAGGTGGCCAGCCGGGAGCCGTCGGCCAGGGCGATCCGCCCACCGGCCCGCTTGACCGCCCGGGCCAGCTCGACGTCCTCCAGGATCTTGTCGGCGACCGCGGCGTGCCCGCCGGCGGCGTTGTAGCCGCGCCGGTCCACCACCAGGAACTGCCCGCCCGCCGCGGCCAGCGACGGCCGCGGCGAGCGCTCCATCGCGCGAAGCGGCAGGAAGGTCAGCCAGAGCCACTGCAGCAGCGGCTGCACCAACCGGTCGCCGGCCGTCGCCACCACGATCCGGGGGTACGGCGACAGCAGCGTCGCCCGGGCGGCGCGCAACTCGGTGACGGCGGCGGCCACGGCGTGCGGGGCGAGCACCACGTCGGCGTCGACGAAGACCAGCGCGGTGGCGTCCGGATCGGCCCGGGTGGCCAGCTGCCAGCAGGCGTGCGGCTTGCCCAGCCAGCCCGGTGGTGGGGCGACCCCGGTGAGCAGCGTGACCCGGGGGTCGTCGCCGACCACCGCGCGGACCACGTCGGCGGTGCCGTCGGTGGACCCGTCGTCGAGGACCACGACGCGCAGCCCGGGTACGCCGCGCTGGGCCAGCAGGGCACGCAGGCAGGGCGTGACCCGGGTGGCCTCGTCGCGCAGCGGCAGCAGCACGGTGACCGGCTCGTCGACCTCGTCGGGCCGGTCGGTGGGTCGGCGTAGCCACCGGGTGGCGTTGAGCCAGGTGTGTCCGGTCAACGCGGCGACGGCGATGAGCAGGGCGAGCAGGACGGTCATCGGGTCGCGTCGACGCCGGGGCGGTGTGGCTGGTGGGCCTCCCGACCGGGGTCACCGCCCCGGCGGGCACGCAGGAGGGTCACCGCCAGGGGTACGGCGGTCACCGCCATGCCGGCGGCGCCCCAGAGCGCCGAGGCGGGCAGGTCGAGGAAGACGGCGTGGGCCAGGATGCTGGAGAAGTACGTCCACAGGTAGAGCGCGAGCATCGGGTGGTCCCGCCGATCGGTGTGTTCGGCGGCCGGCCCGGCCAGCGGACGCAGCGCGCTCATCATCAGCACCGCGAAGAGCAGCCAGCCCAGGTAGTTGCAGACCGGGATGCCGGCCAGGCCGGGCAGGGCCGGGGTGGCGTCGCGCCAGACCCAGTAGCCCTCGGCCACCATCTGCGGGTCGAGGAAGAGGTCCCAGGCGGCCAGCCCCACGGTGGCCAGCGCGATCCGCCCCACCCATCGACCCACCGTCGGCCCGCTGCCGCCGGCTGTCGGCCCGCTGCCGCCGGCTGTCGGCCCGCTGCCGCCAGCCGTCGTGGTCCCGCCGCCGGTCAGTCGGACCGCTGCCAGCCAGGCCGGCCAGGCCATCCAGGTCCAGGCCAGCGGAATGATCAGCGGCACGCCGGCCAGCTTGGGACCCAGCTCCCCGGAGTAGTCGTAGCTGCCGAACGGCACGCCGGTGGCCACCCCGATCGCCTCGATCGCGAACCCGCCGCCGGTGGCCACCGCGACCAGCGCCGCCGCCACCCGTGGGCCCCGGCTGAGCAGCGCGTGGCCGACCGAGAGCAGCCAACCGAGGACGACGGTAGCCACTGTGAGCCCGGCCCGGGTGGCGCCGGTGGTGAGCGGGTAGCAGATCTGGGCGAGGACCAGGACGGCGAGCAGCGTCCAGGAGATCCGCCGGGTCATGACGCCGGTGGCTCGAGCGGCAGATCCCGACCGAGTACGCCGAACGGTCGCTCGTCGCCGGGGAAGTGGAAGTCGCGCAGCACGTCGACGAAGCCGAACCGTCGGTACAACCGCCAGGCCCGCGAGGTCTGCTCGTCGGCCTCCGGGGTGGACAGCAGCACGGTGTCGCCCTCCGCCATGCCGAGCAGCGCGCGCAGCTGCCCGGTGCCCAGGCCGTGCCCCTGCGCCGGTGGCCGGACGTGAAGCTCGACCACCTCGAAACAGTGGGTGAGCCAGCGCGTGCGGGTCGGGGCGTTCAGCGCGCGGTGCACCTGGTCGTGCCACCACTGACCGGAGGCGCCCAGGTAGCCGTAGCCGAAGCCGGCGAGGTGACCCTCACTGGTCAGGCTGGCGACCGCCCGGAAACCCGGTCGGCGGACGTGGGTGGCGATGTAACCGCGCCGGGCCTCCAGCAGGTCGGTGCGGTATCCCATCGCCTCGCCGTAGACGGCCACCACGTCGTCCAGCCGCCGGACGAGATCGTCCGGCGTCCAGCGCACCAACCTCATGCCCGTCCACCCTTCACCGTTTCCGGGCCGCCGTCGACGACCCATCCGAGCACCGACCGGTCGCCGACCACGTCGCGCACCTCGAACCGGGCGAACAGTTCCTCGGCGTACCAGCCCGCGGTGGGGGTTCGCATGATCGCCGCCCGGTGCTCCGGGTGACGGTACGCGAACGCCACCAGGTCCGTCGGGTCGCGCCACACGCTCACCGTGCCCTGCCAACCCAACGGGGCCTCTCCGACCCCGAACCGGGCCAACAGCCCGGGCGCGTCGCGCAGAGCGGCGGCCACCGGCGGGATCGCCCGCCAGAAGGTGGCCGCCCGCCGGGCCCGCAGCCGGGCCCGGGTCAGTGCCAGCACCGGGCCGGTGACCCGGCCGCCCGACGGGTCGCCGAACGGCCGCCGGCCGGACCACTCGCCCCGGCTGGTCAACGGGCGTAGGTCGATTCGTGCCTGGGCGTGGGCGATGCGCGCCCAGGCCCGCCCGACCGGAGAGTCGTCGAAGCCGGCCGCCGCGGCGGGGGAGTCCCAGACGGTCAGCGCCGCCCACCGGGTCAGGTCGGCGTCCCGGGGCCCGAAGTCGGTGCCGGTTCCGGTGCCCAGCAGCTTGCCGAAACGAACGCCGGGGAGGGCCCGCAACCGGCGGGGGTCCACCGCCATCCGGGTCAGCGCCCGGGGCAGCGCGCCAGGGGAGGTCCGCCACACGTGCAGCGTGACCAACTCCGGAGCCGCGCTGACGTCGCCGCTGTGCCTGCTGGTTCGCTCGCTCCGCTCGTTTGCGCCACCGCTTCGCGGCGGTGCGAACGTGTCGCTGCTGTGCCTGCTGGTTCGCTCGCTCCGCTCGCTCACGCCACCTCGGCGGGGGTGCCGGCGGTGACCCGCAACAGCTCGGGGTAGGTGGTCGGGAAGACCGCCTGGGTTACGCCGCCCGCGGCCCAGATCTCCGGGTACGCCGCCAGCGCCGTGTCCACCAGGGTGCGCAGCGGGTACGGGTGCCCGAGTGGGGCGACCCCGCCGATCGGCTGCCCGGTGTGGGCCCGGACGAACTCCGGGGTGGCCCGACGCAGTCGGGTGACGCCGATCGATGCCGCCAGGCCGGCGGTGTCGACCCGGTGTGCGCCGGAGGTGAGGACGAGCAACGGCGTGTCGTCCGCGTCGAAGATCAGTGAGTTGGCGATCTGGCCGACCTCGACGTCGAGCGCCTCGGCGGCCGCCGCGGCGGTGTGCACCGCGTCGGGCAGCAGACGGACCACGCTGGGCTCACCGGCGCCGTCGAGGGTGCCGGCGGCGGTGAGCGCGTCCTGCACCGCCCGTACGTTCGGGTGTGGCTGCATCCCGCCATTCTTCCCGGTCCGTTGGTGGCCGGTTCAGTCGGCCGGCACGCTCGGCGCGTCACACGTTGCATTTTCGTCGGAGGGGAGGTGTACTGTCAGCAGCAGTTAGAACGAGTGTTCGATTGCCTCGAACGCCCGTTCCAACCAGCCGGAGCGCGGCGTTTCGCGGCGCCACCTCCGGGCGGTGCGGCTCCGCGGGCCGCACCTGGGTTTCCGGGCAGTCGCGAGCCTGGTCCCAATTAGGCAGGAGCGTCGCTCGCCGCCCACGACCCCCGGGCGGCGGGCGACGCACCCGCCGGTCCGCCGGCCGGGTGTGGTGTGGGGAAGCATCCACACCCGGCCGGCCACACCCGGTGCGTCTTCCTCCGCACCACCCGACCTCGGCGTCTCGTCGGTGGCATCAGCCGCCGCAGTGACGTCTCGGCCACGTGGAGGAGAGACACCCATGCCGACCAACCCGGCTCAGGCACCGACGGTGCCGGCGCACGTGCTGCCGCACCGCACCCCCGCCCAACTCCTCACGTTGGCCCGCCGTGGGCTGGTCGAGGCCGGCCAGACCCGACCTGACGGCCTGCGCTACGCGGCTGCCCACCTGGCCGCCCTGCGCGCGGCGGCAGCTCTGCTCGCCGCCCGGGCCCGCCCCGCGCCGAGTCGACGCAACCGGATCACCAGCGTCTGGGTCCTCCTCTGCGCTGTCGCTCCGGAGCTCGACGAGTGGTCCCGGTTCTTCGCCGCGGGGGCCAGCAAGCGCGCCGCCGCCGAGGCCGGCATCCCCCGGGTGGTCAGCGCCCGGGAGGCCGACGATCTGCTCCGCGCTGCCGAACAGTTCGTCACGGTGGTGGAAACCGCGCTCGGCGTGGCCCACCAACCGGCCCTGGACGGCCTCGCCGCCTGATCCCGCCGTGCCACCGGCCGCCCCGCGAGGGGAGCCGGGCGGCCGGTGGCACGGCGTGCCGATCCTGATCTGATCCACAGCAACGACGGGGGAGTTGGTCCAATGGCGGGCCGCATGGTGGCTGGTTCCGCCGCGCTGGCCGATCTGGTGCGCCCGGCGAGCGCGCCCGACCCGGTCGGTGGCCACCGGGTGCTGCCGGTGGTGCCCGAGCTGACCGGTCTGTTGCCCAACCGGGGCCTGCGCCGGGGCAGCACCATCGCGGTCGCCGCCGGCCAGCCCCGCCGCAGCGGTGGCACCTCGCTGATGCTGGCCCTGCTCGCCGAGGCGTCCCGGGCCGGCTCGTGGTGCGCCGTGGTCGGGGTGCCGACGTTCGGCGCGGGCGCGGCGGCTGAGCTGGGCATCGCCCTGGACCGGCTGGCCCTGGTGCCGAACCCCGGCCCCGAGTGGGCCACCGTGGTCGCCGCGCTGATCGACGGGGTGGACGTCGTGGTCACCACCGTGCCGGCCTCGGTCTCCGCCTCGGTCGCCACCCGGTTGGCCGCCCGGGCCCGGCAGCGCGGCAGCGTGCTCGTCCCGTACGGCCGGTGGGACGGCGCGGACGTGACGCTGCAGGTGGTCCGGGGAGTCTGGGAGGGTCTCGGGCTGGGCCGGGGGCGGTTGCGCCGCCGGGAGATCACCGTCTCGGCGCGCGGGCGCGGGGCGGCTGCCCGGCCCAAGGAGATCAAGGTCTGGCTCCCGGGTGACGAGTTGACCCGGGTGATCCCTCGTACGCTGCCGTCGCCCGTGGGTCGATCGGCCGCGCCACTCGCGCTGGTCGGTCAGGGGTGACCGGCGCGCCGGCACGCACGCTGCTGCTGTGGTGCCCGGACTGGCCGGTGCTCGCCGCCGAGATCGTCGACGGGGTGCCGGCGACCGGCCCGGTCGCCGTGCTGCACGCCAACCGGGTGGTCGCCTGCTCCGAGCAGGCCCGCGCCGAGGGGGTGCGTCGAGGTCTGCGCAAGCGGGAGGCACAGGGGCGCTGTCCGCAGCTCACCGTCGTGGAGTACGACCCCGGCCGGGACGCCCGGGCGTTCGAACCGGTGGTCGCCGCGGTGGAGGAGTTGGTCGCCGGTGTCGAGGTGGTCCGTCCGGGCGCCTGCGCGGTGGCCGCCCGGGGGCCGGGCCGTTACCTCGGCGGCGAGGAGGCGGCCGCTGAGCGGATCATCGAGCATGTGGCGCAGTCGTGCCTGGTGGAGAGCCAGGTCGGCATCGCCGACGGGGTGTTCGCGGCCGGGTTGGCCGCTCGCGCCGGCCGGGTGGTGGCACCGGGTGGGACACCGGAGTTCCTGGCCGGGTTGCCGGTCGAGGCGCTCGGGCGGTCGGCGCTCGCCGACCTGCTGCGCCGGCTGGGAGTACGCACCCTCGGCGACTTCGCCGCCCTGCCGGCCGGCGACGTGCTGGCCCGGTTCGGGTTCGACGGTGCGCTGGCTCACCGGCTGGCCGCCGGGCGGGACCACCGCCCACTCGCCGTCCGGCAGCCGCCGGCCGACCTGACGGTGACCGCGGAGTACGACGACCCGATCGACCGGGTCGACGCGGCGGCGTTCGTGGCCCGGGCGCTGGCCGAGCAGCTGCACGAGCGGCTGGCCGGGCACGGCCTGGCCTGCACCCGGCTCGGCATCGAGGCGGTCACCGAGCACGGGCAGGAGCTGCACCGGGTGTGGCGGCACGACGGCCTGCTCACCGCCGCGGCCATCGCCGACCGGGTGCGCTGGCAGCTCGACGGGTGGCTCTCCGGCAGCAACGGCCGCGCCGGTGCCCGACCGGCCCGGCCGACGGCCGGCATCATCCGGCTGCGACTGATCCCGGACGGGGTGATCGCCCAGGCCGGTCTGCAGGCCGGCCTCTGGGGGGAGACCGGTGAGGAGCGGGAACGCGCGCACCGGGCGTTGAGCCGGGTGCAGGGCATCCTCGGCCCGGAGGCGGTGGTCACCGCGGTGCTCGGGGGTGGGCGCGCCCCGGCCGACCAGGTACGACTGGTGCCGTGGGGCGACGAACGCCTCCCGGCCCGGCCCGAAGCTCCGCCGTGGCCCGGCCGGCTGCCACCGCCCGCGCCCGCCGTGGTGCTGCCCAGTCCGCTCGCCGCGACCGTGCACGACGCCGCTGGCGAGCCGGTGGTGATCAGCGCGCGGTTGGCCGTGAGCGCCGCGCCCGCCCGACTGGTGGTCGGCACCGGTCAGCCAGCGGAGATCGTGGGTTGGGCCGGGCCGTGGCCGGTGGACGAGCGCTGGTGGGCGCCGGCCGAGGCCCGCCGTCGGGCCCGGTTCCAGGTCAGCCTGGCCGACGGTGCTGCCCTGCTGCTGGCCGTGGAGTCGGGGCAGTGGTTGGTGGAAGCGATCTATGACTAAGTCAGGTCGATCCCTGTCCGGCGTCGGCTGGCTCCGCGCTGGCCGGGGAGCAGATGTCCTGATGAGCGTGATGACTCACAGACATCTTGATGTCTGTGAGTCATCACGCTCATCGCACCTCTCGCCGCCGTCGGGGCGACCGCCGTCGTGTTCGTCGTCGACCCGGTCGCCCAGCATCCCTCGGCCGAGCAGTACCGGGCCGAGCAACGCGGCCGGAGCGGCCGGAGCGGCCGGAGCGGCCGGATGAGCTTCCACAACCCGAAGATGCCCTGGTCGGAGCTGGAGCGGGTGCTCTCCGGGCGGGCCGGAGACAAGCGGGGGAGCCGGGGCGAGCGGCACCTGCACGTGGTGGACCCGCTCGCCGTGGACGCCGATGGCGGCGACTCCCCGGCCTGGAGCCGCCGCCGGGAGCAGTACCAGCCACCGGAGCTGACCCGCCCCGACGGCGTGGTGCCCTACGCGGAGCTGCACGCGCACACCAACTTCAGCTTCCTCGACGGCGCCAGCCACCCGGAGGAGCTGGCCGAGGAGGCGGCCCGGCTGGGGCTCACCGCGCTCGCCGTCACCGACCACGACGGCTTCTACGGGGTGGTCCGCTTCGCCGAGGCAGCTCGTACGCTGGGCCTGCCGACCATCTTCGGCGCGGAGCTGTCCCTCGGCCTGCCCGGCCCGCAGAACGGCGAGCCCGACCCGCACGGCGCGCACCTGCTGGTGCTCGCGCACGGCCACGAGGGGTACGCCCGGCTGGCCACCACCATCGCCCGCGCCCAACTGCGCGGCGGGGAGAAGGGCCGCCCGGACTACGGGGACCTGGAGGAGGTCGCCGCCGAGCTGCGTGACCATGTGCTGGTGCTGACCGGCTGCCGCAAGGGGCACGTGCCGGGGGCGCTGCTCACCGAGGGGGTGGACGCGGCGGCCCGCGAGTTGGACCGGCTGACCGCGCTCTTCGGCGCGGAGACGGTGGCCGTGGAGCTGACCGACCACGGTCATCCCGTCGACGCCGACCGTAACGACGCGCTCGCCGAGCTGGCCGCCGCGGCCGGGTTGCCGACGGTGGCCAGCAACAACGTGCACTACGCCAGCCCCGGCCGGCGTCGGCTGGCCACCACCGTCGCCGCGGTCCGGGCCCGACGCAGCCTGGACGAGATCGACGGCTGGTTGCCCGCGGCGGCCACCGCCCACCTGCGCAGCGGCGCGGAGATGGCGGCCCGGTTCGCCGCGTACCCGGGTGCGGTGGCGCGGGCCGCCGAGTTCGGCGCCGAGTTGGCCTTCGACCTCCAACTCGTCGCGCCGCAGCTACCGGCGTACCCGGTGCCGCCGGGGCACACCGAGATGAGTTGGCTGCGGAAGCTGACAGCTGACGGGGCGCACGAGCGTTACGGGCCGCCGCAGGCGCACCCGACGGCGTACGCGCAACTCGAGCACGAACTGAACATGATCGAGGAGCTGGGTTTCCCCGGCTATTTCCTGGTGGTCTACGACATCGTCACGTTCTGCCGTGACCAGGACATCTACTGCCAGGGTCGGGGTTCGGCGGCCAACTCGGCGGTCTGCTACGCGTTGCGGATCACCAATGTGGACGCGGTCCGGCACCAACTGCTCTTCGAGCGGTTCCTCGCCCCGGAACGGGACGGCCCACCCGACATCGACGTGGACATCGAGTCCGACCGCCGGGAGGAGGTGATCCAGCACGTCTACACCCGTTACGGCCGGGAGCACGCCGCCCAGGTCGCCAACGTCATCTCCTACCGGCCCCGGTCGGCCGTGCGGGACGTGGCCAAGGCGTTCGGCTACTCCCCGGGGCAGCAGGACGCCTGGAGCAAGCAGATCGACAGGTGGGGTTCGGTCGCCACTGTCGATGTCGAGAACATCCCCGAGCAGGTGGTGGAGTACGCCAACGAGTTGCAGACGTTCCCGCGGCACCTGGGCATCCACTCCGGCGGCATGGTGATCTGCGACCGGCCGGTGATCGAGGTCTGCCCGGTGGAGTGGGGGCGGATGCCCGGGCGCAGCGTCCTGCAATGGGACAAGGACGACTGCGCCGCGGTGGGCCTGGTCAAGTTCGACCTGCTCGGCCTGGGCATGCTCTCCGCCCTGCACTACGGCTACGACATGATCGGGTCCCGGCTCGACCTGGGTGACATGACCCTGGACGACCCGGAGGTCTACGACATGCTCTGCCGGGCCGACTCGGTCGGAGTGTTCCAGGTGGAGAGTCGGGCCCAGATGGCCACCCTGCCCCGACTCAAGCCCCGCGAGTTCTACGACCTGGTGGTCGAGGTGGCGCTGATCCGTCCCGGCCCGATCCAGGGTGGCTCGGTGCATCCGTTCATCCGCCGCAAGAACGGCCAGGAACCGGTGACCTTCGCGCACCCGCTGATGCGCAACGCCCTGGAGAAGACCCTGGGTGTGCCGTTGTTCCAGGAGCAGCTGATGCAGCTCGCCATCGACCTGGCCGGCTTCGACGCGGCCGAGGCCGACCAGTTGCGCCGGGCGATGGGCGCCAAACGGTCGGTCGAGCGGATGACCCGGATCGCCGACCGGCTCTACGCCGGGATGGCGGAGCGGGGCATCACCGGTGAGCTGGCCGACGACGTCTATCGCAAACTCACCGCGTTCGCCAGCTACGGCTTCCCGGAGAGTCACGCGATGAGCTTCGCCTACCTGGTCTACGCCAGCTCCTGGCTCAAGCGTTACCACCCCGCGCCGTTCCTGGCCGCGCTGCTCAACGCCCAGCCGATGGGTTTCTACTCGCCGCAGACCCTGGTCGACGACGCCCGCCGGCACGGGGTGGAGGTCCGTCGTCCGGACATCAACGCCAGCGGGGCACTGGCGGTGCTGGAGTCCACCCCGGAGACCCGGTGGGGCAGCGGGCCGGGGGAGCCGCCGCACGCCTGGGGGCTGGGCGGCCCCGCCGTCCGGCTCGGCCTGTCCAGTGTGCGCACGCTCGGTGCCGACGTGGCCGAGCGGATCGAGGCCGAACGGGTCGCCGACGGGCCGTACCGGGACATGCCGGATGTGGCCCGGCGGCTCGGTCTCACCGCCGCGCAGTTGGAGGCGTTGGCCACCGCGGACGCCTTCGCCTGTTTCGGGCTGACCCGGCGGCAGGCGCTGTGGGCCGCCGGTGCGGCGGCCCAGGACCGACCGGGCCGGTTGCCCGGCACGGTGACCGGCGCGGCGGCGCCCACGCTGCCCGGGATGGAGGCGGTGGACCGGCTGGTCGCCGACGTGTGGGCCACCGGGTTGTCGCCGGAGAGCCACCCCGCCCGTTTCATCAGGGGTCAGCTCGACGTGCTCGGCGCGGTGCCGATCGCCCGGCTCGGCCGGGTGGAGCCGGGGCAACGGATCCGGGTCGGCGGCATCGTCACCCACCGGCAACGTCCGGCGACCGCGGGCGGGGTCACCTTCCTCAACCTGGAGGACGAGACGGGAATGCTCAACGTCACCTGTTCGCCGGGGCTGTGGCAGCGCTACCGGCGGGTGGCGCGGACCAGTGCCGCGCTGGTGGTCCGGGGGCGGTTGCAGCGGCACGAGGGGGTGACCAACCTGGTCGCCGACCGACTGGACGCCATCGAGCCACCGGTGCGTCCGGCCTCCCGGGACTTCCGCTGATTCAGTGATCCACATTACGGTTTCCCGAGCCGTCGAGCGGGAGACTCGTCCCGAGCGGGCAGAGCGGCCCGTGATCCGTGAGGGGGAACGACAGTGACGGGAAATCACGCGTACACCGGTGGAATCGCCAACGCCCGGCGGACCCGACTGGGCACCGGCTGGGTGCCGTCGCACCTCGCCGACCCCCGCGAGTACGAGGTGACGAACGGTCCGGTGGCCAACGAGCGCCGGTCCCGGGCGGAGGACGAGGCCGAGGGCACCGAGGCCTGACCGGCGCCGCGCCACGCACCGATCGGGCGTGTGGTGGGCGCCCCCGCCACACGCCCACACCACCACCGGGCCGAGTGACTAGGCTCGGCCGGGTGGAGCAGACCCGAGGCCGGTTCGCCGAGCCGCCGCTGACACCCCGCACCGCCGTGATCTGGTCGGTGCTCCGTGCCGAGCTGGACCGGCGCGGCGACGCCGAGCTCACAGTGCTGGACGTGGGCGGCGGCACCGGTGGTTTCGCCGTTCCGCTGGCCCGCGCCGGGCACCGGGTCACCGTCGTCGACGCCAGCCCCGATGCGCTCGCCGCGCTCACCCGCCGCGCCGCCGAGGCCGGGGTGGCCGACCGGATCGCCGCCGTGCAGGGCGACGGTGACGCCCTCGCCGGGTTGGTCGAGCCGGCCGGCGTCGACCTGGTGCTCTGCCACGCCGTCCTGGAGGTGGTCGACGACCCGACGCCGGTGGTGACCGCGCTGGCCACCGCGCTGCGCCCGGGTGGCGCGGCCAGTGTGCTGGTGGCCGGCCGGGCCGCTGCCGTGCTGGGCCGCGCGATGAACGGGCACCTGGACGTCGCGACCACCCTGGCCGCCGATCCGGCCGGCACCGCGGGCCCGCGCGACACGCTGCGCCGACGCTACGACGCCCCCGGCGCCGCCGCGCTGCTCGGCGCCGCCGGGCTGGTGGTCGAGGAGATCCACGGGGTACGTGTGCTGGCCGACCTGCTGCCGGCCGCTGTCGCCGACGGGCAGTCCACGGCCGTGGTCGAGCTGGAACGTGTGCTGGCCGCCCAACCGCCGTACCGGGACCTGGCCGCACAACTGCACCTGTTCGCCCGCCGGCCGGCATGATCGCCGAGGCCGGTGGCCAGCCGGCACCGCTGGAGGTCCTCGGGCCGGGCCACGGCGGCGGACGCCTCGCCGACGTGCTGCCCAGCGCGCTGGCCGTGCTCGGGGTGCCCGGCTCGACCGACCCGCTCGGGCTCCGGCCCGCGCTGGCCGGGGTACGCCGGATCGCGGTGCTGCTCGTCGACGGGCTCGGCTGGTACCAGCTACCGGTCGCGGCGCCGTACGCGCCGACTGTCGCCGGGCTCGCCGCGACCGTGGGCCGGCCGCTCATCGCCGGTTTCCCGTCCACCACCCCGACCAGCCTGGTGTCGCTGGGCACTGGTGTCGCGCCGGGCGCGCACGGCGTGCTCGGCTTCACCGTGCGGGTGCCCGGCACCGATCGGGTGCTCACCCACACCGACTGGGCCGCCGATCCGTCGCCGCTGTGCTGGCAGCCGGTGCCCACCCAGTTGGAGCGGGCCCGCGCCGCCGGGGTCACGACGAGCGTGGTGAGCCGGCCGGAGTTCGGCGGCAGCGGGCTGACAGTGGCCGCCAACCGGGGTGGCGACTTCCGGGGCGCCGCCGGCGCGGACGCGGTGGCCACCGCCATGCTGGCCGCGCTGGCCGCCGGGGCCGGGCCCACACTGGTCTCCGGCTACCACGCCGACCTGGACCGGCACGGCCACGTCAGCGGCGTCGACTCGGCACCCTGGCGGGTCGCCGCGACCGAGGTGGACGCCCTGGTCGCCCGACTGGTCGACGGGCTGCCGCCGGACGCGGCGCTGCTGGTGACCGCCGACCACGGGCAGCTCGACATCCCTGCCGGGCACCGCTTCGACCTGGATACTGATCCGCGACTGCGCGCTGGCGTGCGGCTGGTGGCCGGCGAGGCCCGGGTCCGCTACCTGCACGTCGAGCCGGGCGCGGTGGACGACGTGCGGGCCGCCTGGTCGGAGGTGCTGGGCGCCACGGCCCGGGTACGCACCCGCGACGAGATGGTGGCCACCGGCTGGTTCGGGCCGGTGGCCGAGGAGCACCTGGGTCGGATCGGCGACGTGGTGGTGATCTGCAACGACACGTACGCGGTCATGGCCAGTCGCACCGAGCGGCCGATGGCGTCGAAGTTGGTGGCCTACCACGGGTCGGACACCGCCGCGGAGTTGACCGTGCCGCTGCTGGTCGTCCGGGGCTGATCCCGAGGGCGGTTCGGCCCGCTGGCCGATGGTGGTGTCGTACCTCCGGGTTAACCTGCCGGGATGGGCCGCAGCCAGTCGTTGCCCCGGGGCGACGATCCGCGCTTCGGGCCGGACGCCGACGACTCCGCCAGCCCGATCCTGCACGTCGACATGGACGCCTTCTTCGCCGCCGTCGAGGTGCGCCGTCGCCCAGAGCTGCGTGGCCGGCCGGTGGTCGTCGGCGGTGTCGGCCCGCGCGGGGTGGTCAGCTCGGCCAGCTACGAGGCCCGCCGGTACGGCGTCCGCAGCGCGATGCCGACCAGTCAGGCCCGGGCCCGCTGCCCCCACGCGGTCTACCTGGCACCGGATTTCTCCGCCTACACGGCCGCCTCCCGGGCCGTCATGCAGATCTTCCGGGACGTCACGCCCCTGGTCGAGCCGCTCTCCCTCGACGAGGCGTTCCTCGACGTGACAGGTGCCCGTCGGCTCTTCGGCTCCCCGGCCACCATCGCTCGGCTGATCCGCCGCCGGGTCGCCGACGAGCAGGCGCTGACGTGCTCGGTCGGGGTGGCGCCGACAAAGTTCGTGGCCAAGCTGGGCTCCACCAGGGCCAAGCCGGACGGCATGCTGGTCGTGCCCCCGGGGCAGGTGCTCGATTTTCTGCACCCGCTGCCGGTGGACGCCCTGTGGGGGGTGGGGGAGCGCGCCGCTGAGGCGCTCCGCCGGCTCGGCCTGACCACAGTCGGCGACCTGGCCGAGGCGCCGGTGGGCATGCTCCGCCGAGCCGTCGGTGCCGCCTCGGCGTCACACCTGCACGAGTTGGCCTGGGGGCGCGACCCGCGCGGGGTCAGCCCCGAGCACGTCGACAAGTCGATCGGCGCCGAGGTGACCTTCGACGTCGACGTGGCCGACCCGTTGGAGATCCGCCGTGCGTTGCTGGCGCTCAGCGCGAAGGTCGGTGTCCGTTTGCGCGGCTCCGGGCAGGTCGGGCGCACCGTCTCACTCAAGGTCCGGCTGGCCGACTTCCGCACCGTCAGCCGGTCTCGCACCCTCGACGTTCCCACCGACACCGCCCGCGAGATGTTCGACACGGTCTGGGCGCTCTACACCGCATTGGACCCGGGCGAGCGGATCCGCCTCGTCGGTGTCCGGGTGGAAGGGCTCGCCCCGGCCCAAGGCGCACCCCGGCAACTCACCCTCGGCGCGCCCGAGCGCGGCTGGCGCGAAGCGGAAGCTGCCGCGGACGCCGCCGCTGCCCGTTTCGGGCGGTCCGTCATAGGTCCGGCCAGTCTGATGGGCGACCGTGATCCCCGTCGAAACGAAAATCCACCCCGCCCATAGGTCGTCCCGCTTTCCGACGCGCGACCCCCCTCGTAGACTTGCGGGTAAGCAGCCGGTTGGCTGCCACGGTCTGACGGCCCGAACGGGCCCGACCAACGTGACCGGGGAGGAGTGCCGTGCCGCTCTCGGAGCACGAGCAGCGGCTGTTCGAGCAGATCGAGCGGTCGCTTGCCGAGGACCCCAAATTCGCCTCGGCCGTGCGCGCCAGCGATCCGCGCTTCCATGCGCGGCGTCGCCTGCTCGTCGCCGCCGGCGTCATCATCGCTGGCTTGGCTCTACTGGTCTATGGCGCGGTGATCAAGACTCCACCACTGGCGGTGGCGGGCTTCGTCGTCATGCTGGCGTCGGCCGCGTTCGCGGTGCAGTCGCACCGGCGGTCGCAGTCACCCGACCTGCACGTGGTGGGCGGCACGACGAGTCGTCGTCGTCCCCGCGGTGGCCGATCCGGTCGCCGGTCGTCAATCCTGGACCGCATGGAGGACAGGTGGCGGCAGCGCCCGGAGGGGCACCGCTGAGCCGGTCCCGCTGCTGAAGCGGGCCGTACGCCGCGACGAGCGGTCGCCGGGCACAGCCCCCGGCGACCTCCGTCGTATCCGCACGCCCTCTACCGCTGCCCGCCCCGCCGGCCCCCGGCTGGGCCAGCCCCGCCGGCCCGGCTCGCGCCGCGCTGTCGCGCTGCCGCGCCGCTCGCCGGAAGCCGACGCATGATCAGGTGATGAAAAGTAGGTCGCTGCAACGTGCCGTGCCTACTTCTCATCACCTGATCTTGCTTCTCATCACCTGATCTTGGAGACGCTGAGCCGGGCGCAGGGATGCCGGCCGGGCCTGGGACGGCGGCGGGTGGGCCGCCGTCCCCTGCCAGGGAGCCGGTCGGTCAGCGAGCTGCCCGGCCGGCCAGCAGCCGTCGAGGGTTCCACCGCAGCAGTCGGTACCGGGCCTGCCCGGTGAGCGCCACCATCCGGCTGGAACTGTCGGCCATCGTGGTGCGCCAGCGCAGCAGCACCGAGGGCGGCAGCACGGCGGCGCGCAGGCGGGTCCGTCGGTCCGCCCGTGTCGCGAGCGCCGCACGGACCGCGCGCAGCGCCGGCAGCAACGGCTCACCGGTCAGCGGGTCCCGCGCGTAGCGGGCCCGCTCCTCCGCCCGGCCGAGCAGCCGCGCCGACCCGATCGCGTCGTCATCGTCGAGGGAGTCCCGGACCAGCCGGTCCGCGGTCGCCCTGGGCGTCTCGGTCGGATCGACCGGGACCCGGAAGTCCACAAGCGTGTCGAGCAGCTCCGCCCAGGCGGCGTGCGCGTCCGCGCGGGCCAGGTTGGCGTCCGCGCTGACCACCACCGGATGTGCCCCCGGCTCGCTGTCGCCGTCGACCCTGGCGGAGGCCATCGCCCCGCTCGCCGCGCGGCCACTGCGTCGGCGGCGCAGGGCCATCCGGCGCAGCGCGGGCACCGCGAGCAGCACCAGCAGGGCCACCAGCCCCGCTGCCCACCAGGGCCAGACCGGTGGCTGCTCGTTCGGCGTCGTCCCGCCGAGAGCGAGCCCGTCGTCGGTGTCCCGGTCGGCGTTGTCCGGGCCGGTCGACTCCGTCGAGGCGCCCGGGTCCGTCGGGGCGCTCGTGGCGCCGGAGCTCGGGCTGGGCGCCTCCGGCGCGTCAGTGTCCGGTGCCCAGGCCGACCGGGTGGAGCCGGGCACCCCGTACGCCGGGGTGGCGTCGAACGGCACCCAACCAGCCCCGTCGAAGTAGACCTCGGTCCAGGCGTGCAGGTTGAGGTTCGTCAGCGTGAAGGTGTCACCGTCGCGCTTGCTGCCGTTGGTGAACCCGAACGCCACCCGGGCCGGAATGCCGGCCGAGCGGACCAGCCAGGCCATCGCGGCGGCGTACTGCTGGCAGTAGCCCACCTTGTTGGTCAGGAAGTTGACGATGTCCTGACCGCTGCTGCCGCTCTCGGTGCTCAACCGGTAGCTGAAACCGTTGTCCGCCGAGAAGTGCTGGTAGATCGACAGCACCCGGTCGTAGTCCGTGCGCTTGCCCTGGATCAGCCCCTTGACCAGCTCCTCCACCTCGGGCACCGGCCCGGGGGTGGCGGTCATCTGTCGGCGTACGGGGTGCTCGGTCGGCAGTGATCGCGCGGCCCGCAACGCCTCGGGCGTGAAGGTCGAGCGGACGTAGTCGAAGGAGTACTTCCGGCCGCGGGAGTTCTCCCGGTTGGAGAAGACGACCTGCTGGTTGGTGTCGTAGAGCCAGTTGTCGCTGAGGTCGTCGGTGCGGGTCGGCTCGGCGTACACCGGCATCAGCGCCATGCTCAGGCTCTTGGTGACCTCGACGGTCGCCTTGTAGGTGGTCTGCTGGACGCCTGGACCGGCCCGGTCTGCCGGGTCCGGCAGGCTCCCGTTGACCGACCGGCCGCTGGGGTTGCGCGCCTGGAAACCAGCGGGGCGCAGCTCGTCGGCGACCGCGTAGCGCAGGTAGAACGGGCTCTGCTCGGACGTCTTCACCTTTACCAGGTCGGCTACCTGGGACTGGTTGAGCTGGCCGGCGAGCGAGGCGAACAGGTCGATCCGACCCGACGTGCCGCCCGAGCCGGACCCGTTGCCGGTGCCGTTGCCCGGCCCTCGGCTGAGCGAGTCGAGCAGCCCGCCGGTCATGCCGGGCACCGCCAGCGGCAGCACCACCGCCAGGGCCACCCCGACCGCCGCGAGCCGGCGGCCGGCGGACGCCAACGGAGAGGCCTCCCACACGTCGACGTCGCGGCCGTCACCGGTGAACCGCCGCCCGAAGCGGCGCACCCGGTCGACGTTGTCGGTGACCAGCAGCCAGAGGTAACCGGCGGCGCCCACCACGAACGGCACGGCGGGGACGCTGTCCACGTAGACGGCGACCGGCACCGAGTAGATGGCGAGCATCGGCAACCCCGCCAGTGCGGGCCGGCGCAGCCCCACGGCCAGCACGTCCACCAGCACGGCGACCCCGCCGACGCCGAGTACGGCGATGAACAGCAACGGGTCGGTGTCCGGGACCTCGACCCCGTACGAGCGCATGTCCTGCATGGAGCCGGCGAGCAGGTCGCCGAAGTACGCCAACGTGCCCGGGGTGGGCAGGATCGCGAACAGTTCCTGGCCGCTGGGGAACAACCAGGTCAGGGCGAGCATCAGCCCGGCCAGCATGCCCAGCACCTGACCCCACAGAGGTGCCCGGGCGAGGCGGGTCAGCGCGGCCACCCCGGCCACCACGGCGACCGCGATGATGGACTCGATCAACCATGTCCAGCCCTGGAAGATCGCCGACAGCGGCGCGGCGGCCAGCAGCGTGGCAGCGGCCGCCACCATGCCGATGTTCCGACTGCTGATCATGAGGGGAGCCTTCCGTTCATCGCACACCGCCGGCGACCGTCTCGGCCAGCGCGGCCCGCAGGGCGAACCCCTGGGCGCCCCGACCGACCTGCGGCCACAACGCCGGCAGCCGGCCGCCGTGGTCGACGCCGACCACCCGCCAGCCACTCTGCAACATGGCGAGAACGGCGGCGGCGTGGGCGTGCTCCGCCTCGCTGCGCGCCTTCTCCGGCAGGCTGAGCCAGGTGGAGCTGTTCAGGAGGAAGCCGACACAGGTGGCGCCGTTGCCCCGCAGCCCGGCCAGTACCTCGGCCTCGGCGACGCTCACCGTGCCGAACAGGCCGATGATCAGACCGCCGTCGGCGCGTTGGCGGACCCGCTGCACGAGGCCGGTGACCTCCGCACGCTGGTCCAGTCGGACCTCCGCGAGGTGATCGAGCAGCGTGCCGTCCCCGCCGGCCTCCGAGGCGTCCACATCTGCCCCCGAGCCGGTGACCAGGCGCAACTTGTAACCGGCCTGCCGCAGGTGGACGGCGATGCTCGCGGCGGCCGAGACCGACCACTCGAAACTGGCGGTCGGCCCCTCGCCCCGGTGGCCGTACGCCCGGGTGTCCAGGACGACGGTGGCGCGGCTCTCCCACGGTTGCTCCTCGCGGCGCACCATCAGCTCACCGGTGCGGGCGGTGGACTTCCAGTGCACCCGGCGCAGGTCGTCGCCGCGCCGGTACTCCCGGGTCGCCGCGTCGTCCTCGCCGTGCACCGCCACCGAACGGGCCCGGCTGTCGCCGCTGCCCGCGTACTCCCCGGGAAGCCGGACCGACGGCAGCGGGGTGACCTGCGGGATGACCGTCAGGTGGTCGGTGCTGGGGAAGGAGCGGGTGAGTTCACAGAGGCCGAACGGGTCGGTCATCCGGACGACCAGCGGGCCCACGTCGTAGCGGCCCCGAACGTCGGCCCGCACCGTGTACGCCACCGAGCTGGCCTGGTGTGCGCCGAGCCGCTCCAACACCACCCGGGGCCGGCTGCCCAGCGCGTAGGGCAGCCGGTCCTCCAGGAGCAGGGTGCCGGTCGGCAGCCGGGAGAGGTTCTGTAGGCGCAGCACCACCCGGGAGTTGGCGCCGACCGGAACCCGGTGCGGGTCCAGCGAACGGTTGCAGGCCAGCTTGTAGCGGCTCCGCCCGACGTAGGCGGCGGCCAGCAACGGCAGGATGGCCAACAGCACAGCCACCCGGAGCAGGTCCTTCTCGCCGAGGATGCCGGCTGAGATCGCCGCCGCGACCGCAGCGGCGAGGAAGGACCGCCCGCGGGTGGTCAGCCCGCGTAGCCCGGCACGCACGTCATGGCCTCCGCGGCTCGTAGGGTGCGCGACCGTTGCCGGTGGCGGGGGGCCGGGTGTCGTACGGATTGCGCTGCCTGTCGTGTGGCAGCGGCAGGCGGTGCACCAGCTCGGAGACGATCGCGTCGGTGGTGCGCCGGGCGAGCTGCGCGTCGGCGGTCGGGATGATCCGGTGGGCCAGCACCGGCACCGCCAGGGCCTGCAGATCGTCGGGGAGGACGTAGTCGCGGCCCTCCAGGGCGGCGACCGCCCGGGCGGTGCGCAACAGTTGCAGGGTCGCCCGGGGGGACGCGCCGAGCCGGAGGTCGGGGGCCTCGCGGGTGGCGGTGACCAGGTCGATCGCGTACTGCTTGACCGCGTCCGCCACGTGCACCTGCCGGACGGTGGCGATCAGCTGTCGGACGATGGCCGCGTCGGAGACCGCGCGCAGCTCGTGCAGCGGGTCGGTGCCGCCGTGCCCGTCGAGCATGGCCAGCTCGGCGTTGGAGTCCGGGTAACCCATCGCGATGCGGGCGGTGAACCGGTCGCGCTGCGCCTCCGGCAGCGGATAGGTCCCCTCCATCTCGATCGGGTTCTGGGTGGCGATCACCATGAACGGGGTCTGGAGCTGGTACGTCACCCCGTCGACGGTGACCTGCCGCTCCTCCATGCACTCCAGCAACGCCGACTGGGTCTTCGGCGAGGCCCGGTTGATCTCGTCGCCGACCACCAGGTTGGCGAACACGGCGCCGGGGCGGAACTCGAAGTCGTGCGTCTCCTGGTTGTAGACGCTGACCCCGGTGACGTCGCTGGGCAGCAGGTCGGGGGTGAACTGGATCCGTCGCACCGTGCAGTCGATGGACCGCGCGAGGGCCTTGGCAAGCTTGGTCTTGCCGACACCCGGGACGTCTTCGATCAGGAGGTGACCCTCGGCGAGCAGGACGGCCAGGGCGAGCCGCACGGTGGCGGTCTTACCCTCGATGACCTGCTCGATGTTGGCCACGATGGCCTCGCTGGCGGCTCGGAACTCGTCGTGCGGCAACAGGCCGCCCACCTCGTCCCAGGTCTGTTGTGTCACGGGCCTCCTCCTCGTCGCCGTCACGGCAGCTCTGTAGAGAGCACCTGGACCCGCCGTTGGGTTCGCGACGTCGAGCCTCGTTTGCCGCAGGAATCTCACTAGTCTCTCAGGCTAACCATGTTTGTCGTTATCGCCGACCCCCGCAGGTAGTCCGTCGGTTACGCACCGATATTCGCCAGCTCGGGGGAACGGGTCCGACACCGCCCGGGGGCCGGCAGGGCACACCGCGGAAGAGGTACACTGCGGGCATGGCCGGAGTCTTCCTGCTTCTTACCGGGCCGTGCTGATGCGCTGAACCCAGCGACAGCACGGCGGCCCCTCCTGCGCGAGGGGCTTTTTTGTGCCCTCCGCCGGCCCGGCCCGGTGGTGCCGAGACGAAGCGAAGCGAAGCGAGGAGAGACGATGAGTGAGGCAGCCGCACCGGCGGGCGACATCCCCCCGTTCCGGTACACCGCGGCCCTGGCCGACGAGATCGAGATCCGTTGGCAGGACACCTGGGCGCGCGAGGGCACCTTCCACGCACCGAACCCGACCGGCCCGCTGGCCGACCCGACCCACCCACGCGCCGGCGCGGAGAAGCTGTACGTGCTGGACATGTTCCCGTACCCCTCCGGAGCGGGCCTGCACGTCGGCCACCCGCTGGGCTACATCGGCACCGACTGTTACGCCCGCTACCAGCGGATGGCCGGCCGCAACGTGCTGCACGCGATGGGCTTCGACGCGTTCGGCCTGCCCGCCGAGCAGTACGCGGTGCAGACCGGCACCCACCCCCGGACCACCACCGTCGCGAACATCGAGCGGTACAAGGCGCAGCTGCGCCGGCTGGGGCTGGCGCACGACGAGCGCCGCTCGGTGGCCACCATCGACACCGACTTCTACCGCTGGACCCAGTGGATCTTCCTGCAGATCTTCAACTCCTGGTACGACCGCGACGCTGGCCGGGCCCGTCCGATCGCCGAGCTGATCGCCGAGTTCGAAGGCGGTAACCGGCCCACGCCGGACGGTCGCGCCTGGGCCGAGCTGAGCGTCGCCGAGCGCCGCCAGGTCGTCGACGACCACCGCCTGGCGTACGTCTCGCAGGCGCCGGTGAACTGGTGCCCGGGGCTGGGCACCGTGCTGGCCAACGAGGAGGTCACCGCCGACGGCCGTTCCGAGCGGGGCAACTTCCCGGTCTTCAAGCGCAACCTGAAGCAGTGGATGATGCGGATCACCGCCTACGGTGACCGGCTGCTGGACGACCTGGACAGCCTGGACTGGCCCGAGCCGATCAAGCTGATGCAGCGCAACTGGATCGGTCGCTCCCAGGGCGCGCACGTCGACTTCCCGACCAGCGCGGCACCGGTGCGGGTGTTCACGACCCGCCCGGACACCGTCTTCGGGGCCACCTACATGGTGCTGGCGCCCGAGCACGAGCTGGTCGACACGCTGGCCCCGGCCAACTGGCCGGACGGGACGAGGGACGCCTGGACCGGTGGGCACGCCAGCCCCTCCGAGGCCGTCGAGGCGTACCGCAAGGCGGCGGCCGCCAAGACCGACGTCGAGCGGCAGTCCGACACCAAGGAGAAGACCGGCGTCTTCATCGGCGCGTACGCCACCAACCCGGTCACCGGTGGGCAGATCCCGATCTTCATCGCCGACTACGTGCTGGCCGGCTACGGCACCGGCGCGATCATGGCGGTGCCGGCGCAGGACGAGCGGGACTGGGCGTTCGCCGAGGTCTTCGAGCTGCCCATCGTCCGTACCGTGCAGCCGGCGGAGGGCTTCGACGGCAAGGCGTACACCGGGGACGGCCCGGCGATCAACAGCGCCGCGCCCGAGCGCGGCCTGGACCTGAACGGCCTGGGGGTCGCCGACGCCAAGGCGGCGATCATCGCCTGGCTGGAGGCGAACGGGCACGGCACCGGCGCGGTGACCTACCGGCTGCGCGACTGGCTGTTCTCGCGGCAGCGTTACTGGGGCGAACCGTTCCCGATCGTCTACGACGAGACCGGCGCGGCCATCGCCCTGCCGGAGGAGATGCTGCCGGTCGAGCTGCCGGAGGTGGACGACTTCTCCCCGAAGACGTTCGACGCCGACGACGCCGGCAGCAACCCGGAGACCCCGCTGTCGCGGCGGCGCGACTGGGTCGAGGTCGAACTGGACCTGGGTGACGGGCCGAAGCGCTACACCCGGGAGACCAACGTGATGCCGCAGTGGGCCGGCTCCTGCTGGTACGAGCTGCGCTACCTGGACCCGATCAACAGCGAGCGGTTCGTCGACGCGGAGAACGAGCGGTACTGGATGGGCCCGCGCGCCGACGGCGACTGCGGCGGCACCGACCTGTACGTGGGTGGCGCCGAGCACGCCGTGCTGCACCTGCTGTACGCGCGGTTCTGGCACAAGGTGCTGTTCGACCTGGGGCACGTGTCGTCGTTCGAGCCGTTCCGCAAGCTGTTCAACCAGGGCATGATCCAGGCGTACGCGTACACCGACTCGCGCGGCAGCTACGTGCAGGCCGAGGACGTGGTCGAGCGCGACGGCGCGTACTACCTGGAAGACCTGGTGGTCAACCGCGAGTACGGCAAGATGGGCAAGTCGCTGAAGAACGTGGTGACCCCCGACGACATGTGCGCCGCGTACGGCGCGGACACCTTCCGGGTGTACGAGATGTCGATGGGCCCGCTGGAGGTCTCCCGCCCCTGGGAGACCCGGGCGGTGGTCGGGTCGTACCGGTTCCTGCAGCGGGTGTGGCGGGCCGTCGTCGACGAGCAGACCGGCGCGCTGCGGATCACCGAGGACCCGGCCGACGAGGCGACCCGCCGGCTGCTGCACACGGTGATCGACGGGGTCCGTGGTGACATGGACGGCATCCGGTTCAACACCGCGATCGCCAAGCTGATCCAGCTGACCAACGGGCTGACCGGCCTGTCGGCCACGCCCCGCGAGGTGGCCGAGCCGCTGGTGCTGATGGTCGCGCCGTTCGCCCCGCACCTGGCCGAGGAGCTGTGGCGCAAGCTGGGCCACGACACCTCGCTGACGTACGCGGACTACCCGACCGCCGATCCGGCTCTGCTGGTGGCCGACACGGTGACCTACCCGGTGCAGGTCAACGGCAAGGTCCGCGGCCGCGTCGAGGTCCCCGCCGACGCCTCCGAGGAGAGCGTCCGCGCGGCGGCCCTGGACGCGGTGGCGACGACCCTGAACGGCAAGGAGCCGCGCAAGGTCATCGTGGTCAAGGGCCGGATGGTCTCGGTCGTCGCCTGACAACGGTGCCCCGCGTCGTGAGCGGCACGCACCGTGACGTCCGCCGAAGCGAACACTGGAACGAGCGTGATGACTCAGAGACATCAAGATGTCTCTGAGTCATCACGCTCCGACTCGTCCGCCGTCCGTCTGACGCCCGGCGGCGACTCCTCGGTCAGGAGCACGAGGGCAGCGGTGCCATGCGGTCCAGGCGCAGCAGCGAGTACGCGTTCGGCTCTTCGGGGGTCGAGTTGTCGTCCGAGGCAACAAGCAGCGCCCCACCCGCGACCTCCGCGTGGACGTAGTCGGCGGTCAGTCGCACGTACGAGCCGGTCCGCAGGTCGGCCACGTACCAGCCCTGGTGGAATTCGAACACCACCAGGTCCCCGACGGCCATCGGCGAGGCAACCCGGTCGAAGGCGGCGACGCCCTGGGGCTCGACACCCGGTGGCAGCGCGGCAGTGGCGGGCGGAGGCGGCGAAGGGGCGGGCACCCGGAACACGCGGACCGGTGCCGTCCAGGCCGGTCGCCAGACGCTCAGGGTGCGACCGTCTCGCGACACCCAGGCCGTGGTCTGGCCGTCGGTGGTCACGCGGGTGGGGGCATCCGGCCGCGGACTCGGCTGCGGCACAGATGCAGCCTCCTGGTTCGGGCCGAGCGCATTCAGGCGGCCCGTGGCGCGATCGAACCAGAGCAGGTCGACGCCGTGGAACCCGACGCCGGTCACCGCGCCGGTGGCCACCGTCCGGACCGTCCCGGCAGCCAGGTCGTGCAGGACCAGTTCGGCCCTGTCCTCGCCGAGTGTCCGGGTGACGGCGAGCTTCCCGTCGCGCAGCCAGGGGCGGGCGGCGAGGTTCGCAGTGCCTGCGAGCTGCCGTGGCGCAGCATCCGACTCCGCGTCCCAGGCGAACAGTTCGGCGCCACCGCCACCGTGGGGCGCCGCCCGCCCGAGGTCGCTGCGGGCGTACACCAGCCAGCGCCCGTCGAAGACGGCCAACAGCGGGAAGGTGAACATGTCCGGCATGGTGGCCACCTCCCTCCGCCGGCCGTTCTCCTGCTGCCAGACGAGCGTCAGGGGGCCTTCACGCGTGACCGTCGCGAACGCCGAGCGGCCGTCCGGCGCCGGGGTGAGCGCGGCCCACCGCTCCCCGGGCTCCTGCGGCAGGCGACTGTCACGGATCGCGTCCTGCCAACTCGGTGGCATGGCGACCGGGCAGAAGTCGGCGAGCGGCGCAGCGGTCACCCGGGTCGCGGGAATTGCCTCGGCCGCTGCCGGCGACGACGAGGAGGCCGACGGGTCGCCCGCCGTGCACGCCGCGAGCAGCGCCGTCGCGAGGGCCGCAAGGAGGGCGACGGCCCGGGAGCCGATCCTGGCGCGGGGCAAGGGCTTCATGGCCGCAGACGCTAGATCGCGCTGGCGCTGCCCGATGCCCTGCCGGCGAGATCGTCGTCCGGCCGTTACCACCGCCGAACCGACAGCATCTGGTCATCGACGTCCGCAGCCGGCCCGGGTCTGCTCGGCCCTCCGCCGCGGGGTCAGACCGGCATACGGCGGCGTCGGCGTTCCGCGCGCCACCACTGGTGGACGAGCACGAGGCTGGCGATCAGGCCGAGGCTGGCCGGGGCGGCGGCGTACCAGTTGACGTGGCCGGGGGAGCTGACCGCAGCGCCGATCGCGGCGTACCCGAAGGCGGTCGGCGCGGACGCGATCACGCTGCCGGCCAGGAACGGCAGCACTCGGGCGCCGGTCGTGCCGTAGCCGTAGCTGACCAGGCCGAAGCCGGCGATCGGCAGCAGCCGGACGGTCACCACACCGACCACGCTCTGCCGGGCGAACCAGCCGTCGAGGCGGGCCAGCCGACCGCGGACCCGTTCGGCGACGAACTCCCGACCGAGCAACCGGCCGACAGTGAACCCGATCGCCGCCGCCACCAGCGCGGCGCCCAGGGCGTACGCGGCGCCTTCCAGCGGACCGAAGATCGCACCTGCGGCGAGCGTGATGAAGGTCCGGGGCACCAGCGCGACAAGCAGTAGCGCACCACCGAGGATCGCCGCCACCGGGGCGAGGTCGCCCAGCCGGTCGGCGACCAGCGGCAACTGCGCCGGATCCGGCCGGGGCACCAGCAGCAGCAGTAACCCGCACCCGCCGATCAGCAGCACGAGCAGGGCGAACCGGGCGGCCGACGGCTGCCGGAGCAGCCGCCGGACGGCACGGATCATGCCCGAGCGGCGGCCACCGCGGAGCGGCGCTCGTTGCGGAGCCGGTCCGACCAGGTGTCGTCCAACGGCGGGAGCTGGTGTGCCCCGGTGGCCCAGCGCAGCAGCAGGTCGGCCAGGGCCGGGTTGCGGGCCAGCGCCGGCCCGTGCGAGTAGGTGCCCAGCAGCTTGCCGCGCCACGCGCCCTCGGTGGCGCTGTCGTTGCCCACTCCGGCGGTGACCCGGGCCAGCGGGGAGACCTCCGGACCGAGGTGGGTGCGGCCGCCGTGGTTCTCGAAACCGGTCAGCGGGGGCAGGCCCAGCCGGGGGTCGATCTCACCGGCCAGCTCGCCCACGGCCCGGCTCTCACCCCGGTCGGAGTGCAGGTCGAGCAGCTCCAGCCCGCGGCACTGCACACCCTTGGCGAAGAACGAGGTGCCGAGCAGCTGGTAGCCGGCGCAGACGCCGAACACCACCGAGCCCTGCGCGACGGCGCGGTGCAGGCCGCCGTCGGCCAGCAGCCGCTGGGCGCCGAGCGCCTGCGGGCCGTCCTCGCCGCCACCGACCAGGTAGATGTCGGCGGTCGCGGGCAGCCGTTCGTCGGAGCGCACCTCCAGCACCTCGACCGGCATCCCACGCTGACGGGCCCGCCGGGCGAGGATCAGGGCGTTGCCCCGGTCTCCGTAGGTGGAGAGCAGGTCGGGGTAGATCCAGACGATGCGCAGACTCTCAGATGACACGGTCCAACTCCGCTCGGATGTCCTGGAACGCGGTGTAGTTCGCGATGACCTCCAGCCGCCCGGGCGGGACCGACCGGAGTGCGTCGTCGAACGTGCGGACGTGCTGGAACGGCACGTCGTTGACGTCCAGTCGAACCGCCAGGTCGTATGCCCGGTCGCCGGTGATCAACACCTGCCGGCCCCGGAGCGGGGCGAAGTCGACGTCGTAGAGCCAGGAGGTGTCCAGACCGTCGGGATCGCGCGCGTTGATGGAGAGCAGGGTCGGCGCGTTGGCGGCCATGTCGAACGCCTCCAGCCAACTGGCCGGGTTCTTGGCCAGCAGCAGCCGGATGTTGCGCCCGTCCTTGTCGACCTGCGCGTAACGGCCGGCCACCGAGGTGACGATGCCGAGGCGGGACACCGCGTCGACCGGGCGGACGCCGAACTCGGCGGCCACCGCCAGCGCTGTCGCCGCGTTGCCGAGGTTGACCTTGCCGGGCAGTTGGAGGGAGACCTTGTGCCAGGCGCCGGTCGGATCGAGCACGCCCTCGTCCTCGACGACCCAGTGCGGCTCCGGTCGGCGCAGCGGGCAGCCGGTGCACCACCACTGCTCGCCGGAGCGCTGGATGGTGGAGCCGCACTCCGGGCAGACCCAGGAGTCGTCGTGCCACCGTTGGCCGGCACTGAACCACGTCACGTGCGGCGGGTTGATGCCCCGGGCGGGGTCACCCGGTGGGGTGGCGGCCCACACGACCAGCGGGTCGTCGGCGTTGGCCACCACCCGTACGTTGGTGTGCCGGACCAGCGCCGCACGCCAGAGCTGCGCCATCATGGCGACCTCCTTGGCGCGGTCGAGCTGGTCGCGGGAGAGGTTCAGCAGCGCGACCACGTGCGGCTCGGTCGCCTCCAGCACCTGCGCCAGGTAGTGCTCGTCGACCTCCAGCACCGCGTACGGGGTGCTGCCGGCCTTGGCCAGCGCCGAGGTGTGCCCGCTGGGCATGTTGGCGCCGAACGAGTTGGTGGCGACCCGGCCGAGCACGCCGACCGCGGCGGAGGTCAACCGGGTGGTGGTGGTCTTGCCGTTGGTGCCGGAGACGAGCGCGATCGCGCGCCCGGCCGACAGGTGGGCGAGCAGGTCCGGGTCGATCTTGAGGCCGATCCACCCGCCGATCACTGAACCGTCGCCACGGCCGGCCGCCCGGGAGAGCGCCGCGGCGGTCCGTGACACGGAGCTGGCCACCTTGGCCCGTAGGGGCATTTTCGCGTCCGTCACGCGAGCGAGGTTACCGGACCGCCGGCCTCGCCAGATCGCCGCCGACGGTGAACCGTTCGGCCGTGGTGACCGCGCGGGCGGCCGGGTCGGCGTCCCCCGGACGGAGTCGATCAATGTCGGAAAGCGGACCACGCCGAGGGGCGGCTGAAGCCCTCCACTCCGCTCCACCCCCTGTGACGTGCGGTTTTGCCCCCGGGTCAGGCGCGCCACGCGGGCGAATTTGGTTGCGGGTGGAGGGAAGTGGAGTAGAGTGGGGACCAATGGTGAGGCCGGGAGGGCTCACCGGCCCGGGGGGTCAGCGGCGCCGCGAACGCCGCTCAAGGGCGAGGGGGTTGGGCCGATGTTTCTCGGCACCCACACTCCGCGCCTGGACGAAAAGGGCCGGTTGATCCTTCCGGCCAAGTTTCGGGATGAGCTGGCGGGGGGTGTCGTGGTCACCAAAGGGCAGGAGCGCTGCCTCTACGTCTTCCCGACCCCTGAGTTCCAGCGGATCGCGGAGCAGTTGCGCGCACAGCCGATGACCCACAAGGCGGCCCGGGCCTACAGCCGGGTCTTCTTCGCCAGCGCGCACGACGAGGTTCCGGACAAGCAGGGCCGGGTGACCATTCCGGCTCACCTGCGGGCCTATGCCGCGCTGGACCGCGAGCTGGTGGTTATCGGCGCGAGCACGCGGGTGGAGATCTGGGACAAGGTCGCCTGGGAGACCTACCTCGCCGAGAGCGAAGACGACTTCGCCGACATCGAGGAGGGGGTGCTGCCCGGCGGTCTGTAGGGCGGTAACGGCACCCGACGTACTGCGAGATCTCCAGCCGCTTTCGAGTTCCTGGCATCACTTCCCCGGTGCCAGGCGCACGATCCAGTCATTGGGCGACGGTCCGGTGTCAGGCGGGAGCGGATGGGGATCTGGCGGTACGACGGCAGCGCCGTCCGACGACAGGCGCACGAGACGAACGGACGTTTCAACCAGTGGGGGTCATCATGGGGGAGTTGCGCGGCACGCACGTGCCGGTGCTGCTCGAGCGGTGTCTCGAGCTGCTGGCCCCCGCGCTGGGTCGAGGCGGCCGGACGGTCCACGTCGACGCGACGCTCGGTCTGGCCGGGCATGCGGAGGCGGTGCTCGAGGCGCATCCGGAGACGGTCCTGATCGGGCTCGACCGGGACACCGAGGCGCTCGCTCACGCGCGGGTCAGGCTGGCCCGGTTCGCCGACCGGGTGCACCTGGAGCACGCCGTCTACGACGAGTTGCCGGACGTACTGGACCGGCTGGGCTATCCGGCCATCGACGGGATCCTGTTCGACCTGGGTGTCTCGTCGTTGCAGTTGGACGCGCCCGACCGAGGGTTCGCCTACGCCCAGGACGCGCCGTTGGACATGCGGATGGACCAGACCCGGGGGGTGACCGCCGAAGAGGTGGTCAACACGTACGCGCATCCGGACCTGGCCCGGGTGCTGCGGGTCTATGGCGAGGAGAAGTTCGCCGGCCGGATCGCCTCGGCGATCATCCGGCAGCGGGAGCGGGCCCGGATCACCTCGTCCGCGCTGCTGGCGGAGCTGGTTCGGGATTCCATTCCGGCCCCAGCCCGACGAACGGGTGGGCACCCGGCAAAGAGAACGTTTCAGGCTTTACGGATCGAGGTAAACAGAGAGTTGGCAGCGCTGGAGACAGCGTTGCCATCTGCACTCGACGCACTGACCGTGGGCGGTCGCATGGTGGTCCTGTCCTACCACTCGCTGGAGGACAGGACCACCAAGGCGGCTCTCACGGACCGGGTCCGCAGTAAGGGCCCGATTGACCTCCCGGTCGAGCTCCCCGGGTCCGGTCCGACGTTCCGGCTGCTCAGCCGGGGCGCCGAACTGCCGGGGGAGGCGGAGGTCGCCGCGAATCCGCGGGCCGCCTCGGTGCGGCTGCGGGCCGCGGAGCGACTCGACCCGAACGCGACAGAGCAGGGGCGGACCGACCGCGAACGGTCTCGCCGACGGGTGAAGGGAATGCACCAACCGGGCACGGGGTCCGCCTGATCCGTGGGGGGTCAGGGGCACCGGGACGGCTAGAGGGACGGACGTTGAGGGGGAGGGACATGAGCATTGACAAGCGCGACCGCCGGGACGTCACCGGCGGCGGGCAGCGCGCACCGCGGTCGGGGGGCCGGACCGCGGCGGAGCGGGCTCCGCGCCTCGGTAACGGTACGTCACGCATCGATCGAACGAATCGGCAGGGGGAGACTCGCGCCCGGGGGGCGCGCGAGTTCCCGACTCAGGGCACCGCCGCACTGCGCCCGGTCGAGAAGGCCACCAGCGCCACCAGTGCCCGGCCGCCGCGGCTGCGGGTGGCGCCGCCGCCGCCGATCTCGGTGCCGCGTGCGCCGTTCGCGGCGCTGATCGTGGTGTTGGTGGTCGGCGGGGTGCTGGGCATCCTGGCGGTCAACACCAAGATCAATGAGAACGCGTTCCGGCTGGAGCGGTTGCAGCAGCAGCAGGCTCGACTGGACCTGGAGAAGCAGCAACTGGACAAGCAGATCGCCGACGCCGAGGCGCCGGGCAACCTGACCGCCGAGGCGAAGCGGCTGGGCCTGGTCGACGCCGGGGAGCCGGGCTACATCCGGCTGCCGGACGGCAAGACGATCGGTGTGCCGCAGCCGGCGAACGGCCAGCCGTCGGTGACGAGCCAGGGTGCGGGAGGCTGACCGGTGCCACCAAGGTCGGACGAGCCGCGCCGGGACCCTACGGGGTCCCGGCGCGGTTCTGCACGTGATGCCAGGCCCGCCGACGGCGAGCCACGCACCGGCGAGCCGGGCATCGGGGGCATCTCCGGCGCGCGCGCGTACACCCCGAGGGGTCGCACCGTCCGCGAGGAGCGCGGCACGCCGTCGCGCGGTCAGGGCGCCGAGCAGCGGCGTACGCCGCGCAGCACCCGGTCCGGTGACCCGTTCCGGCCTGCGTTGCAGGTGCTCGACGGCGGTCGGGCCGCCGCCCGGGCCGGCCGGCGCGACGCTCCGGCAGCCGGACGCGGCGGGGTGGTGCGCACCGTCGTACCGCGTACCCCCCGTGGCCCGGGTGGCGACGAGCCGCCGCCGCGTCGCCGGATCACGCCACGCGCGCCGCGGCGCACGGACCGACCGGCGGCCCGGCGGCCGTCGCGCACGCCACGACGCCCGCCGAAGCTGGCCGACTCGCGGCTGCGGTTGCGGCTGGGCACAGTGCTCGCCCTGACGCTCTTCGCCACCATCGGGATCCGGCTGATCTTCCTCCAGACGGTCGACGCTCCGGCCTACGCCGGGGGCGGCATCAGCGACCGCCTCCGCACCGTCGAGCTGCCGGCGCCGCGGGGCGCGATCTACGACAGCACCGGCGCGCCGCTGGCCCGCAGTGTCGAGGCACGGTACGTGTACGCCGACCCGACCGAGGTGGAGGATTCTGCCGCCGTCGCCAAGGCGCTCTCCCCGCTGCTCGGCATCGCGGTGTCGAAGCTCGTCGAGCAGATGAAGCCCCGCAAGCTGGAGGACGGCAAGCCGTCCCGCTTCGTGTACCTGGCGCGGGGAGTGGAGATCTCCACCGCCAAGCGGGTGCAGGCGCTGGAACTGTCCGGCATCGGGGTGCACCGCGACGAGCGCCGTGAGGTGCCCGGTGGTGACCTGGCGGCCAACCTGATCGGCTTCACCAGCCAGGACATGGTCGGGTTGGAAGGGCTGGAGGCCCGCTACGACGACGTGCTCGCCGGTCAGGACGGCAAACGGGTGTACGAGGCCGGCCTCGGCGACCTCGCCGCGCCGATTCCCGGTGGCTACAGCCGGACCACTCCCGCCAAGCCGGGCAGCTCGCTCGCTCTCACCCTCAACCGCGACCTGCAGTTCCGAACCCAGCAGATCCTCAGCGCGGGCATGGCCAAGGCGCCGGGCGGCACCGGCGCGGCGGTGGTCATGGAGATCCCCTCTGGTGCGGTGCTGGCCCAGGCCAGCAACCCGACGTACAACGCGGCGAAGCCGACGCCCAGCGACCCGGTGGCCCGGGAGGACGCCGCGACCAGCTTCGTGGTCGACCCCGGCTCGGTGCACAAGGCCATCACCTACGGCGCGGCGTTGCAGGAGGGCGTGATCACGCCGGACACCACGTTGCCGATCGCCAACAACATCAAGATGGGCGACACCTGGTTCTCCGACACCCATCCGGCCAACGGCAGGCGGATGAGCGTGCCCGGGATGCTCGCCTACTCGTCGAACGTCGGCACCATCACGATCGCCGAGAAGCTCGGCCGGGACCGGTTGATCGACTACCAGAAGCGGTTCGGGCTGGGCAAGCCCACCGGCGAGGGGATGCCCGGGGAGGCCAGCGGCCGACTGCTGCCGGCAGACGAGTGGAGCGGATCGTCGCGTGGGTCGGTGCCGATCGGGCACAGCGTCGACGCCACCCCGTTGCAGATGGCCGCCGCGTACGCCGCCATCGCCAACAACGGCACGTACGTGCAGCCGCACCTGGTCAAGGAGGTGATCGGCCCGGACGGCAGGCGCACCCCCGCGCCGGCCCCGGTCACCCGGTCGGTGCTCAGCCCGCAGAACGCGGCGGCCCTGCGCACCATGCTGGAGGCCGTCACCACCGTCGACGGCGCCACCGGTGTCACCGCAGCGGTGCCCGGCTACCGGGTCGCCGGCAAGACCGGCACCGGATCGCGGCTGGTCAACGGCAAGATAGAGCCCGACAAGGTGTCCTCCTTCATCGGCATGGCCCCCGCGGAGAATCCCCGCTACGTGATCGCGGTCTTCGTGTACGCGCCCAACGGCGGGGGCGCGGCGATCGCCAATCCTGCGTTCCGCGACATGATGCAGTTCACTCTGCGTCACTACCGGGTGCCGCCCTCGACCGGCGGATCCGCGCCCAAGTTCGTGGTCTATCCGCGCTGAGCAGCGATGGCGGGACATCATCGGTGAGTGCCGACGAACCACCGGGGCGGCTGTGTGGCCGGAACCGGACGACCGGGTAGGGTCTGACGCCGTGCCCGGCAATCCACGTCCACGTACCGTGACCGGAGTCCGGCTCGGTGATCTCGCCGTCCGGCTCGCCGTCGACCTTCCGGCGGACGCCGCCGCGGTGGTCGTCTCCGGGGTCACCCACGCCAGCCAGGAGGTTCGCCCCGGCGACCTGTACGCGGCGCTGCCCGGCGCCCGTCGGCACGGGGCGGAGTTCGCCGCCGGCGCCGTCGAGGCGGGTGCCGTGGCGCTGCTGACCGACCCGGCCGGTGCGGAGTTGGCGGCGGGAACCGGCCTGCCCGCCCTGGTGGTGCCCGACCCGCGCGCCGTGCTCGGCGAGCTGGCCTCGGCCGTGTACGGCGACCCGACCGCCGATCTCACAGTGATCGGGGTGACCGGCACCGCGGGCAAGACGTCCACCGCGTACCTGATCGAGTCGGGGCTGCGGGCCGACGGGCACACCACCGGGCTGGTCGGGACGGTGGAGACCCGCCTCGGTGATCTGGTGATCGACAGTGTCCGCACCACCCCCGAGGCGACCGACCTGCACGCCATGCTGGCCACCGCCCGCGAGCGTGGGGTCACCGCCGTGGTCATGGAGGTCTCCAGCCACGCGCTGGCCATGGGCCGGGTGGGCGGGGTCCGGTTCGCCGTCGGCGGTTACACCAACTTCGGCTCCGACCACCTGGACTTCCACGCCGACAGCGACGACTACTTCGCCGCGAAGGCCCAGCTCTTCGACGGGCGCTGCGCGGTCGAGGTGCTCAACCACGACGACCCGGCGTTGAAGCCGCTGCTCAAGCCGAGCACCGTCACCTACTCGGCGGCCGGTGAGCAGGGCGCGACCTGGTGGGCCGACGGTGTGGGCGGCGAGGGGTACGCGCAGCGGTTCACCGCGCACGGCCCGGACGGCGTGGCAGTGTCCGCCGGTGTCGCGCTGCCCGGCCGGCACAACGTGGCCAACGCGCTGCTCGCCATCGCCGCACTGGTCGGCGCCGGGGTGGACCCGGTGACCGCTGCGACTGGTGTGGCTGCCTGCGGGGGCGTCCCGGGCCGGCTGGAGCTGGTCGACGTCGTCGCGCCGGTGCGCGGGGTGGTCGACTACGCCCACAAGTCGGACGCGATAGTGGCCGCGCTCGCCGCGCTGCGCGAGTTGAGCGCCGGCCGACTGATCTGTGTGATCGGCGCCGGTGGGGACCGGGACCGGGGCAAGCGGCCGGTGATGGGCGCCGCCGCGGCGGAGGGAGCCGACGTGGTGCTGGTGACCGACGACAACCCGCGCACCGAGGATCCGGGGGAGATTCGCGCCGAGGTGCTGGCCGGGGCGTACCGGGCCGGCACGGCCGCCCGGATCATCGAGGTGGCGGGCCGCCGCGCCGCGATCGACGAGGCGGTGCGGCTGGCGGAGCCGGGCGACGTGATCGCGCTGCTCGGCAAGGGCCACGAGCGCGGCCAGGAGGTGGCGGGTCAGGTGCTTCCGTTCGACGACAGCATCGAGTTGGCCGAGGCGCTGCGGGCCCGCTTCGGGGACCTGGCGGGTCAGCGGTGATCACGCTGAGCCTGGCCGACGTGGCCGCGGCGGTCGACGGGCGGCTGGTCGCCGCCGACCCGACCGCCACGGTGACCGGTTCGGTGGAGTTCGATTCACGCAAGGTGGGGCCCGGCTCGCTGTTCGTGGCCTTCCCGGGGGAGAAGGTCGACGGACACGACTACGCGGCGACGGCGATCCAGGCCGGCGCGGTGGCGGTGCTCGGCAGCCGAGAGGTGCCCGGGGTGCCGATGGTGCTTGTCGACGACGCCCTGACCGCGATGGGCAGACTGGCCCGCGCGGCGGTGGACCGGCTTACCGGGCTGACCGTGATCGGCGTGACCGGCTCGTCCGGCAAGACCACCACGAAGGACCTGATCGGGCAGCTCACCTCCCGGCTCGGGGCCACCGTGGCGCCACCCGGCTCGTTCAACAACGAGCTGGGGCACCCGTACACCGCCCTGCGGGCCGACCCGGACACCCGGTACCTGGTGATGGAGAAGGGCGCGCGCGGGATCGGGCACGTCCGTTACCTGTGCGAGCTGGTGCCGCCCCGGATCTCCGTGGTGCTCAACGTCGGCACGTCGCACATCGGCGAGTTCGGCTCGCAGGACGCCATCGCCGTGGCCAAGGGCGAGCTGGTCGAGGCGCTGCCGCCGGACGGGCTGGCCGTGCTGAACGCCGACGACCCGCTGGTGGACGCGATGGCGGGCCGCACGCAGGCCCGGGTGGTCCGCTACGGCGAGGCGCCCGACGCCGACGTGCGCGCCGAGGACGTCACGCTCGACGAGCGGGGTCACCCGTCGTACACCCTGGTCACCCCGGAGGGGCGCGCGCCGGTGCGGCTCCGACTGGCCGGCCGCCACCAGGTCTGGAACACCCTCGCGGCGGCGGCGGTCGCCCGGGAGCTGGGCATGCCGCTGGCCGAGCTGGCCACGGCCCTCGGCGAGCTGGGGTTGGTCTCGACCCGACGGATGGACGTCTTCGACCGCCCCGACGGGGTGACCGTGATCGACGACTCGTACAACGCGAACCCGGCCTCGATGGCGGTCGCGGTGCGGGCGCTGGCGAGCATGGGCCAGGGGCGGCGTACCGTCGCGGTGCTTGGTTACATGGCCGAGCTGGGCCCGTTCGAGTACGACGGCCACGCCGAGGTCGGCCAACTCGCGGCCGAGCTGGGTGTCGACCGGCTGCTCGTGGTGGGTGAGCCGGCCGCGCCGATCCACGAAGGCGCGACAGCGGTAGCAAATTGGGGAGGAGAGTCGGTGCTGCTCACCGATCAGGCGGCGGCCGTCGAGGTGCTGCGGAGCGAGCTACGACCGGGTGACGTCGTCCTGGTCAAGGGCTCCCGGTACCGGACCTGGGAGGTGGCCGACGCACTGCGCGCCGACGCCGGTGGGGAGCCGACCCGATGAGGGCGGTCATCGTCGCCATCGGGGTGGCCTTCCTCGTCTCGCTCTTCTGCACCCCGATCGCGATCAAGGTGTTCACCCGGCTCAAGGCCGGTCAGCCGATCCGGTCGGACGGCCCCGCCATGCACCAGGGCAAGAAGGGCACGCCCACGATGGGTGGCGTGGTCTTCATCCTGGCCACGGTGATCGCGTACGTGGCCGGGCACCTCGCCCTGACCACCCTGCCGGATCAGCAGATCGCCCAGGTGGAGCCGACCATCACCGCGTTGGTGCTGCTGGGGCTGATGGTCTTCTCCGGCGCCGTGGGTTTCCTCGACGACTTCCTCAAGGTGCGCAAGCGCAACAGCGCCGGGCTGAACAAGCGCGGCAAGTTGCTCGGGCAGATCCTGGTCGGTGCGGTCTTCGGGGTGATCGCGCTGTGGTTCCCGAGCACGATGACCAACGGTTCGGGCCTGGCGACAAACACCGAGACGGTGGGCAGCACCACGCTGAGCTTCATCCGGGACATCGACTTCCTGGAGGTCAGCAAGGTCGGCGCGGTGATCATCTTCATCTTCGTGGTGATGGCCGCGACGAACGGCGTCAACCTCACCGACGGCCTGGACGGCCTGGCCACCGGCGCGTCGGTGATGGTGCTCGCCGCGTACGCGCTGATCGCGTTCTGGCAGTACCGGCACTGGTGCGCCGACCCGAACTACACCCAGCCGTACTGCTACGAGGTGCGCGACCCGTTGGAGATCGCCTTGATCGCCGGGGCGGCGGCGGGAGCCTGTGTGGGCTTCCTCTGGTGGAACACCTCCCCGGCGCGGATCTTCATGGGCGACACCGGGGCGCTGGGGCTGGGCGGTCTGATCGCCGGCATGGCGATGTCCACCCGCACCATCCTGCTGCTGCCGATCATCGGCGGGCTCTTCGTGATCATCACGATGTCCGTGGTAATCCAGATCATCTCCTTCAAGACCACCGGTAAACGGGTGTTCCGAATGTCTCCGCTCCAGCACCACTTCGAGTTGGCCGGCTGGAGCGAGGTCAACATCGTGGTGCGCTTCTGGATCATCGCCGGCATCGGCGTGGCCATCGCCCTGGGCCTGTTCTACAGCGAGTTCCTCGCCAACATGACCTGACCCGCAGGGCCGACGCCCCGCGCCTCCACCCCCTCATCCCGTCGATCTTGCACTTTCGGCTGGCGGAACGTCCTCTCCTGGGTGTTTTGCCGGTGCATAAAGTGCAAGATCGACGCGGGAGGGCGGCGGGAGGACGGCGGGAGGGCGGGTTCGACACGCCCGGTGGGGCGTTGTGGGGCGGTGGGGCGTGTTCAGCGGTGATGATGTCGGGGTGGGGGAGGAAATCGGCACCGAGGATGAGACTGTCGGACGACCGCGACGGTCGCCGAGCGCGGCGCGTACGCCGGTGGCGGCCGGGGCGCGCGGTCCGGAGCGCGGCGCGGCGGCCCGCGAACCCGGACCCGGACCCGGGGCACGGGAGCCCGGGGCGGCGGGACGCGGGCCGGAGGCCGTAACGGCGACACCGCCGCGCGGGTTCGACGCGGCCGGCGGGCTCGCCGCGCTGCGCGGCCTGCTGGACCGGCCGCTGACCTCCTACTACCTGCTGCTGTCCTGCGCCGGCCTGCTGCTGCTGATCGGGCTGACCATGGTCTTCTCGGCTACCAGCGTGAAGGACTACGCCGAGGACGGCAACGCCTCGGCCTCGGTGACCAAGCAGGCCATCTTCGCGGTGATCGGCATCGGCGCGTTCTGGGTCTGCCAGCGCCTGCCGGCCAGCACCTACCGCTCGCTGGGGCGGCCGCTGCTGTTCGCCTCGGTCGCCCTCCTGGTGGTGCTCAACCTGCTGGTCGCCTACGCCCGGCTGACCAGTCAGACGTCGGCCAGCTTCGGCCCGATCGAGGCCCGGCTGAACTGGCTGTTCGTCGGCGGGATCCAGCTACAGCCCTCCGAGTTGGCCAAGTTCGCGATGGTGCTCTGGGGTGCGCACCTCGTCGCCCGCAAGGGCGCCGCGCTCGGATGGTGGCGCGAACTGGCCACCCCGCTCTTCCCGGTGGTCGGCCTGCTCTTCGTCCTGGTCGGCTACAACGACACGGGCACCATGCTCTGTCTGCTGGCCCTGGTCGTGGGCCTGCTCTGGGCCGCCGGGGTGCGGATGCGGGTCTTCGGGGCCCTGGCCACGGCCGGGCTGGTCGGGATCGGCCTGCTCGTGGCGGTGGCCTCACTGGGTGCCGGCTCCGGTGAGCGCGGCGCGGACAACTACCGCCTCGCCCGGCTGGACATGTTCTTCAACCCACCGGACCCGGAGACCTGCAAACTCAACGACTGCCTCCAGTTCTACCAGGGGCGGCTGGCCATCGAGCACGGTGGCTGGTTCGGTGTCGGGCTGGGCAAGGGCAGCCTGAAGTGGGACTGGCTCCCCGAGGCGCACAACGACTTCATCTTCGCGATCATCGCCGAGGAGCTGGGCGTGATCGGGTGCGTCGTGGTGCTCAGCCTCTTCGCGGTCCTCGCGTACACCGGTTTCCGGATCGCCCGGCGGGTCGACGACCCGTTCCGCCGGCTCGCCGCCACCGCCGTGACCACCTGGCTGGTCAGCCAGGCCGTGATCAACATCGGCGGGGTGGTGGGGCTGCTGCCGATCACCGGTCTGCCGTTGCCGTTCATCTCCGACGGTGGAAGTGCCCTGGTGGTGACGTTGGCCGGCATCGGCATGCTGGCGTCCTTCGCCCGCGCCGAACCCGATGCGGCCAGAGCACTGCATGCCCGTCCGCCGGCCCGGTGGGTCCGACTACTCTGGGCCCCGTTGCCGCCGCTTCCCGGCCGGCGTCGCCGGCCGGCGACGCCGCCCGCTGGCCGAGGGTCCGTACCCCGGTCCCGCGAGCGGCGCCATGACGATCAGGCCGCGCCGCGCGGGGTCCGACAGGACCGAAGCCGCGGTGGTACGGCGAGCGAGAGGAGACGCTGATGGGTCCGCTGCGTTCGGTGGTGCTCGCGGGAGGTGGCACCGGGGGGCACGTCTACCCGCTGCTCGCCTTCGCCGACTGCCTGCGCCGACACGACCCGGGCGTCCGGATCACCTGCCTCGGCACACCACGGGGCATGGAGAACGACCTGATCCCGCCCCAGGGCTACGACCTGCGGCAGATCCCGGCGTACCAGCTGCCCCGGTCGGTCAACATGAACCTGGTCCGCACCCCGGGTCGGATGTGGACCGCGGCCCGCGCCGCGGGCAAGGTGATCGACGAGGTGCGCGCCGACGTGGTCGTCGGCTTCGGCGGGTACGTCTCGGTGCCGGCCTACCTGGCCGCGTGGCGCCGCGAGCTGCCCATGGTGATCCACGAGGTGAACGTGCCGCCGGGCGTGGCCAACAAGCTGGGCATGAAGTTCACCAAGAACGTGGCCGTCGGCTTCCCGAACCAGCCGAGCCAGGCCGAGTCGCTGCGGGACGCCACAGTTGTCGGTGTGCCGCTGCGCCGCGCCATCGCCGGTCTGGACCGGTACGCGCTGCGTAACGCCGCCCGCGCCCACTTCGGGCTCCGCCCGGACCTGCCGGTGCTCTTCGTGTCCGGCGGCTCGTCCGGCGCCCGCTCCATCAACCTGGCGGTCTCCGGGGCGGCCAAGGAGCTGGCCCGCAACGGCGTGCAGGTGCTGCACGTGATGGGCGCCCGCAACGAGCCGGTGCCGATCCCCACCGACCTGCCGGTGCCGTACGTGACGCTGCCGTACCTGTCCGAGATGGAGCTGGGCTACGCCGCCGCCGACCTGATGCTTGCCCGGGGCGGGGCGATGACCGTCGCCGAGGTGGCCGCGATCGGGCTGCCCACGATCTACGTGCCGTACCCGCACAGCAACCAGGAGCAGCGGCGCAACGCGCTGCCCGTGGTGGAGGCCGGCGGTGGGCTGCTGGTCGACGACGCGGAGCTCACCCCGGACTGGCTGGAGCGCACCGTGATCCCGCTCATCCGTGATCCACAGCGGCTCTACAACATGGGTGCCGCCGCCGGGTCCTACGGCCGGCGCGACGGCGACGAGGCGCTGCGTTCCTTCGTGCTGGCGGCGGTGGCCCGATGACCGCGCAGTTCACGCCGGCCGGCACGCTCACCGCCGAGGACCTGGGCGCCGTCCACCTGATCGGAGTGGGTGGGGTGGGCATGCTCGGCGTGGCCCGGCTGCTGCTCACCCGCGGTATCCGGGTCTCCGGCAGCGACCTGCGGGAGTGGCCCTCGCTGGCCGGCCTGCGGGCGCTCGGCGGCACCATCCACCTCAGTCACGAGGTGAGCAACCTCGACGGCGTGGACACCGTCGTCTACTCGTCGGCCATTCCCCAGGACCACCTGGAGCTGGTCGAGGCGCGTCGGCGTGGCCTGCGGGTGCTGCACCGCTCGGAGGCGCTCGCCGCGGCGATGACCGGCCGTCGCGCGGTGGCCGTCGCCGGCACGCACGGCAAGACCACCACCACCTCGATGGTGACGATGGTGCTCCAGCAGGCCGGTGTGGACCCGTCCTTCGTGATCGGTGGGGAGATCTCCGAGGTCGGTTCGGGCGCCCACCACGGCACCGGCGAGCACTTCGTGGTCGAGGCGGACGAGAGCGACCGCTCGTTCCTCATCTACCGCCCGTACGTCTCGATCATCACGAACGTCGAGGCGGACCACCTGAACACCTACGGCGACTACGCGACGCTGGAGGCGGCGTTCGTCGAGTTCGCCCGCCTCACCGACCCGGACGGGTTCATCATCACCTGCGTCGACGACCCGGGCGGTCGGCGGTTGGCCGAGAGCCTGCGGTCCGAGGGACGACGGGTGTTCACCTACGGCGAGGCCGCCGACGCCGACCTGCGGTTGACCGAGATGGTCTCCTCCGCGCGTGGAGTGCGCTACCTGGCCGCGATCGACGGGCGGTCGCTGGGCGAGTTCCGGCTGCCGGTGCCGGGTCGGCACATGGGGCTCAACAGCGCCGCCGCGGTGCTGGCCGCGTACCTGCTGGAACTGCCGCTGGAGGCGGCGGAGGCCGCGCTGGCGGTCTTTCCCGGGGTGCGGCGGCGCTTCGAGCGCAAGGGTGTCGCGGACGGCGTGCTGGTCTACGACGAGTACGCCTACCACCCGACCTCGATGACGTTGGCGAACCAGACGTTGCGCGAGGTCGCCGGGGACGGCCGGCTGATCGTCGTCTTCCAGCCGTACCGGCTGTACCGCACCCGCGACAACCAGGCGGAGATCGCCGAGGCGCTGGCCATCGCCGACGAGGTGGTGCTCCTGGAGGTCTTCGGGCCCGGTGAGTTGCGTCAGCCCGGCGAGGGCTCGGCGGCACTGATCGCGGCGGTGGATCTGCCCGCCGAGCGCAAGGTCTTCGTGGAGTCGTGGGAGCAGGCCCCGATCGAGGTGGCTCGTCGCGCCCGCGCCGGGGACGTGGTGGTCACCATGGGCGCCCCGCCGATCTCGCTGATGGGTGACGAACTGCTGGCCGCCCTGGGCGAGCGTGCGGCCGGCTCGGCACCGACGGCGACCGTCGACCCGGTGGCCACCACCCCAGCGATCGGTGATCCGGTGCCGGGTGGGGCGACGTCCGGCGGCGACGGCGCGGCTCTCGGTGGCACTGCCGTGCCCGGCGGCTCGGCGCCCACGGCCGGATGAGTCCCGGCCCGGCCCGAGGGCGGACCAGCGCCGCCGACGGTGGCGCTCCGCGCCGCGGTCCGGCCCGGCGGTGGCAGTTGGTCCGGGCGGGCCGCGACGCGGTGCCGCCCTCGACCCGCCGGTTCATGGCCCGTGCCCGGCAGCGTCGCATGCGTGCGGCGCTGCCGTGGGCGGTGGCCGCCGGCGTGCTCGCCCTGGCCGGGCTGGTCGCCTGGACGGTGCTCGGCACCGGGCTGTTCGGTGTGCGGGAGGTGCGCGTGGAGGGTGCCGACCTGGTCACGCCGGTGCAGGTGCACGACGCGGCAGGGGTGCCGGACGGGGTGCCGCTGGCCCGGGTGGACCTGGCCGCCGTCGCCCGTCGGGTCGGTGCGCTGCCGGCGGTGGAACGGGCCACGGTCTCCCGGGACTGGCCCGGCGCGCTGGTGGTGCGGGTGACCGAGCGGACAGCGGTGGCGGTGGTGCCGCAGGGCGAGGTGTTCGCCCTGATCGACCGGAGCGGGGTAGCGTTCCGGACGGTGGAGCGACGCCCGGGCGACCTGCCACAGGTGACTGTGGTCCGGCCGGCCGCCGACGACCCGGGCACGCGGGCCGCGCTGGAGGTGCTCGTCGCGCTGACGCCGCAGCTGCGCGCGGAGCTGGTGGACGTGAACGTGGCGGGGCTGGCCCGGATCAGCCTGCGGTTGCGCGGCGACCGGACGGTGGTCTGGGGCGACGCGACCCGGGGTACGGACAAGGCTCGGGTGGCCACCGCGCTGCTCGACGAGGACGCCGACCGGATCGACGTGAGCGCACCGGATGTGGTGACCTTTCGTTGACCAGGGAGCGTGCGTGGCGTGACCCGTGGCGCTCCGCGCGGCGACACGCCGCCCGGGTCCTTGGCTCATGGCGCGGTGGCGCTTACGTTGCCCCGAAGAGCTTCAGTGGTTGACATAACTGTAAGCCTCTAGTAGAGGGTTAGGGTTCACCCCTGATCCTCGTTGGAGACAGCTGTCGTCGGCCGCTGGTCTGGCCACGCCGTAACCGGTCGGCCGAAGCCAATCTCGAAGGAAAGGACCGGAGATGACACCTCCGCACAACTATCTGGCGGTCATCAAGGTCGTCGGCATCGGGGGTGGCGGCGTCAACGCCGTCAACCGGATGATCGAGGTTGGGCTCAAGGGCGTCGAGTTCATCGCGATCAACACCGATGCGCAGGCGCTGCTGATGAGCGACGCCGACGTCAAGCTCGACGTCGGTCGGGAGCTGACCCGCGGCCTGGGGGCCGGGGCCAACCCGGACGTCGGGAAGAACGCCGCCGAGGACCACCGCGACGAGATCGAGGAGGTGCTCAAGGGTGCCGACATGGTCTTCGTGACCTGCGGCGAGGGCGGCGGCACCGGCACCGGTGGCGCGCCCGTGGTGGCCAACATCGCCCGCAAGCTCGGCGCGCTGACCATCGGCGTGGTGACCCGGCCGTTCTCCTTCGAGGGCAAGCGCCGCCAGGTGCAGGCCGAGACGGGGATAGACGAGCTCCGCAACCAGTGCGACACGCTGATCGTCATCCCGAACGACCGGCTGCTGGCCCTGGGCGATCGCAACATCAGCATGATGGACGCGTTCCGTACGGCCGACCAGGTGCTGCTCTCGGGCGTGCAGGGCATCACCGATCTGATCACCACCCCGGGTCTGATCAACCTGGACTTCGCCGACGTCAAGAGCGTGATGAGCGGCGCCGGCAGCGCGTTGATGGGCATCGGCAGCGCCCGCGGCGAGAACCGCGCGGTCGAGGCGGCCGAGGCGGCCATCTCCAGCCCCCTGCTGGAGCAGAGCATGGACGGCGCGCGGGGCGTGCTGCTCTCCATCGCCGGCGGCTCCGACCTGGGCCTGTTCGAGATCAATGACGCCGCCCAGCTGGTCACCGACGCGGCTCACCCGGACGCCAACATCATCTTCGGCGCTGTCATCGACGACGCGCTCGGTGACGAGGTGCGGGTGACTGTCATCGCGGCGGGCTTCGACGGCGGCACGCCCGCGTACAAGGCGGCCGAGCCGACCCGCAAGACCAACACCAACCAGCCGGCACCGCAGAGCACCCCGGCGCCTGCGCCGGCCACCAACCCGGCTCCGGCCCAATCGCCGCGTCGCGTGCTCTTCGACGACGTGGATGTTCCCGACTTCCTCAAGAACGGGTCCTGAGCACCGCCGATGACCGACAGCTCAGCCACGGTACGACCAGATCGGCACGCCGAACTCGCGGCCGGTCTGGCCCAGGTCCGGTCCCGGGTCGACGACGCCTGCGCGCAGGCCGGCCGGGACCGTGCCGAGGTGACCATGATCGCGGTGACGAAGACCTACCCGGCCAGTGACGTGTTGGCGCTGGCCGGGCTCGGGGTGACCGACATGGGGGAGAACCGCGACCAGGAGGCAGCCGGCAAGGCCGCCGAGATGGCCGCCGCCGGGGTGCGTCCCCGCTGGCACTTCATCGGCCAGTTGCAGCGCAACAAGGCCCGCTCGGTGGTCCGTTACGCCGACGTGGTGCACTCCGTCGACAGTGTCCGGCTGGCCCGGGCGTTGGCAACCGCGACCGCGGACCGGCAGGAGCCGCTCGACGCTCTGGTCCAGGTGAGCATCGACGGCGACGCGGCCCGGGGCGGCGCCCTGCCCGGCTCGGCGGATCCGGCCGCCGGTCTGGAGCCGGTGGCCGAGGCGGTCGCCGAAGCGACAGGGTTGCGTCTGGTGGGTCTCATGGCTGTCGCGCCGCTGGGGTGGGAGCCGGAGCGGGCGTTCGCCCGGCTCGCGGAGGTCGCCGACGCGTTTCGGGCTGTCCATCCGGGAGCCACCGCGCTGTCCGCCGGTATGAGCGGGGATTTCGACATAGCGATCCGTTACGGCGCGACACATGTCCGCGTCGGTAGCGCGTTGCTCGGAATGCGTCCCACGCTGCGGTAGCCTGACCGCGAGACAAGCAAATTACATCAGTGTTGTTTTAGGGGCGGGCGTCTCCCGGTCGGGGGTCGTGGCGCGCGACGCGAATCGCGCGCCGGGGGGATTGCTGTTCCGGTCCGATGGGCATGGTTGTCCACTCGCGACGGGCGACATGGCACGGGGGCGCGTGCCGCACGGCGGACGGAAGGGCGCGGGATGGGTGCACTGCGCAAGGCGGGGGTCTGGCTCGGTCTGGTCGAAGAAGACGACGAGCGGGCCTACGACGACGGTGGCTACGACAAGGGTGGCTACCGCGACTCGCGGTACCGGCAGAGCCGGTACGCCGAGGAGTTCGCCGACGACGACGAGGACGACGCCGAGGAGCCGCCGGCTCCCCGGCCGCGCGACAGCGGGCGGGGCCGGCTCTCCGAGCGGTCGAGCGGGCGGTTGAGCGAGTCCGAGCGCGGCGACGGTGAGCGGCCGGAGCGGATCGAGCGGTCCAGCGTCCGGTCGATCACCCGGTCGTCGGCGGGCGAGACCTCCGGTGCGCTGACCTACCACACTCGGGACAACCTGGCCCTCGCGCCGCAGGTCACGTCGCGTGAGCGGGCCCTGCCCGAGGAGGAGCAGCGTTACCAGATCACCACGCTGCACCCCACCACCTACCGGGAGGCGCGCACCATCGGTGAGCACTTCCGCGACGGTGTCCCGGTGATCATCAATCTCACCGAGATGGATGAGGCGGATGCCCGCCGTCTGGTGGACTTCGCCGCCGGGCTGGCGTTCGGCCTGCGCGGTACGATCGAGCGCGTGACCAATCGGGTGTTCCTGCTCTCACCGGCTAACGTCCAGGTCACCGCAGAGGACAAAGCCAAGATCGCTGAGGGCGGCTTTTTCAGTCTGAGTTGATCCCGCCCGACCCGAGGGACGTCGCTGACCGTGTTGTCGATCTTACTGCAAGTGCTGTACCTGATCCTTTATGTCTTCCTGCTCCTTCTTCTGTCCCGGTTCGTGTTGAGCGCCGTCCTGCAGTACGGCCGTCGCTGGCAACCGGGGCGTGGAGCATCGGCAGGATTGGAATCCGTGTGGAGCGTCACTGATCCCCCTCTCAACGCGTTGAGGCGTGTGATCCCTCCGCTGCGAATTGGTACCGTGAGCATCGACCTGGCCTCCCTTGTGCTCCTGGTTATCCTGTTCGTGCTGATGGAGTTCGTGTTAGGGCCGTCGATCAGGGCATCTGCCTGATGACCGACGCGCTTTCGCGGCCGCAACTGACCCGAGGAGTTTCGATGCCGCTGACCCCGGCCGACGTCCACAACGTCGCCTTCAAAAAGCCGCCGATCGGCAAACGGGGGTATGACGAGGAGGAGGTCGACGCCTTCCTGGATGAGGTCGAGCGCGAGCTCGCCCGTCTCATCGAGGAGAACAACGAGCTGCGCGCCCAGGTGGAGCGCGGCGGCCGTGGCGGCGCCCCCGCCGGCCCCGGCGGCGACGCCCGACTGGCGGCGGAGCTCAACGATGTCAAGGCCCAACTGGACCGGGTGCAGCGCGACAAGTCGGCGGCCGAGCAGGCTGCCCGCGCGATGCAGGCCGAGCTGGAGCAGGTCCGCTCGACCGGCGGCCCGGCCGGCGGCGTCACCGGTGACGGTGAGCAGCAGGCCCTGCGCGTGCTGATGATGGCCCAGCGCACCGCCGACGACCACGTGTCCGACGCTCGCCGCGAGGCCGACAGCCTGCTCTCCGAGGCTCGCAGCAAGGCCGAGGAGGTGACCCGGGAGGCGCGCGCCAAGGCTGACGCCCTTGAGCGGGACGCCCGCCAGCGGCACCAGGAGGCCATGGGCGGCCTGGACGCCAAGCGCACGGCGCTGCAGAAGCACATCGAGGAGCTCAAGCAGTTCGAGCGCGAGTACCGCACCCGGCTCAAGGCGTACCTGGAGAGCCAGCTGCGGGACCTCGACGGTCGTGGCCAGGGCCTCGAGGCCGAGATGACCCGCTCCGAAGCCGGCCGGGTCGCTGGCGGCAACGGGCTGGCCGCAGCGGGTCTCGCTGGTTCATACGGCGGCGGCGGGCGCTCCGGCGCCCTCGAAGCCGGACGCTGAGCACCGGCCGGCGATCGCTGTCCGCCAATGGTGACGGTCGCCGGCCCCGCCTGGACGGTTCGACGCGGCGGGGGTGAGCCGTGATAGTCGCAAGTCTCCTGCTCATCCTCGTCGCTGTGGTGCTACTGGTGCTCGGTTTGGCCGGTGGCTCTAGCTTCTTGTTGGTCATCTCCATCGCGGCCAGTCTGCTGGCCGCCGTGGCGTTGGTGGTGGGTGCCCGCCAGGCAGCCGCCAACCGGGCCATGGCGGATCCCGGCCGGACCGACCGGCGTAATCCCGACGCGCCCCGCACGGCCAGCCAGGCCACACCGGGTGTCGCGTACGGGCCGCCGCTGGTCGAGCCGGAGGTGCCGGTCCAGCACGTGCCCACGACCTTTGGTACCGGCGGCACCGGGTGGCGGCAACCACCCGAGCCGCCGGTCGACCATGTGCCGCCGGTCGATGAGGTGTCGCCGGTCGACCCGCCGCGCGTCGAGGACGCGTCGCCGATGGTGGGTGCGGCGGACGAGGTGCCCGCGCGGGCCCGGCCGGTCAGCCCGGCGTCGCCCCTCGCGGCGTCGACCGGCGACGTGTTCGACCCGGCGGTCGCGGCGGTCGACGAGCCGGCCGCCCAGCAGATCACGCCCGCCGAGGCGGCCCGGGTGGCCCGACTGCTCGACGCTGTCGAGGTCGTCGACGGCCGCCCCCGTTACCACCTGGACGGCTGCCCCCACCTGATCGGCTGGCAGCCCGAGACGTTGCCGGTCGCCGAGGCCGTGGACCTTGGCTTCACCCCGTGCGCGCACTGCGCGCCGGCGACCGCTCTCCTCGCCGACGCCCGTCCGATCTGAAGCGGCGCCCGGTGCCCGCGCAGGACACGCTCACAGTGGCGGTACGGGTGAAGCCCGGCGCCTCCCGGGACCGGGTGGGTGGCCGCTTCGACGGCCCGCACGGGCCCGCCCTCGTGATCGCGGTCCACGACCCGGCCGTCGACGGGCGGGCCACCGAGGCCGCCCGGCGGGCGTTGGCCGGCGCGTTGGGCGTCCGGCCGGCCGTCGTGTCGCTGCGTGCCGGCGCGGCCAGCCGGGACAAGCTCTTCCTCGTCGATCGGCCCGGCCCGGACCTGCCCGAGGTGCTGCGCCGTCTGCGCGACGGATCCGCCGAGTGAGGACAGCCCAGGCAAGGCAGCCGTGACTCCCGGGTTGGACATCGCGCTGCTGCTCGGTGCGGCAGTGCTGCTGGTCGCCGTCGGCGCGGTGCGACTCTCCACCCGGCTCGGTGTGCCCAGCCTTCTGGTCTACCTGGCTCTGGGTGTGGCGATCGGCGAGGGCGGGTTGGGCATCCGCTTCGACGACGTCGAGCTGACCCGGACCCTCGGCTTCTGCGCGCTGATCGTGATCATCGCGGAGGGCGGGCTCACCGCCCGGTGGACCACGCTGCGCCCGGTGCTCGGGCTGGCCTCCGCGCTCTCCACTGTCGGCGTGGTCGTCAGCATCGTGGTGGTCGGCGTGGCCGTGCACCTGCTGCTGGGGCTGGACTGGCGGTTGGCGCTGCTCTACGGCGCGGTGCTCTCGTCCACCGACGCGGCGGCCGTCTTCGCCACTCTGCGCCGACTGCGGTTGCCGCCCCGGCTGGTGGCGACCCTGGAGGCCGAGTCGGGGATGAACGACGCCCCGGTGGTGCTGCTGGTGGTGCTGCTGTCCCACCGGGGTTTCGCGCACCCGTGGTGGTACGAGGTCGCGCTGGTCTGTTACGAGCTGGGCGTCGGTGCGGCGGTGGGCGTTGCCGCTGGCGTCGCCGGCACCTGGGCGCTGCGCCGGGCCGCGCTGCCCTCGGCCGGGCTCTACCCGATCGCCGCGGTCGGCATCACGGTGCTGGCGTACGCCGCGGGGGCGGTTCTGCACGCCTCGGGCTTCCTCGCCGTCTATGTGGCCGGGGTGCTGCTGGGCAATGCCCGCCTGTCGCACCGGCAGGCGATTCTCGGTTTCGCGGACGGGTTGGCCTGGCTGGCCCAGATCGGGTTGTTCGTGCTGCTCGGGTTGCTGGCCTCGCCGGGCCGGCTGGACGCTGCGGTGCTGCCCGCGGTGGTCGCCGGGCTGGCTCTGGTGCTCCTGGCCCGACCGTTGTCGGTGGCCGTCTCGGCGTTGCCGTTCCGGGTCGGGCTCCGGGAACAGGCGTTCCTGTCCTGGGCCGGGCTGCGCGGGGCGGTGCCGATCGTGCTGGCGACCATTCCGCTCTCCGAGCGGGTGCCCGGCGCGGAGCGGCTCTTCGACGTGGTCTTCGTGCTGGTGGTGATCTTCACGCTGGTGCAGACCGGGACGTTGGGGCCGTTCGCCCGCCGGTTGCGGGTGACCGCGCCGGCCGAGGCGGCCGAGATCCACGTGGAGACCGCGCCGTTGGAGCGGATGCGGGCGGACCTGCTCCAGGTGGAGGTGCCACCGGGCTCACGACTGGCCGGGGTGCACGTCGACGAACTGCGTCTTCCGCCGGGCGCGTCGGTGACCCTGGTGCTGCGCGACGGCGTGGGCTTCGTGCCCGCACCCGACACCCGGTTGAAGACCGGCGACAGTCTGCTGATCGTGGCGACCGCCGGGGTGCGGGACGCGGCGGAACGGCGGTTGCGGGCCGTCAGTCGGCGGGGTCGTCTGGCCCGATGGTTTGGTGAGTACGGAGATGAGGTGCCCAATTGATCTGCTAGCGTTCCCTTTGCCCCAGTTAGGCAGGGCTAGGGGCTGTTAGACGGTGCGACGGTGCGGCACGTTGTCGGACGCCTGTACGTTCCGTATTCTTGCCAACCTCGGGAGTGCGCGGCCATCGTCGCCGTGCGCCCCTTTTCGTCCATAGGGGACGCCTTTGTCGGCGCCCCCTGACCAGGCGCCGCGGACCGCGCGGTTCCCCGGCCGAGGGAGCGACCCATGGCGAAGCCATCCGACACCAGGACCGCCGGGCGCAAGCCGGTGGCGAAGGCCACCCGAAGCACGGCCGAGACCGAGAAGATCCGGGCGGCGCTGGCGGCGCGGCGGGACGAGCTTCGCGCCGAGTACGATCAGACGCTGAGTGAGATCACCGAGCTGCAGCGCGATCGGCTGACCGACTCGGCCGGGGACGACCAGGCCGACACGGGCACCAAGACGCTCGAGCGGGAGCAGGAGATCTCTCTCGCCAACAGCATTCTGGAACGGATCACGCAGGTGGAGCGCGCTCTGGAGCGCCTCGACGAGGGTGGTTACGGCTGGTGCGAACGGTGCGGCAACCCGATCCCGGTCGAGCGCCTCGCCGCCTTCCCGTCGGCCACCCTGTGTGTGACGTGCAAGCAGCTGGAGGAGCGGCGCTGAGGTCCGTTCCCCGGCGGCGATGAGACGGTGAGCGATCACCGCCAAGACTGTCGATGGGGAGCGCATGACCGCAGTACCGTCCGCCGAACCCGGCCGCACCGATCCGGGCGGCGGCACCCGCCGGCCCCGGGCCGTCGCGATTCTCGCCGGGGTCGCCCTGGTGGCCCTGCTGGCCGACCTGGTCACCAAGCACCTCGCGCTGGCCGCGCTGACCGACCGGGAGCCGGTCCGGCTGCTCGGCGGGGTCGTCTACCTGAGCCTGACCCGCAACAGCGGTGCGGCCTGGAGCATCGGCGCGGACCACACCTGGGTCTTCCCGCTGATCACCATCGGTGTGGTCGGCTGGATCGTCTGGATGGCCCTGCGGCTGCGCTCGCTGCCCTGGGCGGTCTCGCTCGGCCTGGTGCTCGGTGGCGCGTTGGGCAACCTCGTCGACCGGATCTTCCGCGCGCCGTCCCCGTTCCACGGGCACGTGGTCGACATGATCAGCCTCTTCGACCCGTACGGCCAGGTCTGGCCGGTGTTCAACCTGGCGGACAGCTCGCTGGTCTGCGGCGTGCTGCTGGCCGTCCTGTTGGAGCTGACCGGCCGCCAGCGTGACGGCCGGCGGGCGGGGCGCGACAGCGACCCGGCCACGACGGACGCCGCCGCGCCGGGCTCCGAGCAGAGGGAGCGGGCATGACCTCGGCGTTCGCCGCTGGCGGCGACCACCGTTCCCTTCCGGTTCCGGACGGCCTCGACGGCATGCGCCTGGACCAGGCCGTGTCCCGCCTGTTCGGGCTCTCCCGCACCGCCGCCGCGGCCCTGGTCGACGCCGGAGACGCGCTGGTCGACGGCTCCGCCCGGCCCAACTCGCACAAGGTCAAGGCCGGCTCCTGGCTGGACGTCACGCTGCCCGCCCCGGTCGCACCGCCGACGGTGGTGCCGCAGGCGGTGCCCGGCCTGCGGGTCGTCTACGCCGACGACGACATCGTCGTGGTCGACAAGCCGGTCGGGGTGGCAGCCCACCCGAGCCCCGGGTGGACCGGGCCGACGGTGATCGGCGCGCTCGCCGCGATCGGGCACCGCATCTCCACCAGTGGCGCCGCCGAACGCCAGGGCGTGGTGCACCGGCTCGACGTGGGCACCACCGGGATCATGGTGGTGGCCAAGAGCGAGCAGGCGTACACGGCGTTGAAGCGGGCCTTCAAGTACCGCGAGGTCGACAAGGGTTACCACGCGGTGGTGCAGGGTCACCTGGACCCGCTGAGGGGCACCGTCGACGCGCCGATCGACCGGCACCCCACCCACGACTACCGCTGGGCGGTGGTGTCCGGCGGCAAGCCGAGCATCACCCACTACGACACCCTGGAGGCGTTCCCGGCGGCGAGTCTGGTCGACGTCCGGCTGGAGACCGGCCGGACCCACCAGATCCGGGTGCACTTCTCCACCCTGCGGCACCCCTGTGTGGGTGACCTCACCTACGGCGCCGATCCCACCCTCTCGGCCCGTCTCGGCCTGGCCCGACAGTGGCTGCACGCCCGCGAACTGAGCTTTGTGCACCCCCGAACGGGGGACGAGGTCCGGTTCGTCAGCGACTACCCTGACGACCTGGAACGTGCGCTTCAGATCCTGCGTGACTGAGCGGCGACCGCCCGACACCGTTTCACAGAGGGGATCCCGCCCGTGCGCGCCGGCAACCTGCTGCGGCAGCTGGACCAGCGGTTGCTGCCGCCGCTGACCCGGGCGGTGGCCCGGCTGGGCGACCGGTCGTCGCGCTCGGGCGTGCTCAGTTGGGCTGCGGTGCTCTCCGCTGCGGCGGTGTTGGGCACCGCCGCCTGGGCCGTCGACGACAGCCCGGTCGGCGACCGGACTGTCGGCGAGGTCACCCGGGTCGGCGTTGCCGACGGCGACTCCGTCCCCGGCTACCTGCGGTCCGCCGCGGCCGACCTGGCGGCGCTGCCCGCGTCCGCCCCGGCCGCCGAGGGCGGGACGTACGCGCTGGTCACGCTCGACGCGTACCTGCCTCCGCAGCGGCTGGCGACGGTGCTCGGCGACGTGGGGGTCTCCACCGTCTTCGGGCGGGTTCCGCTGCCCGGCCGGCAGACCGAGATCGTCAAGATCCCCGCGCTGCGGGTGCCCGACGACGTGGTCGCCGGCATGGAGCAGGTGGCGGCCCGCAAGGAGACCGAGGCCGCCGACTACCGGGCCAGGGCCGCCGCCGTCGACGGCGACGGGGTTGGCGAGCGGGAGTTGCGGGAGCAGTACGTCAGCGGCGCCGAGGTGGCCGCCGCCGAGGCCGCCGCGTACCGCACCGGCTGCGCCTGCGTCTACGCGGCGGTGGTTCGCGCGACGCCGGTGGCGCTGCGCGGTGTGGCGGCCCGGCCGGACGTACGGGCGGTCGACCCCGCCCCCGAGGTCTACCGACTGGACCGGACGGTCTTCACGCCACCCCTGCCGGAGCAGCGTGACGTGGTGCGCCCGCCGGCCGACACGGGGCCGAGCCCCGTACCGACCCGGTCCGAACGGCCAGCGCCGATGATCAGCGCCCCGGCGCCGTCGGCGTCCGTGGGCGAATCGTCGGAACCCGCACCAGTCGTGACGATTCCGTCACCCGAACCGTCGACGCCGGAGCCCACCGAGTCGACGCCGCCGAGTGTCACCACCTCGCCGGACGCGACCCTCACCGAGCCGTTGACCCCATCGCCGTCGTCGTGATCTGCGCCGGCTGGTGTGCGCTCTGAGGTGTGGTCCGAATAGGGTTGGGTTCGTAGCCTGTCAGACAGAGATCGATGGCGCTGGGAGGGCGGGCCGTGGAGGGCAGTGAGACCGGCTGGGGCCGGCCGGCCGAACCAGCGCCGCGGTGGCGCGCGTTGTTGGACCGTGCCCGGCTGGGCGGTCGCGGCGCGGAGCAGACCGAGCCGGAGCGGCGTGGCGAGGAACCGCCGCCGGACCCGCTGCCACGGCGTGCGGCCCCCAACGGCTACGCCGGGCGGGCACCTGCCATCGGGCATCCGGCGGACCTGTCGTACGGCGCGGAGCCTGCTTACCGGGCCGAGGCGACCTACCGGGTCGACCCCGCCTACCGGGCCGAGCCGGACTACCGGGCCGAGCCCGCGTACCGGGCCGAGCCGGGTTATCGGGCCGAGCCGGACTATCGAGCGGAGCCGGCGTACCGGACCGAGCAGCCGGACTACCGCGCCGAGCCGGGTTACCGGGCCGAGCCGGGCTACCGCGCCGAGCCGGACTACCGCGCGACGCCCGGCTACCGGGCCGAGCCGGACTACCGAGCGGACCCGGCTTATCGGGCCGAGCCGGGTTATCGGGCCGAGCCGGGTTATCGGGCCGAGCCGGACTACCGGGCCGAGCCGGCGTACCGGGCCGAGCCCGAGCCGCCGGCACGCGGCCCCGACCCGGTCCCGTCGCGCTACGCGTTGCTGGACAACGGCTACCGACCGGGCGACCCGCCGGTGGAATCGCGGTACGCCCTGCTGGAGACCGGCTACCAGCCGGAGACCGGCTACCCGGCTGCACCGCCCCCGCCGGTCGCCCCGCCGCCGGTCGCCGTGCCCGTCCCGCCACCACCCGCCCCGGCGGTCGGCTCGGCGGTCGCCGAACGTGCCTACCCGGCCCGGGTCGAATGGCGTCCACCGGCCGTCGACCAGGAGCAGGAGCGCGCCAACGGGGTGCTCCAACGGGACCTCGGCACGCCCCGGGTGTTCGCCTTCGCCAACCCCAAGGGTGGAGTGCACAAGACGACCGCCACCGTGCTCGCCGCGGCGACGGTCGGCAGTGTCCGCGGCAAGGGCGTGCTGGCCTGGGACGACAACGAGTTGCGCGGCACCCTCGGCCTGCGCGCCGGCAGCGCCCGGCACGCCCGCACGATCCGGCACCTGATCAGCGACCTGGCCCAGATCGAGATCCTGGAGGGCGCGACCCTGCTGGACCGGCTGGACGACTACCTGCGGCACGCCTCCGACGGCTCGTACGACGTGCTGGCCGGCGAGGAGAGCCCGCGCTTCGCCCAGCGACTGGACCAGTTCACCGTCCGACGGGTGCTGGAGCTGCTGCGGCGCACCCACGACGTGGTCTGCGTCGACACCGGCAACAACGTGGAGAGCCCCAACTGGCGCACCGTGATGCAGGCCGCCGACCAGCTCGTGGTGACCACGGTGCCCCGGGAGGACGCGGCGTTCAGCGCGGACTGGATGCTCGACCTGCTGCACGAGGAGGGCATGGGCGAGTTGGCGGACAACGCGATCACCCTCATCTCCTGCCCGACCCCGGGTCGCTCGACGCTCCAGGACGACCTGGAGCGGCACTTCGCCACCCGCACCAGGGGCGTGGCCGTCGTACCGTACGACCCGGCTCTGGAGACCGGGTCGTCGATCGAGTACCACCAGCTCCAGCCGGAGACCCGGCAGGCGTGGCTGCGGGCCGCCGCGATGATGGTGGAGCCGTTCGCCCGGTAAGCTGGTCTGCCGCCACCGGAGCCCCGGCCGGGCACCGGGCCTGAGAGGATCATCGGGTGAGCCCGGACAACCCCGACCGTGAGCGGCCCGTCGACGAGCCAGACCAACCCATGCCACCCCGTACGCCGGACGCGACACCGCCGGAGGCCGACCCGTCGGCCGGGACAGCGCCGGGCGGGTCCGGTCCGGGTCCACTGCCGCCCTCGGCGGCGTACGCGAGTTCGCTGGAGCTGCGGTTCGACGAACCGCGTCGTCCGCTGCGTGCCCTGGCGACGGTGCTGGGCGCCGTGCTCGCGCTCGCCGCGCTGGGTGTTCCGCTCGGGTTGCTCTGGGCCGCGCTCGCGCCGGACACCCCGGTGCTCAAGACCGCCGAGGGGGCGATCTACGCCGAGCCGCAACCTGAGCAGCCGATCGCCGCCGACGGCTGGTTCAGCCTGCTCGGGCTCGCCTTCGGGCTTCTCGTGGCCCTCGCCCTGTGGTTCGTGCTGCGACGGCGGCGCGGCCCGGTCGGGTTGCTCGCCGCGGTGCTCGGCACCCTGGTCGCCGCGCCGGTGGCCTGGCAGGTGGGACGGCGGATCGGTCTGGCCACCTTCGAACGGCTGCTGGCGACCGCCCCGGCCGGGCAGGCCTTCAGCAAACCCGCCGACCTGCGTGCCGGTGGCGTGGACTGGCTGCTCGGCGTGCTGCCGGTGCCGCACGGCAACCTGCTGCTGCCGGCGTTCGGGGCCGCGGTCATGTATACGCTGCTGGCCGGCTGGTCGCGGTGGCCGGGGCTACGCCCCGAGCCCGAGCCGGGGGAGTTCAGTTGGGTGTCGGCGGGGACGCCAGCTCCGACAGCGGCACCGGAACCGCCCGCACCTGACGCAGCAGAGCCGCCTCGCGGTTGAGCAACCGCAGCTCGGCGCGGAGCCGGGAGGCGGTGTCGTCGATCGCCAGCAGCCGTTGCCGGTCGTCGACGGTGAGCGCCGCGGTCGCCGCCACCAGGTGCGAGAGCACCGTCGGGTCCTCCGGCAACTGCTCGGAGATCTCCTCCGGGTCGGACCGGATCAGGCCGAGGTACTGCCGGAACACCGCGATCACCCGCGCGGCCAGCAGATCGGCCACCTCGTCCGGGCCGCCCGGGTCGGGCAGCCACTCGACGTCGGCGGTCAGGTAGGGCTCGGCGCTGTCGTCGACCTCGGCGATCCGGAAACGACGCCGACCGACAGTGACGATGTCGAAGCCACCGTCGGTCAATTCGGTCACCTGGCGCAGCTCGGCGGTGCAGCCCACCTCGTGCAGCGTCACCTCGCCGACGCCCGACGTGGCCGGGGCGCCGGCGGGACCGGCGGGCGCCACTTCCCAGCCGGCCTGGATGGCCACCACGCCGAACTCGCGCGGGGCACCGTCGGGCAGGCCGACCAGGTGTCGGACCAGCGCCCGGTAGCGCTCCTCGAAGATGTGCAGCGGCAGCACCAACCCGGGGAAGAGCACCGTTGCGAGCGGGAACACCGGCAGCCGTGCGGTCACATGGTCGAGCCTAACCAATCCCGCCCGCGGCGGCGTGGCCCGGCTCACCGTCCCGGCGTACGGGCGGCTCGGGTGGGCGTCGGACCGGCCGCCTAGACTCGCAAGAGTGCTGAATCGGATCGACCTGCGCGACGGTCTCGGTGACCCGCGCCGCCTGCTGCCCCGTGCCCAGCTCGACGTGTCCGTCGCCGTCGAGCGCATCCGTCCTCTGGTGGAGGCGGTCCGTGAGCATGGGTACCCGGCGATCCGGGAGGCGAGCGAACGGTTCGACGGCATCTCCCCGGAGGTGCTGCGGGTGCCGGTCGAGGCGATCACCGAGGCCGAGGGGGTGCTCGACCCGGCGGTGCGTGCCGCGCTGCTGGAGTCCATCGCCCGGGCCCGCCGGGTGCACGCCGACCAGCGGCGCACCGACCACGTCACCCAGGTGGTGCCCGGCGGCACCGTCACCGAGAGGTGGCTGCCGGTCGACCGGGTCGGCCTCTACGTGCCCGGTGGCCTGGCGATGTACCCGTCGACAGTGGTGATGAACGTGGTGCCCGCCCAGGCGGCCGGGGTGCGCTCGCTGGTGGTGGTCAGCCCGCCGCAGAAGGACAACGGCGGCCTGCCCGACCCCCGGGTGCTCGCCGCGTGCGCGCTGCTCGGCGTCGACGAGGTGTACGCCGTGGGCGGGGCCCAGGCGGTGGCGATGCTGGCGTACGGCGCGGCGGTGGACCCGGCCGGTGAGCTGCGGTGCGACCCCGTCGACCTGATCACCGGCCCCGGAAACATCTGGGTGACCGCCGCCAAGCGGCTGCTGCGCGGTGTGGTCGGCATCGACGCCGAGGCCGGGCCGACCGAGATCGCCATCCTGGCCGACGACACCGCCGACCCGGCGCACGTGGCCGCCGACCTGATCAGTCAGGCCGAGCACGACCCGCTCGCCGCGAGCGTGCTGGTCACCCCGTCGGTGGCGCTGGTCGAGGCGGTCGAGGCGGAGCTGGCCCGGCAGGTGCCGGCGACCAAGCACACCGAGCGGGTCACCACGGCGCTGACCGGTGAGCAGAGCGGCGTGGTCCTGGTCGACGACCTCGAGGCCGGGCTGCGGGTGGTCGACGCGTACGCGGCCGAGCACCTGGAGATCCAGACGGTCGACGCCCGGGAGTGGGCGCTGCGGGTCCGCAACGCCGGGGCGATCTTCGTGGGCGCCTGGTCGCCGGTGTCGCTGGGCGACTACTGCGCCGGCTCCAACCACGTGCTGCCCACCGGCGGCTGCGCCCGGCACTCCTCCGGCCTGTCCGTGCAGTCCTTCCTGCGCGGTGTGCACCTGATCGAATACACCGAGGCCGCGCTGCGCGACGTGGCCCCGCACGTGGTCACCCTCGCCAACGTGGAGGACCTGCCCGCGCACGGCCAGGCGGTCCAGGCCCGTTTCCCGGGAGGGTCGGCGTGACCAGTCTGGACGAACTTCCGATCCGCGACGACCTGCGCGGGCTGTCGCCGTACGGGGCGCCGCAGTTGGACGTGCCGGTGCGGCTCAACACCAACGAGAACTCCCACCCGGTTCCGGAGCCGGTGGTCGAGGCGATCGCCAAGGCGCTCGCGGCCGAGCTGCGCGAGCTGAACCGCTACCCGGACCGGGACGCGGTGGCGCTCCGCGCCGACCTGGCCGACTATCTCGGGCACGGGCTCACCGTCGAGCAGGTGTGGGCGGCCAACGGCTCCAACGAGATCCAGCAGCAACTGCTCCAGGCGTTCGGGGGGCCGGGGCGCACCGCGCTCGGCTTCGTTCCGGCGTACTCGATGCACCCGCTGCTGGCCCTCGGCACCGGCACCCGGTGGGTGCCCGCCACGCGCGGCGTCGACTTCGGGTTGACCGCCGAGGAGGCGGTCGCCCAGGTCCGGGAGCACCAGCCGGACGTTGTCTTCCTCTGCTCGCCGAACAACCCTACCGGCACCGCACTGGACCCGGCGGTGATCGCCGCGGTGCTCGACGTTGCGCCCGGCATGGTGGTCGTGGACGAGGCGTACGCCGAGTTCGCCCGGCCCGGGACGGTCAGCGCCCTCGCGGTGTTGCCCGGCCACCCGCGGCTGGTGGTCACCCGGACGATGAGCAAGGCGTTCGGCTTCGCCGGTGGCCGGCTGGGTTACCTGGCCGCCGACCCGGCGGTGGTGCGGGCGGTGCAGCTCGTCCGTCTGCCGTACCATCTCTCCGCGCTCACCCAGGCCGCCGCACGCGCGGCGGTGGCGCACCGCGACGCCCTACTCGGTACGGTGAGCGCGATCATGGCGCAGCGGGACCGGATCGTGGCGACGCTGCGCGAGCGGGGGTTGCGGTGCGCCGACAGCGACGCCAACTTCGTGCTCTTCGAGGTGGGCGGTGACCAGACCGTCGTCTGGAACGCCCTGCTGGCACAGGGGGTGCTGGTCCGTGACGTCGGCCTGCCCGGCTGGCTGCGGGTGACCGCCGGCACCGCCGCCGAGACCGACGCCTTCCTTACTGCAATGGAGACTTCGCAATGAGTCGGACCGCCCGGGTGGAACGGATCACCAAGGAGACCAATGTCCTCGTCGAGATCGATCTCGACGGCACCGGTGCCGCCGAGATCAGCACCGGCGTCGGCTTCTACGACCACATGCTGCACCAGATCGCCCGGCACGGCGGCTTCGACCTGACCGTGCGCACGGTGGGTGACCTGGAGATCGACGCGCACCACACGATCGAGGACACCGCGCTGGCGCTGGGTGCGGCGTTCGACCAGGCGCTGGGCGACAAGGCCGGCATCCGGCGGTACGGCTCGGCCACGGTGCCGATGGACGAGGTGCTGGTGCGGGCCGCCGTGGACCTCTCCGGTCGGCCGTACGTGGTGCACGACGAGCCGGTGCTCGCCCCGTACATCGGGCCGGTGTACGCGACCAGCATGACCCGGCACATCTGGGAGTCCTTCGGTCAGGCTGCCCGGGTCACGCTGCACGTCGACGTGCTGCGGGCGGCCCGTCCGGGTGGTCACCCGGACGCGCACCACGTGGTGGAGGCGCAGTTCAAGGCGGTCTCCCGCGCGTTGCGCGAGGCCACCTCGATCGACCCCCGTTCCGCCGGTTCGATCCCGAGCACGAAGGGCGCGCTCTGATGAGCGCGAGGAGCGCAGCGCAGCGGAGTCCCGCAGTCGCGAATGAAAGGTGGCGCTGATGGGTGCCGCGTTGCCGACGTTGCTGCTGATCCTGGCCGGGGTGCTGGTGGGCGGCACCTGGTCGCTCTACCGGCAGGGCGCGCCGAAGGCCGCCGTGCTGATCACCGCGGCGCTCGCGGTGCTCGCCACTGTCGCCGGGGTGCTGCGGCTGCTGCCGGAGAACGGGTGATCGGGGTGACGACATGAGTGACGTGGTGGTGCTCGACTACGGCTCGGGCAACCTGCGTTCGGCGGAGCGGGCGCTGGCCGCCGCCGGAGCGGACGTCCGGGTGACCGACGACCTGGCCGCGGCGGCTGCCGCCGACGGTCTGGTGGTGCCGGGTGTGGGCGCGTACGCGGCGTGCATGGCGGGGATCGAGGCGCTGGGCGCCGGTCCGGTGATCGCCGAACGGGTGGCTGCCGGCCGGCCGGTGCTCGGCATCTGCGTGGGCATGCAGGTGCTCTTCGAGCACGGTGACGAGCACGGCGTGGTGACCAAGGGGCTGGGGCTGCTGCCCGGCGGGGTGACCCGGTTGGCCGCCGCCCGGTTGCCGCACATGGGCTGGAACACGGTCCGGGCTCCGCGGGAGTCGGTGCTGTTCGCCGGGTTGACGGAGCAGAGCCGGTTCTACTTCGTCCACTCGTACGCGATGGGCGACCCGGTGGCGTTGGTCGCTGCCGGTGCCACCGTGACCACCGCCCACCACGACACGGATTTCGTCGCGGCGGTGGAGCGTGGCTCGTTGTCGGCGGCCCAGTTCCACCCGGAGAAGTCCGCCGACACCGGTGCCGCGCTGTTGCGCAACTGGCTCGCCACGTTGCCCAGCGGTGACTGAGCGCCGTCGCGCGGTGCCCGAGCAACGGGCGTCGCGGTGAGCCGGGAGCGCGCCCGCCGACGGGCCGAGCGGGAGGCGGAGCAGGCCCGGGAACGGGCGGTCCGGCAGCGTCAGGTCGCCCGCCGGCAACGCCGTCGCGCGGTGGTCCGCACTTTGACGCCGCGGCTGCGGCGGGGTCGCTCCGGCCGGCTGGCCCGGCACACTAGGGGTGAGCGGGCCGCGATCGTGCTGCTCACCGGCGCGGCGTTGCTCCTGATCTGGACGTTTGTCGACAACCTGGCGTTGCGTATCGCGCTGATCGCGCTCTTGCTGCTCGTACTGCCGGCGATCGTGGTGATCGCCCTGGACCGTCGTACCTGATCGAGGAGAAGACCTTGAGCCTCACCCTGTTACCCGCGGTGGATGTCGCTGACGGCCGGGCCGTCCGGCTCGTGCAGGGCGCCGTCGGAAGCGAGAGCATCTACGGCGACCCGTTGGACGCGGCGCTGGCCTGGCAGCAGGACGGCGCGGAGTGGATCCACCTGGTCGACCTGGACGCGGCGTTCGGTCGGGGCACCAACGCGCACCTGCTCGCGGAGGTGGTGCGTCAGTTGGACGTGAAGGTGGAGCTCTCCGGGGGCATCCGTGACGACGAGTCGCTGCGCGCGGCGCTGGGCACCGGAGCGGCCCGGGTGAACATCGGGACCGCCGCCCTGGAGGACCCGGTCTGGTGTGACCGGGTGGTCGCGGAGTACGGCGACCGGGTCGCCATCGGGCTGGACGTGCGGGGTAACACCCTGTCGGCGCGGGGTTGGACCCGCGACGGTGGTGACCTGTACGAGGTGCTGGAGCGGTTGGACAAGGCGGGCGCGAGTCGGTACGTGGTCACCGACATCACCAAGGACGGCACGATGCGCGGGCCGAACCTGGATCTGCTGCGCGAGGTGTGTGCCCGTACGGACCGGCCGGTGATCGCCTCGGGCGGGGTGTCCACCCTGGACGACCTGCGGGCGTTGGCGACCCTGGAGTCGGCCGGGGTGGAGGGCGTGATCGCCGGTAAGGCGCTCTACGCGGGTGCCTTCACGGTGGCCGAGGCGCTGCGGACGCTGGCCGAGGCGTGACGACGACCCGGCTGGGGTCGGGGGGCCCGTGGGAGCAGCGCTACGGGTACTCCCGGGTGGTCCGGGCCGGTGAGCGGGCCTGGACGGCCGGTTGCACGGCGACTGTGGACGGCCGGGTGGTGCACGTCGGTGACGCGGCCGCGCAGACCGCGCAGGCGCTGCGGATCGGGTTGGCCGCGCTCGCCGAGGTGGGTGCGGAGCCGGGCGATGTGGTCCGGACCCGGATGTACGTGACGGACCGGCTGCACGCCGACGAGGTGGGCCGGGCGCACAACGCTGTCTTCGGCGCGGTCCGGCCGGCGGCCACCCTGGTGGTGGTGGCCGGTCTGCTGGACCCGGAGCACCTGGTCGAGGTGGAGCTGGAGGCGTACCTCGGCGATCGCTGAGGTGACCGCCCTCGCGGCCCGCCGGGTGATCCCGCAGCGCGATAAGTTGTGCACAACTTAATTGTGGGCTACGGTTCAGTGGTGACGGATGACCTGGTGCTGCGCCGGCAGGTGTGCTTCGCGCTCTACGCCGCGTCGCGCGCACTGACCGACGTCTACCGGCCGATCCTCGACGAGGTCGGGTTGACCTACCCGCAGTACCTGGTGCTGCTGGTGCTCTGGGAGCGTCCGGATGACGCCCCGACGGTGTCCGAGTTGGGCGCCGAGCTGCGGCTGGACTCCGGCACGCTCTCCCCGCTGCTCAAGCGGCTGGAGGGGGCGGGCCTGGTGGTGCGGCGGCGGTCGGCCCGCGACGAGCGGCGGGTCGAGGTGGGCCTCACCGAGCAGGGCCGGGCGCTGCGCGAGCGGGTCTGCGATGTCCCGCTGCGGATCGCGCAGGCCACCGGGCTGGGCTTCGGCGAGCTCGTCGCGCTGCGCGACACCCTCACCCGGGTCACCGACACCATCCACCGACAGAAGGAGCAGTGACCACCATGCAGGTTGTCTACACCGCGACCGCGACCGCCACCGGCGACGGCCGGGACGGCCACGTCGAGACCTCCGACGGCACGTTCGCACTCGACCTGGCAGTGCCGAAGGAGATGGGCGGCACGGGTGGCGCGGCCAACCCCGAGCAGCTCTTCGCCGCCGGTTACGCGGCCTGCTTCCACAGCGCGCTGCGGCTGGTGGCCCGCCGGGCCAAGGCCGACGTGACCGGTTCCGTGGTCGGCGCCGAGGTGGGCATCGGCCCGAACGGCAGCGGCGGCTTCGGGCTCACCGTGCAACTCGTCGTCGACCTGCCCGCCGCGCCCCGCGAGGTCGCCGAGCAGATCGTCGAGCAGGCCCACCAGGTCTGCCCGTACTCCAACGCCACCCGCGGCAACGTCGACGTCACCCTCACCGTCCGCGAGACCCTGTCCGCGTGACCCGCGGCCCCAGGCCCCCATCCGCGGACGAGAGGACGACCACCCCGTGACCAGCAACCGCGAGATCCACCTGGCCAGCCGCCCCCAGGGCTGGCCTACCGAAGACACCTTCCGGCTCGTCGAGACCGACGTGCCGACGCCCGGACCGGGCCAGATCGTGGTCCGCAACCAGTACATGTCCGTCGACCCGTACATGCGCGGACGGATGAACGACGTCAAGTCGTACGTGGCGCCGTTCGCGCTCGACGCGCCGCTCGACGGTGCCGCGATCGGTGAGGTGGTGGCCAGCGAGGCGCCGGACGTCGCCGTCGGGACCACAGTCCTGCACGGGCTGGGCTGGCGGGAGTACGCCCTGCTCGACGCCGCCGCGGCCCGGCCCGTCGACCCGGGCATCGCCCCGGTCAGCGCGTACCTGAGCGTGCTCGGCATGACCGGGCTGACCGCGTACGCCGGTCTGCTGGAGGTGGCCGCGATGAAGCCCGGCGAGACGGTCTTCGTCTCCGCCGCGGCCGGCGCGGTGGGCAGCCTGGTCGGCCAGATCGCCAAGCTCAAGGGCGCCGGCCGGGTGATCGGCAGTGCCGGCTCGCCGGCCAAGGTCGAACGGTTGAGGGCACTGGGCTTCGACGCCGCCTTCGACTACCACGACGGGGTCCGCGAGTCGCTGCGGGAGGCCGCCCCGGACGGCGTCGACGTCTACTTCGACAACGTCGGCGGTGACCACCTGGAGGCCGCCATCTCGGCCATGAACCTGCACGGTCGGGCCGCCATCTGCGGCATGATCGCGCAGTACAACGCCACCGAGCCGCCGGCCGCACCGCGCAACCTGGCGCTGGTCATCGGCAAGCGGCTCACCCTGCGCGGCTTCCTGGTCAACGACCACAACGACGTGCGGGCGGCGTTCGTGCGCGACGTCTCGGGTTGGCTGCGCGACGGCACGCTGTCCTACGACGAGACGATCGTGGACGGCATCGAGAACGCCCCGTCGGCGTTCCTCGGCCTGCTGCGCGGCGACAACCTCGGCAAGATGCTCGTCAAGGTGTGACGCACAACTCGTGTACGGCGGTCGACCCGATCGGGTCGACCGCCGCCGTGCGTGCGGAGGATAGGCTCGCGGCATGACGGTGGCGGTACGGGTGATCCCCTGTCTGGACGTGGACGCCGGGCGGGTGGTCAAGGGGGTCAACTTCCTGGACCTGCGTGACGCCGGCGACCCGGTGGAGCTGGCCGCCGCGTACGACCGGGCCGGCGCGGACGAGTTGACCTTCCTCGACGTCACGGCGTCCTCCAGCGACCGGGGCACCATGCTCGACGTGGTGCGCCGCACCGCCGAGTCGGTGTTCATCCCGCTGACCGTCGGCGGCGGGGTCCGGCAGGTCGCCGACGTGGACACGCTGCTGCGCGCCGGTGCGGACAAGGTCGGCGTGAACACCGCCGCCATCGCCCGTCCGGAGCTGATCGCCGAGATCGCCGACCGGTTCGGCCGGCAGGTGCTCGTGCTCTCCCTCGACGTGCGGCGGTCGCCGAACGGCGGCACGCCCAGCGGCTTCGAGGTCACCACCCACGGGGGTCGGCGTGGCACCGGCATCGACGCCGTGTGGTGGGCGCACCGGGGCGCCGAGTTGGGCGCGGGGGAAATCCTGCTCAACTCGATGGACGCCGACGGCACCAAGGCGGGCTTCGATCTGGAGCTGATCGCCGCGGTGCGCGCGGTGGTGGACGTACCGGTGGTGGCCAGCGGCGGCGCCGGGGAGGTGGCCCACTTTCCGCCGGCGATCGGTGCCGGCGCGGACGCGGTGCTCGCCGCCAGCGTCTTCCACTTCGGAGAGCTGACCGTCGCCGAGGTCAAGGACGCACTGCGCCTCGGCGGCCATCCGGTGCGCTGAGCAGCTCAGCGCTCGCCGGAGTGCCCCTCCGGTGACCGACGCGGGGTGGGAATCGAACGGACCGCGTACTCCTGGACGGCGGCCGCGTGGTCGGCCTCGTCCAGGATCCAGTCCGCTCTGCCCGGGGCGTGCCGGCGGGTCAACACACCCTGCACGGTGTCCACCATGGTCGCCACACCCGCGCGTGGGCGGCTACGCCACAGCTGCTCACCCTCGGCGGTGATCCGGAACCAGCCGTCGGCGACGCTGACCAGCCCGGCGCCGACCAGCCGCTGGACCGCGGCCTCCACCTCGTGTCGCTGCGGAATCGCATGGTTGAGGTGGTCGGCTGTGGAGAGCACGTCGGTCAGGCGGACGCCCTCCGGCCGTCGGCTTGTCGCCGACCGACGGTGCCGTCCGGCGCCGCTCGCGATGACGAGCGACACGAAGATCCAGGCGTCGTTCCAGCGCCAACCGTTCTCCCCCATGCACAGATGATGACGACACGCGTCGCGGAAGGGAACACCCACCCGCGAACCGGTGCGCGGTACCACCCCCACGTACCGGTTCGCGGACGGTCGGTGAGGGTTCAGCCGGCCGGGGCGGCCGGCGCGGAGTTGCCCGGCGGGGGCGCGGCAGTGTCCGGTGCGGCGGCCTCCGGCACGGCGAACAGCGGAATGAAGAACTGGGCCAACGGACCGATGGCCAGTGCGTACGCGATGGTTCCCAGACCGACGGTGCCGCCGAGCAGCCAGCCCAGCGCCAGCACGGTGACCTCGATGACGGTGCGCACCAGTCGGATCGACAGGCCGGGTCGCCGGGCCACGTACCCGGTCATCAGACCGTCGCGGGGGCCGGGCCCCAACCGGGCGCCGAGGTAGAGAGCGGTGGCGGCGCCGTTGGCGACGATCCCGCTGACCAGCATCGCGATCCGGACGCCGAGCGGCCCGCCCGCGGGCAGCAGGACCAGTGTGGCGTCCACGACCAGGCCGATCACCACGACGTTGCTGACCGTGCCGAGGCCGGGGCGCTGCCGCAGCGGGATCCAGAGCAGCAGGACCAGCGCACCGACGGCGATGGTGACAGTGCCGAAGGAGAGCCCGGTCCGCTCGGAGAGCCCCTGGTGGAACACGTCCCACGGGTCGAGGCCCAGGTCGGAGCGGATCATCAGGGCCATGCTGACGCCGTAGACAGCGAGCCCGAGGTAGAGCTGGACCAACCGTCGAACCGGCCGGTGCCGCAGATTGCCAAGCAGTGCCATGCGTGCCACCCTAGGTGCCAATCCTCGTCGAGGAAGAAGCCAATATTCGAGGAGTGGCTATGAGCGGGCAGGTGCGCGGCGTCCAATTGGCCCGTCTGCTCGGGCAGTGGCATGCCCTGCCGGGCCGCCGCCGCAGCCCCGACTACGCCGCGCTGGCCGGCTCGGTGCGCGGGCTCCTCGCCGACGGCCGGCTGCCGCTGGGCGTCCGCCTCCCGGCCGAACGGGAGCTGGCCGAGGCGCTGCGGATCAGCCGGACCACGGTGACCGCCGCCTACCGGCAGCTACGCGAGACCGGGCACCTGGCCAGCCGGCGGGGCGCCGGCAGTTGGACGATGCTGCCCGGCAACCACCGGGTGGCCAGCACCGGCCTGTGGACCCCGCTGGACGACCGGGAGATGCTCGACCTCGGCGTCGCCGCGCTGGCCGCACCGCCGCAACTGCTCTCGGCCGCGCGGGCCGCCGCCGAGGACCTGCCCCGCTACCTGAGCGGGGCCGGTTACCACCCGACCGGCGTCATCGAGCTGCGCGAGGCGGTGGCCGACGCGTACACCGCGCGGGGTCTGCCCACCTCGCCCGACCAGATCATGGTCACCAGCGGCACCCAGCACGCACTGGATCTGGTCCTGCGGCTCGCCCTGGCCCCGGGCGGCACCGTGCTGGTCGAGTCCCCGACCTACCCCAACGCCCTCGCCGCCCTGGCCGGCCGTCGGGCCCGGATCAGCACCCACGGGCTCGCCGCCGACGCCGGCTGGGAGCCCGACCTGCTGCTGGGCAGTCTCCGACAGACCCGGCCCAAGCTGGCCTACCTGATTCCCGAGTTCCAGAACCCGACGGGTCACCTGATGCCCGCCTCGCTGCGCGAGCGCGTGGTGGCCGCCGCGCACGCGGTCGGCACCGATCTGATCATCGACGAGTCCTTCGTGGACCTCTCGATGGACGGCACCGAGGTGCCACCCCCGGTCGCCACCTACGACCGGCACAGCCGGGTGATCAGCATCGGCGGGATGAGCAAGCCCTACTGGGGTGGCCTGCGGATCGGCTGGGTGCGCGCGTCCGCGCCGCAGGTGCAGCGGCTGGCCGCCGTGCGGGTCGGGGTCGACATGGCCAGCCCGGTGTTGGACCAACTGGTCGCGGTGCACCTGCTCGCCCACGCCGAGGCCATCGTCGCCGACCGCCGCGTCCAGTTGGCGGTCCAGCGGGACGCCCTGCTCGGCGCGCTGGCGCACCAACTGCCGGAGTGGCGGGTCACCGTGCCGCGGGGTGGCGTGACGCTGTGGGCAGAGTTGGACGGCCCGGTCTCGAGCGCGCTGGCCCGGGCCGCGGAGGAGGTCGGCGTACGGCTGGCCCCCGGCCCCCGGTTCGGCCTGGACGGCACCCTGGAGCGCTTCCTGCGGCTGCCCTTCACCCTGCCCGCCGCGGACCTCGTGGAGGCCGTCGGGCGTCTCGCGGCGATCCGCTACGACCTGGACCGGGCCGGCCGCCAGCGGTGGCGCGAGCCGGCCGTCATCGCCTGAACGCCGTCGCCGCCACGAACGCCGGTGGCCCCGCACCGCTCGAGTGCGGGGCCACCGGCGACGCGTCAGAGCTCGGCGAGGGTGCCGGCGTACATCTTGTCGATCTCGGCGGCGAAGTTGCTCTCCACCCCACGCCGCTTGATCTTCAACGACGGGGTGATCTCGCCGTCCTCGATCGTCAGGTCGCGCGGCAGGATGGCCACCTTCTTGATGGTCTCCCAGCGGTTGAGCTTGGAGTTGAGCTGGGCGACGTACTCCTCGACCATCGTCTGGGCCTCAGCCGACGTGACGATCTCGGTGTAGCTGCGCCCCTCCAGCGGGCCGCCGGCGACCCAGCCCCGGATGGCGTCCGGGTCCAGGGTGACGAGCATCGTGCAGAAGTTGCGGGCCTGACCCACGACGACCGCCTGCGAGGTGTACGGGCAGATGGCCTTGAACATGCCCTCGATGTGCGACGGTGCGATGTACTTGCCGCCCGAGGTCTTGACCAGGTCCTTCTTGCGGTCGGTGATGCGGAGGTAGCCCTGCTCGTCCAGGGTGCCGATGTCACCGGTACGGAAGAAGCCGTCCTCGGTGAACGAGGCGGCGGTCTCCTCCGGCAGGTTGTGGTAGCCGCGCATCACCGGCCGACCCCGCACCAGGATCTCCCCGTCGGTGTCGATCCTGCACTCCAGGTCGCCCATGGCCCGGCCCACGGTGCCGATCCGCAGCCCGTCCGGCGGGTTGACGAAGTTGCCCGCGCTGGTCTCGGTCAGGCCGTAGCCCTCGGAGATCGGCAGGTTCGCGGCGGCGAAGAAGGTGGCGATCTCCGGGCTGAGCGGCGCGGCACCGGACACCAGCACCCGCATCCGGCCGCCCAGACGGGCCTGGAGCTTGCTGAACACCAGCTTCTCGGCCAGCCCGTAGCGCACCTTCAACCCGGCCGGCACCGGCTTGCCGGCCTGCTCCAGGGTGACCTTCTCCTTGCCGACGCCGACGGCCCAGCCGAAGATCTTCGCCTTCGCGCCGCCGGCGCCCTGCGCGGTGGTCACCGCCTTGTTGTAGACCTTCTCGAACACCCGGGGAGCGCCGCACATCAGCGTCGGGCGGATGACCGAGAGAAGCTCGACCAGCTTGTCCACCCGCCCGTCGACGTAGGTGGGCAGGCCGACGTGGATGGCGCCGCAGAGCAGGGTCTTGCCGAACGAGTGGGCCAGCGGCAGCCACAGGTACTGCAGGTCGTCGTCGCGCAGCAGCCCGACCTCCGCCTGCGCCACCGCCTCCCAGCACCAGCCGCCGTGCAGCAGCTCGACGCCCTTGGGCTGGCCGGTGGTGCCGGAGGTGTAGATCAGGGTGGCCAGGTGGTCCGGGCCGATGCCGGCCACCAGCATGTCGATCAGCTCCGGCTCGGCGGCCAGCGCCTGGATGCCGCGCTCCTCCAGGTCGGCGAGCGTCAACTGCGCGACAGCGGCGTCCGGGTCGACGGCGCCGTCGAGAAGCACCACGTGGGTGAGCGCGGGCAGGGTCGCCCCGGCGATCTTCGCCGCCTGGGCCGGGTTCTCCGCGAACAGCACCTTCGAACCGGAGTCGGCGATGATGTACGTCGCGTCGGCCGGCTCGGTGGTCGGGTAGACGGTGGTGGTCGCGCCGCCGGCACACATGATGCCGAGGTCGGCGATCACCCACTCCAGCCGGGTGTTGGCGAGGATCGCGACCGGGTCCTCCTGGCCGACGCCCAGGCCGTGCAGGCCGGCGGCGACCGCCTTGGCGCGCTGACCGACCTGAGCCCAGGTCAGCCAGGCAGGCCCCGAGTCGTCGGGGTTCGGGGACGCGAACGCGTGCCGGTCGGGGGTGGCCGCCACGCGCTTGAGGAACATGTCCGGGATGGAGCGGTACGGTACATCGAGAGCCATCGCTGTAGCCGCCTTCGGGGGTGGTGGCGTGACGGTCGTCACGTCATGATGGTTACCGAACAGTATTGCCTGTCACCGTGCATCGGCTAGCCCTGGTGATCGTCCGGCCGGCCCATCTCACCAACCGGTACGGCCGATCAGGCGTACCGGGCAGCCACCACTGACCAGTCGTAGGTGGCTCGGACCCAGTTGCGCCGAGCGGCCAGGGCGTCGCGGATCCCGTCGTCGTCGGCGGTCCGGAGCGCTTCCTCCGCGTCCAGGTACGTCGCCAAACCCTGGTTGAACCGGTCTGCCGCACTCCGGAGCGCCGTCACCTCGTCCGCGTCGCTGCCCTGGGCGAGCACCGTGACGAGGTTGTGCGCGTCCGGGTCGGCCTGGCTCTCCTTGCCGTAGGAGAAGAGGTCGTTGCACCAGCAGACCAGGTCCACCGCCAGCAGGTCCAGGGCAACCAGCCCGGGGTTGGCGCGCTGGGTCGGCCCGGTGGGCCGGGTCGACGCCAGGTCGGTCAGGGTGAGGCAGGGATACACGCCCCCGATGTGCCGGCGTAGCTGCACGTACTCCGCCACCTCGGGTACGCGCCGACGCTCCCGGTTGCCCGCCTCCCAGAGCAGCGCCAACAGGTACTCGCGCATCTGGCTGACGAACCGCAGCAGCAGCCCGGCGTGATCGTGCAGTCGGGTCCGGCGGCAGAGGTCGTGCAGTGCGTCACCCAGTGGCCCGACGGCGGGCGGTGCGACGTACGGGTCACCGCACCGGTCCAGCACGTCGAGCAGTGTGCTGATCGCCGGGCCCAGTCGGACCGGGTCGGCGCCGAGGCCGTCCTCGTCGCAGGCGTCGTCCATGACGAAGAGCCAGCTGATCAGGTCCGTGAGCAGCCGCAGGCCCTCCACCGAGCCGTCCAGGCAGGCGCGGCCGGCCAGCCCGGCGGCGTCGGCCCGTTCCAGGCGATGCACCCGTTGGCTGGAATCGACCAGCCCGAACGTGCGTGCCCAGTCGATGCTCTCGGCCGCTACCTGGTCGGTGGCCCCGTGGCGTCCCGTGGGAAACGGGGGCTCCCGCAGCGCCGAGATCGCGAAGTCCCGCACAGTGAGCCCCCACTCCGTGCCGCCCGGCGCGGAGCGGCGCGGTGAAGCGTACGGGAGGAGGTATCTGCATGTTTCGCTGGGTGTGGGAAATTCCACAGCCGTTTGGTGACCGTTTACGTACAGCCAGTTACATTCCCAGGTCGGCGGCCCGCAGCCGCCGAGCCGCCTCCGCCGAGCCGTTCAGCTGGACCCGGGCCACCCGTTGCCGGCCGGAGAAGAACAGCACCAGCTCGGCCGGGTGACCGACCAGGCGCAGTGGCTCACCACCGCGCCCGAGGGAGACCTCACCGTGGCCGGGCGCCTGCACGTAGAGGTCCGCCGGGAAACGCCGCAGTGCCAGCCGGGCCATCGGGGCCGCGCGTTTCCAGAGGGCGCCCTGCAGGCCGGTGGACAGATCGCGCGGCTGCCACCCGGAGCCGGCCCGCCGGACGTCCTCGTGATGGATGAAGAACTCCATCGTGTTGGCCACCTCGTCGGTCAGCGGGTTGCTGACCGGGCTCCACAGCGGTGGTCGGCGCACCTGTGCCACCAGCTCGGGGTAGGGCCGTGCGGCGAGCCGCCGACGGACCCGCTCGGAATAGCCGCGCAGCGGGGGCAGCACGATACCACCCGCCGCGTCCGGACGGCGCTCCCGCAGCACCAGATGCGCGGCGAGGTCGCGGGTCGCCCAGCCCTCGTTGACAGTAGGGGCGCCCGGCCCGAGGGCCAGGAGAAGATCGGCCAGCGCCTCGCGCTCGGCTCGGGCGTACCGCGACATGGCCCGATCGTAGGCCCGGTGGTCCGTCGGCGCGCGGCGGCGGACGCCGGTCGGCACCTTCGGCACGCCGCCGCCCGGTACGTGATGGTCGACATATGCAGTCAGGGTCGGCGGCACTGGCCCCAAGCAGTAAGGATGAGGGAGATAATTGCGGCTTACGGCGGGGGAGAGCGTGGCGAGCAAGACAAGTCGGGACGTTCTCAGTCGAGGGCTGGGCGTCCTGCGGCAGGCGATCCGTGAGCAGCCGCGGATCTTTTCGGTGGCGGTCGTCGGCAGCGTGCTCTTCGGCGGGATGATCATTGTCAGCGCCCGGGTCGTCGGGTCGGTCATCGGTGAGGTGGCGCTTCCGGCCATCGAACGCGGCGAGGTGGGTGCCGGCACCCTGGCGCTGGCCGCGGCCGCGTTGTTCGGGATCAGCGTGCTGCGGGTGGCGGGCATCTTCGGCCGCCGGCTCGGCGCCGGCTACATGCAGTACCGCCTCCAGGCCTCCTACCGCCGCAGGGTGACCCGTCGGTACCTGGAGCTGCCGCTGTCCTGGCACCACCGCAACTCCACCGGCACCCTGCTGTCCAACGCCAACTCGGACGTGGAGGCGGCCTGGTACCCGATCGCGCCGCTGCCGTTCGCCGTCGGCACGTTGGTGATGCTGGTCGGCGCGACCGTCTCGCTCTTCGCCACGGACTGGGCGCTCGCCCTGGTCGGGCTCGCGGTCTTCCCCGCCCTGTTCGCGCTCAACGTCGTCTACTCCCGCCGGATGGCCCCCCGGCAGGCCCGGGCGCAGCGCCTGCGCGCCGAGGTCAGCGGCATCGCCCACGAGAGCTTCGACGGTGCCCTGGTGGTCAAGACGATGGGCCGCGAGGCCCAGGAGACCGCCCGGTTCGCGGGCCGCGCCGGCGAGCTGCGCGATTCGCTGATCGCGGTCGGCCGGCTGCGCGGCATCTTCGACCCGCTGCTGGAGACGCTGCCCAGCCTCGGCACCCTGGCCGTGCTGGTGGTCGGGGCGTTCCGGTTGCGCCAGGGCGCGATCAGCGTGACCGAGCTGGTCAGCGTGGCCTTCCTCTTCACCGTGCTGGCCTTCCCGGTGCGGGCCATCGGTTGGGTGCTGGCCGAGCTGCCGCGCAGCGTCGCCGGCTGGGACCGGGTGCGCCGGGTGCTCGACGCCACCGGCGAGATGCCGTACGGGCAGCGGGTGCTCGACCCGGACGGCGCGGGCCCGGCCACCCTCACCTTCACCGACGTGCACTACTCCTACCCGCCGGCCGAAGCGCACCCGCCCGGCGCGCAGGTCCTCGGCGAGGTCGGCTTCACGGTGCCGTCCGGTCGGACGGTGGCCCTGGTGGGGCCCACCGGTGCCGGCAAGTCCACCATCGCCTCGCTGGCGGTGCGTCTCGTCGACCCGGACTCCGGCACCGTCAGCCTGGACGGCGTGGACGTGCGCGAGCTGACCTCCGTGTCGTTGGCCGGCACGGTGGCCCTGGTCGCCCAGGTGCCCTTCATCTTCGACGACACGGTCCGCGCCAACATCGCCCTCGACCGTCCCGGTGCCGACGACGAGGTGGTCTGGGCGGCGCTGCGGCTGGCCGAGGCGGACGGTTTCGTCGCCGCGCTGCCCGACGGTCTGGACACCATGGTCGGCGAGCGGGGCACCTCGCTCTCCGGCGGTCAGCGGCAGCGGCTCACCCTGGCCCGCGCGCTGGCCGGTCGACCGCGCCTGCTGGTGCTCGACGACGCGACGAGCGCTGTCGACCCTCGGGTGGAGGCGGCCATCCTGGCGGGGCTGCGGTCCTCGACCACGCAGCCGGGCGTTCCCGCCGCGTCGATCCTGGTGGTGGCGTACCGCCGGGCCACCATCGCGCTCGCCGACGAGGTCATCTACGTGGAGCAGGGACGGGTGGTCGCCCGGGGCACCCACAGCGAGTTGTTGGCCACCGTGCCCGGCTACGTCGACCTGGTCACCGCCTACGAGCAGGCCGAGGTGGAGCGGGCACAGGAAAGTTCCTACGGCGACGACGTGGCACCGCTGCCGTCGGGCCTGGAGATCGAGGTGGACCGGTGAGCGTCAAGACCGAAGAGCGGGATGAGAGGGCCGAGACGACCTGGCAGACGCTGCGTCGGGGCCTGGCGCTCTCCCCGGAGCTACGGATCGGTCTGGCCGGCACGTTGGCCCTGGCGTTGGTCTACATGGTGGGTCGGGTCGCCGTGCCGGTCGCCGTGCAGCAGGGCATCGACCGGGGCCTGGTCGGTGGTCTGAATCTGAACGTGGTGTGGACGGTGGTGGCGATCACCGCGGCGATCCTGACGGTCACCACGATCTGCGGCTACCTGATGATGCGCCGGCTGTTCACTGTCAGCGAGACCGCGCTGGCCAACGTCCGGACGCGCGCGTTCCGCCACGTGCACGACCTGTCGATGCTGCACCAGCAGTCGGAGCGACGCGGTTCGCTGGTCTCGCGGGTCACCAGCGACGTGGACCAGATCACCCAGTTCCTCCAGTGGGGCGGGGTGATCCTGCTGGTCAACCTCGGTCAGCTGGTGGTCACCACAGCCGTCATGCTGGCGTACTCCTGGCAGTTGACACTTGTGGTGCTGGCCGCGTTCCTGCCGGCGGTGTTCGTCATCCGGCAGTTGCAACGTCGCCTCGGCGGCGCGTACGCGACGGTGCGTCAACGCACCGGGACGTTGCTCGGCGCGATCGGCGAGAGCGTGGTGGGCGCGCCGGTGATCCGGGCGTACGGGATCGCCGGGCGCACCGAGCGGCGGTTGGACGAGGCGATCGACAGCCAGCGGCTGGCCCAGCAGCGGGCGATCCGGATCAGCATCGTGGGCAGCTCGGTCGGGGAGTTGGCGGCAGGGTTGGCGCTGGCCGGCGTGGTGGTGCTCGGCGTGCTCCTGGGGGTGGACGGCACGCTGTCGATCGGTCAGCTGACGGCGTTCCTCTTCCTGGTGACGCTCTTCATCCAGCCGGTCCAGATCGCCACCGAGGTGCTCAACGAGGCGCAGAACGCGATCGCCGGGTGGCGTCGGGTGCTGGACGTGCTGGACGTCGCGCCGGACGTGGCCGACCCGGGGGAGCAGGGGCGGGAGCTGCCGGGCGGGCCGCTGGACATCCGGTTCGCCGGTGTGCGGTTCGCCTATCCGGGTGGTCCGCCGGTGCTGCACGACATCGATCTGGAGATCCCGGCGAAGAGCCGGGTGGCGGTGGTCGGTGAGACCGGTAGCGGCAAGACCACGTTCGCCAAGTTGCTGACCCGGCTGATGGACCCGTCGGCCGGGGCGGTGCTGCTGTCCGGGGTGCCGCTGACCGACGTCCGGTTCGGCTCGCTGCGCTCCCGCGTCGTGATGGTGCCGCAGGACGGGTTCCTGTTCGACGCGACGGTGGGGGACAACGTCCGGTTCGCCCGTCCGGAGTTGACCGACGAACAGTTGAGCGCCGCCTTCACCGAGCTGGGCCTGTCGGACTGGCTGGAGGGTCTGCCGGCGGGCCTGGACACCCCGGTCGGGGAGCGCGGCGAGGCGCTCAGCGTCGGGGAGCGGCAGCTTGTCGCGTTGGCCCGCGCGTACGTGGCCGACCCGGACCTGCTGGTGCTCGACGAGGCGACCAGCGCGGTGGACCCGGCGACCGAGGTGCGGTTGCAACGGACGCTGGACGCGGTCACCCGGGGTCGGACCACCCTGGCCATCGCGCACCGGCTCTCCACTGCGCAGGCCGCCGACGAGGTGATCGTGGTGGACCGGGGTCGGGTGGTGCAGCGCGGCCCGCACGACGAGCTGGTTCGCGACGCCGACTCGGTGTACGGCCTGCTCTACGCCTCCTGGCTGGAGCAGACCCGGTGAGGTGCGGCGGTGTGGTGGACGCGGGCGGGTGGGTGCTCTAGGCTCCGGGTTAGGTAAGCCTAACCTTTGAAGGAGGTCGCGCCCATGCGGCCCAACTCCGCCGAGATCGTCCGTACCCTCGTCGCCGGCCGCCTGCCCGGCCTCGTGCACCTGGCCCACCGGCCGGGGCCGCACCACGCCCGGCACGTCACCGACTCGGACGGGCGGGTGCTGCTGCTGGTGCCGGTGGCCAGCCACCTGGCCGCCGCCCTGCAACCGGCCGCCGGGGGCAGCGACGTCGCTGTCGTACTCGACGTGCTCGACCTGCCGCCCGCCGCCGGTGCGCCTGGCCTGGGTCGTGCCTGGGTGTCCGGCTGGGCGGCCGAGCTGCGCGGCGACGAGGCCCGCCACGCGGCGGTCGAGTTCGCCGCGGTCGAGCCGACCGGTGACCTGCTCGACCTGGGCACCCGGTTCCGGCTGTTCCGCTTCGAGGTGGTCGAGGTCCGCTGGGAGCGGGCCGGCGTCGTGCACCGGATCGACCCGGTGGAGTACGCCGAGGCCGAGCCGGACCCGGTGCACCCGGTCGAGGCCCGGCTGCTCGCCGACCTCGCCGAGTGCCACGGCGCCCAGGTGACGGAGTACCTGCGCCAGCAGCTCGGGTTGACCGAGCAGACCCCGGACGGGCCGCCCCGGGTGGTGCGGATCGACCGCTACGGGCTGGTGGTGGCCCTCGGCCGACCCGGCGCCCGGCGTCGGGTCCGCCTGGCCTTCCCAGGCCCGGTGACCGACCCAGCCGACCTGCCACAGCTGCTCCCACCCCTGCAACCAACCGCCAACGCCCGCCCCCCGCACTAACCGCCCACCCCACCCCACCCCGCGCGCGCCGCGCCCCACCCAGGCCCACGTCGATCTTGCAGTTTTGGTTGCCGTTATGTGTGTTGTGTCCCTTTGGTCGGGACAGAAAGTGCAAGATCGCGGGGGCGTTCGAGGGTGAGCGGGGCGTTGTCGGGTCAGGTTGGCAGCGGGCCGGTGAGGTAGCGCTGGATCGTGGGGCCGACTGCGGCCACCAGGGTTTCCGGGTCCGCCGAGGCGACCGGCTCAAGGCGCACCACGTGCCGCATCATGGCCAGGCCGATCATCTGGGTGGCCACCAGGGAACCTCGCAGCGGTAGCTCGACCGGGTCGACGTCGAGGTTCTCCAGCACCCGGCGCAGCACCTGGGTGGTGACGAACTCGCGCAGCAGTCGAGCCGTCCACTCGTTGCTCACCGCGGAGCGCAGCAGCGCCTGTGCGGCACTGCCGGCCGGGGAGTCCCAGACGCCGAGGAAGATGCGCACCATCCGCTCACCGACGCCGTCCCGGTCGCCGGCGAGCACCCTCGGCACCAGTTGAGCGGGGTCGACCGGAAAGTTCATCGCGGCAAGGAAGAGCTGGTCCTTGCTGCCGAAGTAGTGGTGCACGAGCGCCGGGTCGACCTGCGCCGTACCGGCGATGCCCCGGATCGAGGCGGCGTCGTAACCACGCTCGGCGAATGCCGTCCGCGCCGCGTCGAGGATCGCCTCCCGGGTGCCCGGGTTGCCGGGTCGCCGGCCGGTCCGCCGCGTCATCGCCGCCCTTCGTTCGTCCGCCTCGGCCCGTCGTGCCGGCCCGGCCACGCCGGGGTCCGCTGCCCCGCCGGCCGCCGCCCCCCGGCGCTGGCGGTCAGCCGCTGCGTCGGCGCAGGGTGGCCGCCGCGAGCACCAGCGCCAGCACCACCGCGCCGAAAACCACGGCGACGTCGCGCCACATCCGGCCGGTCGGTTCGGCGTGGGCGCCGACCTCCTGCAACGCCTCGATGGCGTACGACAGGGGGAAGGCGTCGCTGAGCGCCTGGAGCCAGCCGGCCATCTGGTCACGGGCCACGAACAGCCCGCAGAGCAGCAGTTGGGGGACCACCACGACTGGCAGGAACTGTACTGCTTGGAACTCGGTGCGCGCGAAGGCACTGCACAGCAGCCCGAGGGCGACGCCGAGCACGGCGTCGAGCACGGCGATCCCGAGTACCAGCCCGATGCTGCCGGCGGTCTGCAGATCGAAGATCCAATATGCCACTGCGGCGGCGACGGCGGCCTGCACGGCGGCGGCCAGCCCGAACGCGATGCCGTACCCGAAGAGCAGATCGAGCTTGCCCAGCGGCGTGGTGAGCAACCGCTCCAGCGTGCCCGAGGTGCGTTCCCGCAACATGGCGATGCTGGTCACCAGAAACATGATCACGAAGGGGAAGATGCCGAGCATCACCAGCGCGATCCGGTCGAAGGTGGTGGGTTGGCCGGGCGGGGTCGGTTGGTCGGCGTACATGAAGTAGACCAGGGTGAGCAGGACTGCCGGCACCACCACGAGCAGCGCGATGGTCCGCCGGTCGTGCCGGAGCTGACGGAGGATGCGCCCGGTGGTGGCGGCGAGAATTCGCGCGTTCATGCTGTCTCCCGTGCGGCTGTCGCGTCGGTGCTGGTGGAGGCGGCCTCGCCGGCCCGGATGAGCCGCAGGAACGCCTCGTCGAGGTCGTCCACACCGGCGGTGGAGCGGATCGCGGCGGGGCTGTCGTTTGCGATCAACCGCCCCTGGCGGATCAGCAGCAGTTGGTCGCAGCGTGCCGCCTCGTCCATCACGTGGCTGGACACCAGCAGGGTGGTGCCGGCGGCCGCCATCGCGTGGAACCGGGCCCACAGATCGGCCCGCAGCACCGGGTCCTGGCCGACGGTCGGCTCGTCGAGGATGACCAGCTCCGGCTCCCCGACCAGGGCACACGCCAGCGATGCTCGGCTGCGTTGACCACCGGAGAGGGTGCCGACCAGTTGACCGGTGGCCTCGGCCAGCCCGACGTCGCTGATCGCCCGGTCGGCCTCGGCGCGTCCCCGCCCGTACAGGGCCGCGAAGTAGCGGGCGTTCTCCCGGACGGTCAGGTCGGCGTAGACGCTGGGCGCCTGGGTCAGGTAGCCCACCCGGTGCCGCAGCGCGGGGGTGCCCGCTGGTTGACCGAGCACGGTGACCGTCCCGCCACCGACCAGCTGCACCCCGACCACCGCGCGCATGAACGTGGTCTTGCCACTGCCGCTGGGGCCGAGCAGTCCGGTGACCGCGCCGCGCGGGACCCGGCAGCTGATGCCGTCCAGCACCCGCCGCCCACCCCGGTCGACGACCAGGTCTCGGACGGCTATCGCATCGTCCATCACGCACCTCCAGAAAACTCATCACCTGTTGAACTCAACGCTAGATGAAATACCGCGCCGGGCGCAACGCCCACGCCGACGCCCGGCCCAAGCGCGCGCGGAACGCGAGAACGGGCAGTAGGCTCCGGACCGGACAGGAAGTCCGCCAACGGGCATTGCGCGTCGATCGGACGTACGGCACGATGGCGCGGTGGGTCACGCTCCGTTACCGGATAGCGGTTTTCTTGAGGATTGGGCCGCGCGGTTGCGGCAGGCCGCCGAGCGGCCGGTGGTCGGCATCCTGCTGCGCGGCAGCCACGCCCGCCGCGCCGCCACCGCGCACAGCGACGTCGACCTCGACGTATTGGTCGGCGGCGCCCCGTACGCGGCCCGCCGGGCCTACCTGGACGAGTCCGCAGGCCAGGTCACTCACGTCTCGGTGGCCGCCCGGGACATCCGGTCCTGGGTGCACCGTCTGGGCGAACCGGCGGACTGGGCGTTCGGGCTGCCGGTCACCGCGCCGGCACGGCTGCTCTGGGCCGACCCGCACTGGCGGCCCCGGATCGACCTGCCGGTGCTCTGCCAGCCCGCCGAGCCGCCCCGACTGGAAGAGATGATCGCCACGCTGGGTAAGGCCGCCGCCGCCCGCGCGGCCAGCGACCGTCTCGGGGTCCGGCTCGCCGTCGCCGACCTGGCGCGGCTCTGCCCCTCGGTGCTGCGACCGGCCAACCCGTCCGTGCGGGTCCACTCCCGCCGGGCGGCCTTCGCGGCGGCCCTGGAACTGCCGGTGGCACCACCCGGCTACCGGACGGACATGCTGCTCTGCCTCGGGCTGCGCCCGGGCGCGACCGGGCAGCTCTGGGCCGCCGCCGTACGGCTGGTCGCCGGCACGCTGCCGTTGATCCGGCCGTACGCCGAGGAGATCGCCGACACGGCCGGCGCGGACCTGGCCGCCGCCCTGGTCGACGGCCGGCTGGACCGCTACGTCGCCCAGCTGGCCCGGCCCGCCGGTCCCTCGTCGCAGTCCGCACCTCTGTCGCAGTCCGGTCCCTCGTCGCAGCCTCGGCCCTCGTCGCAGCCCTGGCTCTCGGGGCCCCCGTCGCAGCCGGACCGGGAGCGGTCGGTGGTGCCCGCGCCGCGTGCGGGAGAATTCGTGACTGTGCCCGTACCTGATCCGCCGGTGACCGGCGTTCCCAGCTACCCGAACGAGCTGGCCGCGCCCGCGACGGCGCGCCCGTCCCGGCTCGACCCGGCCATCGCGGCCCAGTTGCGCCGCACCGCCGACGGTCTGGTCGCCGCCGTGGTGCGCGCGCACGACTCCGGTGAGGTGCTGATGGTCGCCTGGATGGACGACGAGGCGTTGCACCGCACCCTCACCACCGGCCAGGCCACCTACTGGTCGCGCAGCCGCCGCGAATACTGGGTCAAGGGCGCCACCTCCGGGCACCACCAGTACGTGCGGTCGGTCGCCCTAGACTGCGACGGGGACGCGCTGCTGGTGAGCGTGGACCAGGTCGGCGCGGCCTGCCACACCGGCCACCGGACCTGCTTCTTCACCGAGCTGCCCGTCTCTACTCCGGAGGCACTGCCATGACCGACGGCACCGTCAGCCCCGACCTGGCCACCTTCACCGAGCTGGCCGTCGACTGGCGGGTGATGCCGGTCACCCGGCGGCTGCTGGCCGACGCGGAGACCCCGGTCGGGGTCTACCGGAAGTTGGCCGGTGGACCGGGCACGTTCCTGTTGGAATCGGCCGAGCAGGGTGTCGGCTCGGCCGGCATGGCCTGGTCGCGGTACTCGTTCATCGGCGTACGCAGCAGCGCCACCCTGATCGCGCGCGACGGCGTGGCGACCTGGCTCGGCCAGCCACCGGCCGGGCTGAGCACCGAGGGTGACCCGGTGCGGATGCTGCGGGAGACGGTGGCGGCGCTGGCCGGCCCGGTCGGGGACCCGTCCGACGGTCTGCCGCCGCTGACCGGGGGCATGGTCGGCTACCTCGGCTACGACCTGATCCGGCGCTTCGAGCGGTTGCCCGAGCTGACCGAGGACGACCTGGGCGTCCCGGAGCTGGGCATGATGCTCGCCACCGACCTGGTGGTGCTCGACCACTACGGCGGCTCCGCGATCCTGGTCGCCAACGCGGTGCTGCCGCCGTTGGACGCACCGGACCGCGCCCCGCAGGTCGCCGCCGCCTACCACCACGCGGTGGGCCGGTTGGATGCGATGACCACGGCGCTGTCCCGGCCCATCCCGCCGATGATCTCCACGGTCGAGCGTCCGCCGGCCGGCGAGGTGCTCTGCCGTACGCCCGACGGCGGCTACCCGAAGGCGGTGGACGCGGCCAAGGAGGCGATCAGGGCCGGTGAGTGCTTCCAGATCGTGCTCTCCCAACGCTTCGAGCGGACGACCCACGCCGACCCGCTGGACGTCTACCGGGTGCTGCGCACCAGCAACCCCAGCCCGTACATGTACCTGCTGCGCTTCGACGGGTTCGACATCGTTGGCTCGTCCCCGGAGGCGCACCTGAAGGTCACCGGTGCCGCGGACGGGCAACGCCGGGCGTTGTTGCACCCGATCGCCGGCACCCGACCGCGGGGCGGCACCCCCGCCGCCGACGCCGCCCTCGCCGCCGAGCTGCTCGCCGACCCGAAGGAACGCGCCGAGCACGTGATGCTGGTCGACCTCGGCCGCAACGACCTGGGTCGGGTCTGTCAGCCCGGCAGCGTGGAGGTGCCCGAGTTCGCCACCATCGAGCGTTACAGCCACGTGATGCACATCGTCTCCACCGTCACCGGCACGCTGCGTGACGACCAGAGCGCCTTCGACGCGTTGGCCGCGACCTTCCCGGCCGGCACGCTCTCCGGGGCGCCAAAGGTGCGCGCCATGGAGATCATCGAGGAGTTGGAGCCGGTCCGTCGTGGCCTCTACGGCGGCACCGTCGGCTACTTCGGCTTCGGCGGCGACCTGGACATGGCGATCGCCATCCGGACCGCGCTCATCCGTGACGGCCGTGCCTACGTCCAGGCCGGGGCGGGGGTGGTCGCCGACTCGGACCCGACCGCCGAGGACCAGGAGACGCGGAACAAGGCGGCGGCCGTGCTGGCCGCGATCGCCGCCGCCGAAACCCTCCGGCCCGCCCGTTGAGCGGGGAGCGGTCCGTCGTCGGCCGGCGCGCGTTGACGTACGCCGTGCTGCTCTGCCTGGCCGGCGCGGGCCTGGCGCTGTGGGCCGCGACGCGCGGTTGGTCGGTCGAGCTGACGGTACGTCCGGTGCCGCTGCCGCCGGTGCGCGACACCCGCACCGGTGCGAGCCTGCTGCCCTGGCTGCCGGCGTTGGCCCTGGTGACCCTGGCCGGGGGCGGTGCGGTGCTGGCCACCCGGGGCCGCCTGCGTCGGGTGGTCGGGGTGCTGCTCGGCGTCCTCGGTCTGGCCGTGGCGGCCGGTGGTGGGTACGGGCTGGTGGCCGACGTGAGCGGCGTTGTGAGCCGGCAGTCGCCGGCGCTGTGCCTGCTCGGCGGCCTGTTGGCCGCCGCCGGAGGCTGGTGGACGGCGGTGCGCGGCGGTGACTGGCCGGCGATGGGCGCCCGGTACGAGCGTCCAGCGCGGAGCGCGCCGCAGGACGCGTCGGCGCAGAGCGACCCGACCGGGCCGCCGACGCCGTTGGCGGGGCGTCGGACCACCGAGGCGTGGGACGCGCTGGACCGGGGCGAGGACCCGACGGCCGACTGACGCGCCCGCTGAGCGCGGTGGCTGGCTGAGCGCGGTGGACCGCTGCTCGGCTGGCCCGGTGGCCGCGACGGGCGGCTGACGCGCAGGTCGGAGGGCTGTCAGCCGACCGGCTGGCGCTCCCACCGGGTGCGGCTGCTGGCGGCGCGGGCGGTGGTCAGCTCTTCGACCAGGCGGTTCAGTTCGGCACGCTGGTCGGCGCGGGCCCGGTCGGCGCAGACCGCCTCCCAGGCGTTGCCCCGTGCTGTCCGCATCCGTCCCTCGCCCACCACGGCCCGTTCCACGGTGTGCACCACGCCGACGGCGAGCGATGCCACCGTCCGCGAGATCGTGGTCAGTCCGATGGTCGGGTGCGGCTCGGAAATGCTCATGATCACCTCGTGCGAGGAGTTGCGACGGTCGGGCAGGCGCGCCATCGAGTCTGCCTGAGGACGATGCTCGCCCGCCGACGTTTCGCCGCGGTGACCGCCCGGTCAACTGTCTCGCCTCGGCCGTGACCAGGACCGTCCGGCCGACCTTGAGCTTGCTCACAACATCGACGGGCGTCGTTGCTGTCGCGCGCCGCGCGGGAACTGGTGGCATGATCGATGGATCGGCCCGGTCTGACCGTAGCCGCCAGGCTCCATACCGCGTGACGGTGATCGATACCGGAGGTGGCGCTGCGTGACAACCCCTTCACGGCAAGTCGGCCATTATGCCGCAGCCCTTTTCGTGAGCAGCGCCATACCCCCGGCATTCGGCGTCGGTCGGCTGCCCATAGCATCGGCCCATGACGCCCGGAGAGGGGAGTCCGTTCGTGACTGCTGAGCATGCGCACGCGGAGGGGGACGAGGCCGGCCAGGCAGCGTCCGTAAGCGTGCTCGACGAGATTCTGGCCGGCGTGCGTGAAGACGTCGCCCGACGCCAGGAGCAGGTTCCGCTGGAGCGGATCCGTGAACTGGCAGCGGCGGCGCCGCCGCCCATGGACGCGTACGCGGCGCTGCGCAAGCCCGGCGTGGCCGTGATCGCCGAGGTGAAGCGTTCGTCGCCGTCCAAGGGCCGGCTGGCCGAGATCGCCGATCCGGCCGACCTCGCCGTCGACTACGCGGCCGGTGGGGCGCGGGCGATCAGCGTGCTGACCGAGGGGCGCTGGTTCGGCGGTTCGCTGGACGACCTGGCGGCCGTCCGTGCGGCGGTCACCGTGCCGGTGCTGCGTAAGGACTTCGTGGTCTCCAGCTATCAGATCCACGAGGCCCGCGCGCACGGCGCCGACCTGGTTCTGCTGATCGTCGCCGCACTCGAGCAAAACGTCCTGATGGGCCTGCTGGAGCGGATCGAGTCGCTGGGCATGACCGCTCTGGTCGAGGTGCACGACGAGGAAGAGGCCGACCGCGCGTTGGAGGCCGGCGCGCAGGTGATCGGGGTCAACGCCCGTGACCTGCGTACCCTGGAGGTCGACCGGTCGGTGTTCGAGCGGATCGCGCCCGGCCTGCCCAGCAGCGTCGTCAAGATCGCCGAATCCGGCGTTCGTGGCCCGCACGACCTGATCCGGTACGCCTCCGCGGGCGCCGACGCGGTCCTCGTAGGCGAGGGCCTGGTCACCCAGAAGAGCCCCCGCGAGGCGGTCGCCGAGTTGGTCAACGCCGGCAACCACCCGGCAACGCCCCGGCCGGTGCGCTGACCCCGCGCCGCGCTGACGTCCTACCGAGAGGATTCCCGATGAGCGCCGACGCGCTGGCCCCGGTGGCCGGCCCGCAGCCCGACTCCGCCGGCCACTTCGGCCGCTTCGGCGGTCGGTTCGTTCCCGAGGCCCTGGTGGCCGCGTTGGACGAGCTCGACGGGGCGTGGCGTACGGCAATGGAGGACGAGTCCTTCCGTGCCGAGTTCGGCGCGCTGCTGCGCGACTACGCCGGCACGCCGTCGCTGCTCTACGAGGCCCGGCGGTTCTCCGCGAAGGTCGGCGCGCGGGTGCTGCTCAAGCGCGAGGACCTCAACCACACGGGTGCGCACAAGGTGCGCAACGTGCTCGGCCAGGCGCTGCTCACCAAGCGGATGGGCAAGACCCGGGTGATCGCGGAGACCGGCGCCGGCCAGCACGGTGTCGCCACCGCGACCGCCGCCGCCCTGTTCGACCTCGAGTGTGTGGTCTACATGGGCGAGGTCGACACCGAGCGGCAGGCGCTCAACGTGGCCCGGATGCGGATGCTCGGCGCGACAGTCGTCCCGGTCACCAACGGCTCGCGCACCCTCAAGGACGCGATGAACGAGGCGATGCGCGACTTCGTGGCGAACATCGACGAGACGCACTACCTGATCGGCACCGCCGCGGGCCCGCACCCATTCCCGGCAATGGTGCGCGACTTCGTCCGGGGCATCGGAGACGAGGCCCGTCAGCAGTGCCTGGACCTCACCGGCGGGTTGCCGGACGCCGTCACCGCCTGCGTCGGCGGCGGCTCCAACGCGCTGGGCATCTTCCACGCGTTCGTGGGCGACGAGGCCGTTCGGCTGTACGGCTTCGAAGCCGGTGGCGACGGGGTGGCCACCGGCCGGCATGCGGCGAGCATCACCGGCGGGTCGGCCGGGGTGCTGCACGGCACCCGCACCTTCGTGCTCCAGGACGCCGACGGGCAGACCCTGGAGTCGCACTCGATCTCCGCCGGCCTGGACTACCCGGGCGTCGGACCCGAGCACGCGTGGCTGCACGACACCGGCCGGGCGAACTACCTGCCGGTCACCGACGACGAGGCGATGGCCGCGTTCGAGCTGCTCTGCCGTACCGAGGGCATCATCCCGGCGATCGAGAGCGCGCACGCGCTCGCCGGCACCGTCGCGTTGGCTCCGACGCTCGCCGCGGAGCTGGGCCGGGAGCCCACCATCGTGGTCAACCTCTCCGGGCGGGGCGACAAGGACGTGCACACCGCCGGCGACTACTTCGGCATCCTCGACAAGGAGCGGTGAGATGAGCCGGATCGGGGTGGCCTTCGACAAGGCCCGCGCCGACGGACGGGCACTGCTGGTCGGCTGCATGCCGGCCGGTTTCCCCACCGTCGAGGGCAGCATCGCCGCGATGACCGCCATGGTCGAGGCCGGCGTCGACGTGATCGAGGTGGAGATCCCCTACTCGGACCCGGTGATGGACGGGCCCGTGATCCAGCGGGCCAGCGACATCGCGCTGGCCGGTGGCGTCCGCACCGCGGACACGATGCGCATCATCGAGGCGGTGGCGGCCACCGGCGCCCCGGTGGTCACCATGACCTACTGGAACCCGGTCGAGCGGTACGGCGTGGACGTCTTCGCCCGTGACCTGGCCTCCGCCGGCGGTACCGGCCTGATCACCCCGGACCTCATCCCTGACGAGGCCGACGAGTGGCTGGCCGCCTCGGACGCGCACGGGCTGGACCGCACGTTCCTGGTATCGCCGTCGTCCACCGACGCTCGGCTGGCGATGACGGTGCAGCACTGCCGCGGCTTCGTCTACGCGACCGCCGTGATGGGGGTGACCGGCGCCCGGGCGCGTACCTCCGACGCCGCCCCGACGCTGGTCTCCCGGGCCCGCGCGGTCACCGACCTGCCGATCGGCGTCGGTCTGGGTGTGGGTACCGGCGCGCAGGCCGGCACCGTCGCTGGTTACGCCAACGGGGTGATCGTGGGCAGCGCGCTGGTCCGGTGTGTGCTTGACGCGCCCACCGAGGCCGACGGGCTGGCCGCCCTTCGCACGCTCAGCGCCGAACTCGCCGAGGGCGTCCGTAACCCCACCCGCTGAGCCCGCGTCGCCCAGCCCGGCTCAACCCGGCCCGGCGCACCGCGCGTCCTGGTCGGCCGTCGGCCGGCCGTCCTCGGGTGGGCGGGCCGCCGGCAGCGACGCGGTGGCGACGGTGCCGGGCGCACAGTCGATGTCGCGGAGTACGCCGAAGCGGCCGGCGGTCGCGTCGGTGACGGCGGCTCTGGTGAGCGGGGTGACCACCTCGGGCAGCGTGTCGGGGGAGTGCCAGGACAGTCGGCAGCCCGGCGGTGGGTCGGTGGCGGGTCGGACCCCGGCCGCGCGGGCCCGGAACACGTGCACGAGGACGTCCGGCAGCGGTCCGGCGCGTCCGGCGGCGGCCTCGCCCGAACGGCGGCTCACCTGGTAGATGCCGACCAGGCCGGTCAGCTCGATGTCCCAGCCGGTCTCCGCGCGAATGTCCCGTAGCGCCGCCCGCACCGGGCTCTCGGCCGGGCGCAGTCGCCCACCGGGCAACGCGTGGCGGCGGTCACCCCGACCCTGCTGGCAGAGCAGCACCCGACCGGTGTCGTCGGTGACGACCGCGGCGACCGCCCAGGTGAGCGCGCTCATGGACAAAGAGCCTACGGTGGCGCAAACCAGAAGTCACCGGGATGCGCCCTCCAGCGGCCCGGGGTGCCGCTGCGGGGGTGTGCAGCGGTAGCGTGTGCACCCGTGACCCTCGCCTCGCTCTCCCCCCAGGCGGCCCTGCCCAGCCCCAGCACCGCGGTCTGGCAGCTCGGGCCGGTGCCGATCCGGGCCTACGCGCTCTGCATCATCGCCGGCATCGTGCTGGCCTGCTGGGTGACGGAGCGCCGGCTGCGGCAGCGCGGCGTCGCGCCCGGCGCGGTGCTCGACATCGCCGTCTGGGCGGTGCCCGCCGGCATCATCGGCGCCCGGATCTACCACGTGATCACCTCACCCGAGAAGTACCTCGGGGCCGGTGGCGACCCGATGAAGGCGTTCGCCATCTGGGAGGGCGGTCTCGGCATCTGGGGCGCGGTCGCCGGTGGCGCGGTCGGTGCCTGGATCGCGGCCCGACAACTCGGCATTCCGTTCGGCGTGGTGGCTGACGCGCTGGCTCCCGGGCTGCCGCTGGCCCAGGCCGTCGGCCGGCTCGGCAACTGGTTCAACAACGAGCTCTTCGGTGGCCGGACGACACTGCCGTGGGGTCTGGAGATCCACCGGATGGACCCGGACAACCCCGGGCACGCGCTGCGCGACGACGCCGGGCAGCCGATCCTCGAACCGGGTCTCTACCAGCCCACCTTCCTCTACGAGTTGCTGTGGAACCTCGGCGTCGCAGCTCTGGTCCTCGTCCTCGACCGCCGGTTCAAGCTGGGCCGGGGCCGGGCGTTCGCGCTCTACGTGATGGGTTACACCGTCGGCCGGTTCTGGATCGAGCTGATGCGCACCGACGAGGCCAACCAGATCTTCGGCGTCCGGCTCAACGTCTGGACCGCCGCACTGGTCTTCCTCGGCGCCCTGATCTACTTCGTACGGGTGCGTGGCCCTCGGGACTACCTGATCCCACTCGGCCCGGCGGGCACGACGACCCCGCCCCCGACGTCCGACCTGTCCCAGGTCGACCTCTCCGAGCGGGAGACCCCCACGCGGGCCGCCGCGCCGGAGGGCTACCGGGTGGTGAGCGAGGAGCAGTACGCGGCCTGGCAGGACACCGGCGTCGTACCGCCGGCCGACGACGACTCCGGGCCGGATGACGACGAGCCGTCCGGTGACGCGGCAGCCGACGACCTCGCGCCGAGCGACGACGAGCCGGCGGACGCTCCGTCCGCCGTTCGCACCGACCGGGCCGACGCCACTGGCGCGCGTCCCGCCGACCGGGACAGCTGAGCGGCACCGATGCGAAGCGCGGTGGTGGTCGGCGCAGGGGTCGGTGGCCTCGCGGTGGCCGGCGCGCTGGCCCGTTCCGGCTGGCAGGTCACCCTGTTGGAACGCGCCGAACGGGTCCGCCCCGAGCCCACCGCGGTGGTGCTCTGGCCCAACGGTGTCCGCGCGCTCCAGGCCCTCGGCCTCGGCGCCGGCCTGGCCGCCATCGCCACCCCGTTGCCCGACGGCGGGGTCCGTCGCCCGGACGGGCACTGGCTCGTACAGCCCCGGCCCGTTCCGGCCGACCGGATGCCGGTGGTGGTGCACCGGGAGGATCTGCACGACGCGCTGATCGCCGGCCTCGGCGAGCGGGTCGAGTTGCGGACCGGTGTGACGGTGCGGCATGTCCGCGTCGAGCCGGGCGAGCGGCCGGGCGTCAGCGACGGGCGGCACACCATCGAGGCCGATCTGGTGGTGGCCGCCGACGGCACCGACAGCGGTATCCGCCGCCAACTCGCGCCCGAGTCCCGGGTGGTCAGCTCCGGATGCGCCGCCTGGCGGGCCGTCATCCCCTGGTACCAGGCACCTCGGCTCCCCGACGATCAGCCGTTGGCCGGCGAGATTCTCGGCGCGGGTTACCGGTTCGTGGCCGCGTCGCTGGGCGAGCGGGGCTCCTCGGGCGGGTCCACCCGGGGCGGCATCTACTGGGTGGCCACCGCCGCCGGCGCGCCCCGCCCGGAACCACCGGAGACCCAGCTCGCCCTGCTGCGTCGCTGGTACGCGGGCTGGCCCGCGCCGGTCGGCGCGCTGCTCGACGCCACCAACCCGGCCGATTTGGTCCAACAGGAGGTTCGCGAGCTGCGCCCGCTGCCCCGGGCGTACGGCTTTCCGGTCGGGCCCGGTGGGGTGGTGCTGCTCGGCGACGCGGCGCACGCCATGCCGCCGCACCTCGGGCAGGGCGCCTGCCTCGCGTTCGAGGACGCCGCGACGCTCGCATCGCTGCTGCGGGAGGCTCGGCTGCCCGACGCCGTCCAGACGTACGACCGGGTGCGCCGCCCCCGGGCCGCGACAGTGGTCCGGCAGACCCGGCGGATGTCGGCGGTGCTCCAGACCCGGGGCCGGTTGGCGCTGCGCGCCCGGGACGCCGCACTGGGCACGATCAACTCCCGCCTGCTCTCCAGCGCCGCCGCCTCCGCCGCCCAGTGGCGCCCACCGACCTGACCTCGGCCGCGACGCACGTCGGTGGAGCGGGGCAGGTCAGGGGATGAGGGCGGCGGGTTCGGCGATGCAGGCGGTGCCGATTCGGCGGAAGCCGACCCGCAGGTAGACCCGCGCGATCTCCTCGCTGCCCGCGGAGAGAAAGACCAGTTCGGTGCCGGCGGCGAGGAGTTCCCGGGCCAGGGTGGCGGTGAGCGCGGCGCCCAGCCCGCGTCGTCGGGCGGACGGCAGGGTGGCCACCCCGGCGACCTCCGCGACGTCGTCCACCCGCATCGCCATGCCGCTGGCCAGCGCGCCCTCGTTCGGCGTGCCGGCCAGCGCGGAGATCCGTCGCCCGTCGGCGATCCGGACGCGTTCCTCGTCGAGCGCGGCCAGTTCGAGTTCGGTGACGGCGGCGTCGCGTTCGGCCGGACCCGCCTCGCCGGGCGCGGTGCCGGCGGCGGCGAACGCCACCGCTGCCACCGCACGCCGTGCGGCGACATCGGCGGCAAAGCCGGGGGAGTCAGCGGCCAGCACCCGCACCGCCGCGTCGGAGAGCGTCGCCGGGTCGGGCAGCGCGCTCGGGTCGAGCACCATCAGCGGCGCCTCCAGCACGCTGAGCCCCGCCGAGCGGGCCACCGCCAGCAGCTCCGGGGTCGTCTCGTGCACCCACTCGAAGGCCTCCGGCAGGCCCAGCTTCCGCTGGCGCTCGCGGACCGAGACTACGTCGGCAAGCGACGGCGGCTCGGGGGCGTCGATCCGGGGGCGGGCATAGAACGGCCAGCCGGCACCTTCGCGGACGAACAGCACCAACGCGCCATGCTCCTCCGCACCGGCGACGTCGCGGGGCACCGCGTCGTAGAAGCGTTCCAACCGGTCGAAGACGTGCTTGTGTAGCGGATCCACCGCGCGAGACTACACGTCCCAGCCAGTGGACGGTGTGATCAATCTCGGGTGGCCGTGCGACCCCAGCCCTAACGTAGACTCAATAGACCCACGGGCCGACGTCGTCCCCACCATGATCCAACCTGAGTGACGACAGGAGGCCCGGTGGCTCAGCCGTACGCGGACACAGAACAGCCGCACCCCCACAGCCCGCAGGCGTCCCCGACGCCCCACCCCCGTCCGTCCGCCCAGGGCCTCTATGACCCAGCGCAGGAGCACGACGCCTGCGGCGTGGCCTTCGTGGCGGACCTGCACGGCCGGCGTTTACACTCGGTCGTCGCCAACGGGCTCGGCGCGCTCTGTCGGCTGGACCACCGGGGCGCCCGGGGCGCGGAGCCGAACACCGGCGACGGCGCCGGCATCATGATCCAGGTGCCCGACGCGTTCCTGCGCGCGGTGGCCGACGTCGCGCTTCCCCCGGCGGGCGAGTACGCCACCGGGCTGGTCTTCCTTCCCGACGACGATGCCGCCGAGGCGCGTGCCCGCCGGGTCGTCGAGAAGTACGCACTGGTCGAGGGCGCCGATCTGCTCGGCTGGCGGGACGTGCCGATCGACCCGAGTGACCTGGGTGAGACCGCCCTGGCGGCGATGCCCCGGGTCCGGCAGCTCTTCCTGGCGGCGCACCGCCTCACCGACACACCCGACGGCCCGGCCGGCTCCCCGCTGCGCGGCCTCGAACTGGACCGGGTGGCGTTCTGTCTGCGTAAGCAGGCCGAGCGGGAGACCGCCGAGCGTGGCGTTCCGGCGTACTTCCCGTCGCTGTCCAGCCGCACCATGGTCTACAAGGGCATGCTCACGCCCGACCAGTTGCCGGCGTTCTACCCGGACCTGCGCGACGAGCGGGTGGACAGCGCCATCGCGCTGGTGCACTCCCGCTTCTCCACGAACACCTTCCCGTCCTGGCCGCTGGCGCACCCGTACCGGTTCATCGCCCACAACGGCGAGATCAACACGATCCGGGGCAACCGCAACTGGATGCAGGCCCGCGAGGCGCTTCTGCGCTCGCCGAACGTGCCGGGCAACATCCGGCGGGTCTTCCCGGTCTGCACCCCCGCGGCGTCCGACTCGGCGAACTTCGACGAGGTCCTGGAGTTGCTGCACCTGGCCGGGCGGAGCCTGCCACACGCCGTGCTCATGATGATCCCCGAGGCGTGGGAGAACGACCCGGGTATGGACCCGGCCAAGCGCGCCTTCTACCGCTTCCACGCCAGCCTCATGGAGCCGTGGGACGGCCCGGCGTCGGTGGCCTTCACCGACGGCGAGATCGTCGGCGCGGTGCTGGACCGCAACGGGCTGCGCCCGGGGCGCTGGTGGCAGACCGACGACGGGCTCGTGGTGCTCGGCTCCGAGGCGGGCGTGCTCGACCTCGACCCGGCCCACGTGGTCGCCAAGGGGCGACTTCAGCCGGGCCGGATGTTCCTGGTCGACACGGTCGCCGGGCGGATCGTGCACGACGAGGAGATCAAGTCCGAGTTGGCCGCCGCCCAGCCGTACGCCGAGTGGCTGCACGCCGGGCTGATCGAGCTGAACGACCTGCCGGCGCGCGAGCACACCGTCTACACGCACGACTCGGTGCGCCGCCGGCAGCAGACCTTCGGCTACACGCAGGAGGAGCTGAAGATCCTGCTCGGGCCGATGGCCCGTACCGGTGCCGAGCCGCTCGGCTCGATGGGTACGGACACCCCGATCGCGCCGCTGTCCACCCGACCGCGGCTGCTCTACGACTACTTCCACCAGCTCTTCGCCCAGGTCACCAACCCGCCCTTGGACGCCATCCGCGAGGAGCTGGTGACCAGCCTGGCGTCGACGATCGGGCCGGAGGGCAACCTGCTCGACCCGGGTGCCGCGAGCTGCCGTCAGATCGTGCTCCCGCACCCGATCCTCGACAACGACGAGCTGGCGAAGATCCTCTCCATCGACGAGGACGGCGACCTGCCCGGCTTCAAGGCGGTCCGGGTCTCCGGGCTGTACCGGATCCGGGAAGGTGCCGCCGGGATCAAGGCGCGGCTGACCGAGATCTGCCGGCACGTCTCCGAGGCGATCGAGGACGGGGTGCGCATCCTGGTGCTCTCCGACCGGGACTCCAACGCCGACCTGGCGCCGATCCCGTCGCTGCTGCTCACCGCCGCCGTGCACCAGCACCTGGTCCGCGAGCAGACCCGTACGCGGGCGGCGCTGATCGTCGAGTCCGGGGACTGCCGGGAGGTGCACCACGCGGCGGTGCTGATCGGCTACGGCGCGGCGGCGGTCAACCCGTACCTGGCGTTCGAGTCGGTCGAGGACATGATCGCCACCGGCTTGTTGGCCGGGGTGGAGCCCGCCGCAGCGGTGCGCAACTACGCGAAGGCGCTCGGCAAGGGCGTCCTGAAGATCATGTCCAAGATGGGCATCTCGACGGTGTCCTCGTACTGCGGTGCGCAGGTCTTCGAGGCTGTCGGCCTGGACAGCCGGCTGGTCGAGCGCTACTTCCGGGGCACCCCCAGCCGCATCGGCGGGGTGGGTCTCGCGGGCGTGCACACCGAGGTGGCCGCTCGGCACGCGCTGGCCTGGCCGCCGGCCGGCACCGCCACCTCGGACCGGTTGGAGGTCGGCGGCGAGTACCAGTGGCGCCGCGAGGGTGAGTTGCACCTGTTCAACCCGGAGACGGTGTTCCTGCTGCAACACGCCACCCGCAGCCGGCAGTACGACGTCTTCCGGCAGTACACGGCCAAGGTCGACGCGCTCGCCGCGCAGGCCGGCTCGCTGCGCGGGTTGTTCACCCTGCGCACCGGCGTCCGCCCGGCGGTGCCGATCGAGGAGGTCGAGCCGGCCACCGAGATCGTCAAGCGGTTCGCCACCGGCGCCATGTCGTACGGGTCGATCTCGGCGGAGGCGCACGAGACGCTCGCCATCGCCATGAACCGGCTCGGCGGCAAGTCCAACACCGGTGAGGGCGGCGAGGACGTCGAGCGGCTGCACGACCCGGCCCGCCGTTCGGCGGTCAAGCAGATCGCCAGCGGCCGCTTCGGCGTGACCAGCGAATACCTGGTCAACGCGGACGACCTCCAGATCAAGATGGCCCAGGGCGCCAAGCCGGGCGAGGGCGGTCAGCTGCCCGGTAACAAGGTCTGGCCGTGGATCGCCCGGACCCGGCACGCCACCCCCGGCGTGGGTCTGATCTCTCCGCCGCCGCACCACGACATCTACTCCATCGAGGACCTCGCCCAGTTGGTGCACGACCTGAAGTGCGTGAACCCGGCGGCCCGGGTGCACGTCAAGCTGGTCAGCGAGGTCGGCGTCGGCACCGTCGCCGCCGGGGTGGCGAAGCTCAAGGCGGACGTCATCCTGATCTCCGGCCACGACGGCGGCACGGGCGCCTCCCCGATGAACTCGCTCAAGCACGCCGGCACCCCGTGGGAGCTGGGGCTGGCCGAGGCGCAGCAGACGCTCTTGCTCAACAAGCTGCGCGACCGGGTCACGGTGCAGGTCGACGGCCAGCTCAAGACCGGCCGGGACGTCCTGGTCGCGGCGCTGCTCGGCGCGGAGGAGTTCGGCTTCGCGACCGCGCCGCTGATCGTCGAGGGTTGCGTGATGATGCGGGTCTGCCACCTGGACACCTGCCCGGTCGGCATCGCCACGCAGAATCCGGTGCTGCGGGAGCGTTTCACCGGCAAGCCGGAGTTCGTGGAGAACTTCTTCCTCTTCCTCGCCGAGGAGGTCCGGGGGTACCTGGCCGAGCTGGGTTTCTCCTCGATCGAGGAAGCGATCGGGCAGACCGAGATGCTCGACGTGGCCCCGGCGCTGACGCACTGGAAGGCGCACGGGTTGGACCTGGCGTCCGTCCTGCACCTGCCGGAGCTGCCCGCCGACGCGGCCCGACGCGGGGTCCGCGCGCAGGATCACGGCCTGGAGCAGGCACTCGACAACGAGCTGATCGCGTTGGCGCGTCCGGCTCTGACGGACGGGGCGCCGGTGCGGGTCGAGGTGGCGGTGCGCAACGAGCACCGCAGCGTCGGCGCGATGCTCGGTGGTGAGGTGACCCGTCGTTTCGGCGGCGCCGGCCTTCCCGAGGACACCGTCGAGTTCGTGCTGCACGGCACTGCGGGGCAGTCGTTCGGCGCGTTCCTGCCGCGCGGCGTCACCCTGCGCCTGCACGGCGACGCCAACGACTACGTGGGCAAGGGCCTCTCCGGGGGTCGGCTCATCGTCCGTCCGGACGCCGCCGCGCCGTTCCTCGACCCGGACGCCGAGCCGGGGCAACGGGCCGAGGATCAGATCATCGCCGGCAACACCATCCTGTACGGGGCCACGGCGGGCGAGGTCTTCCTGCGCGGCCGGGTGGGGGAGCGGTTCGCGGTGCGCAACTCCGGCGCGGTCGCCGTGGTCGAGGGTGTTGGTGACCACGGTTGCGAGTACATGACCGGCGGCACCGTGGTGGTGCTGGGCGCGACCGGCCGGAACTTCGCGGCGGGCATGTCCGGCGGCACGGCGTTCGTGCACCACCTGGATCGGGCCCGGGTCAACGCGGAGCTGGTCGACCTGCTGCCGTTGGGCGAGCAGGAGCAGTCGCTCCTGCACGAGCTGGTCCAACGGCACGTGGCCGAGACCGGGTCGGCGGTCGCCGAGGAGCTGCTCAAGCGGTGGCCGGAGGCGGTGGCCGAGTTCACCGCTGTGGTACCCCGCGACTACCGCCGGGTGCTGGAGATCATGCGGGCCGCCGAAGCAGCCGGCCGCGACGTCGACGACGCGGTGATGGGCGCGCTGAGCGCGCCGGCCGCGCAGGTGCCGCCCGCCCCGCGGGTGGCTGCCCAGGAGGTGGCACGTGCCTGACCCGAACGGTTTCCTGCGCTACGACCGGCGGCTGCCGGCCCGCCGCCCGGTGCCGGTGCGGATCAGCGACTGGCGGGAGGTGTACCCGCCGGCCGGCGAGGAGTTGGTCCGTGAGCAGGCCACCCGCTGCATGGACTGCGGCATCCCGTTCTGCCACGACGGCTGCCCGCTGGGCAATCGCATCCCGGACTGGAACGACCTGGTGCGGACCGGCAACTGGGACGCCGCGGTGGAGTCGCTGCACGCCACCAACAACTTCCCGGAATTCACCGGCCGGCTCTGCCCCGCGCCCTGCGAGGCGGCCTGCGTGCTCGGCATCTCCGGCGGCCAACCGGTGACCATCAAGCAGGTCGAGGTGGAGATCGCCGACGCCGCCGCGGCGCGCGGGTTCACCCCCCGCGCGGTGCCGGCGCCGTCGGGCCGGTCGGTCGCCGTCGTCGGCTCCGGGCCCGCCGGGCTCGCCGCCGCCCAGCAGCTGGCCCGCGCCGGTCACGCGGTGACGGTGTACGAACGCGACGACGCGATCGGTGGCCTGCTCCGGTACGGCATTCCCGACTTCAAGTTGGAGAAGCGGCACATCGATGCCCGGTTGGCCCAGCTCACCGCCGAGGGGGTGCGTTTCCGCACCGGCGTGAACGTCGGCGTTGACGTCACCGCCGAGCAGTTGCGCGCCGAGCACGACGCGGTGCTGCTGGCCTGTGGGGCGTTGCAGGGCCGGGACACCCCGGAGACCCCGGGGCGGGCGCTTCGGGGCGTACACCAGGCGATGGCGCACCTGGTCGCGGCGAATCGCGCGGTCGCCACGGCGGCCACCGACCAGGCCGGCGTGGTGGCCACCGCCGAGCGTCGGCTGGCGCCCGCGGTGTTGCCCGACGGCACGCCGATCGACGCGGCCGGCAAGCACGTGGTGATCATCGGCGGAGGTGACACGGCGGCCGACTGTCTCGGCGTCGCGCACCGCCAGGGCGCCGCGGGCGTGCACCAGCTCGACCTGTACCCGCAGCCGCCGCAGGAGCGCGACGAGGCACGGGATCCGTGGCCGACCTGGCCGTGGGTGCTGCGTAGCTACCCGGCGCACGAGGAGGGTGGCGAGCGGGTCTTCGCCGTGGCGGTGCAGGAGTTCGTGGACGACGGCACCGGCCAGGTGCGAGCGGTGCGGATCGCCGAGGTGACAGTGGAGAAGCGCGACGGCCGGCGGGTCGTCACCGTGGTGCCGGGCTCCGAGCGGGAGTTGCTGGCCGATCTGGTGCTGTTGGCGATCGGTTTCGAGGGCACCGAGCAGCAGCCGCTGCTGGCCCAGTTCGGCGTGGCCCGCAACCCGCGGGGCGCCATCGACGCCCGCGACGACTGGCAGACCGACGCCGACGGGGTGTTCGTGGCTGGTGACATGCACCGGGGCGCTTCGCTGATCGTCTGGGCCATCGCGGAGGGGCGGGCGGTCGCCGCGGCCATCCACAGCTATCTGGGCGGTGTCGGTGCGTTGCCGGCCCCGGTGGGCCCGGCCGCACAGGCTCTCGCCGCTCGCTGAGGTGCGGGTGTCCGGTCGGTGCGGCAGGTCCGCCGCCGCACCGGCCGGGCATTCCCGCTGGTGAAGCCGCTCACAAATGTGGGCAAGAAGGTTTAAGCCGGCAAGACTTGTCGGCTGCCGAACCGCGCCGCGATCGGTGTGAGTGAGCATGCTGCCGATCGCTGGAGGTTCGTCGTGGCCAGAGGTGCCACCTTCGCCGCGTTGCGCCACCGCAGCTACCGGATCTGGGCGGTCGCCGGCTTCGTCTCCGTCATCGGCACCTGGATGCAGGTCCTCGGGGTCAACTGGTACGTCCTGAAGGAGACCGGCTCCGCGACGTCCATGGGCTTCGCCGTGCTGCTCCAGGCGGCGCCCACGCTGCTGCTCAGCGTCTGGGGTGGCGTGCTGGCCGACCGGCTGCCAGCCCGCCCGTTGCTGATCGCCGCCCAGTGCGCCCATGCGGTGCTCGCCGCCGGACTGGCCGCGGTCGCCCTGACCGGGGTCGGCGGCCTGCCGCTGATCTTTGCGATCTCGCTGGCCACCGGTGCCGTCTCGGCGATCGAAGGCCCGGTGATGGGGCGCTGGGCCGCCAGCCTCGTCGACCGGGAGACGCTGGGCAACGCGTTGGCGCTCGGCTCGCTCAGCAACTCCGCCGGCCGCATCCTCGGTATGAGCCTCGGTGCCGTGGTGGTGGCCGCCGTCGGACCCGCCCTGCTGTTCGGCATCAACGCGGTCAGCTTCGCCGCCGTGGTGGTGGCGCTGTTCGCCGTACGCCCGGTGGGCGTGCCCGGCCTCCCGGTCCCGGACGCCGGCCGGACGCGGGGCGGGGTCCGCGCCGGGTTCGCCTACCTGCGCGGGCAGCCGGCGCTGCTCCTCGCGCTCGCCCTGTCGTTCGTGCTCGGCAGCCTGGGCCGCAACTACCAGGTGACCATGGCCGCGATGAGCGACGGACCGCTGGACGCCGGCGCCTCCGGGTACGGCCTGCTGTCGACGGTGTTCGCGGTCGGCACCGTGGTGGGCGCGCTCGTCGCGGCCCGGCGGCGCTCCCTGGGTTACCGGACGCTCGTCGTCGCGGGCCTGGTCGCCAGCGGGTTGCAGATCATCGCCGGCCTCGCGCCCGGCACCTGGAGCTTCGCCGCGGTGATCCTGCCGATCGCCGCCGCCGCGGTGGTCATCGACACCACCGTCGGCACCCGCGCCCAGCTCGACACCGACGGCGCGATGCGGGGCCGGGTGCTCGCCGCCCTGGTGGTCACCGGCTCGGTCTCCGCCGCGGTCGGCGCCCCGCTGCTCGGCTGGCTCGCCGAACATGCCGGGCCCCGGCAGACGCTCGTCCTCGCCGGAGCCGCAGCGGCGATCGCCACGACGGCGGCGGGCGTCGCCCTCGATCGGCAGCGCGGCCGTGCGGCAACCCTCGCGCTCGTCGTTCCGCGACCCCGCCATCCGGTACGACGGGCGGCGTTCCGGGCCGCCCGCATCGTGCGGCCCACCGGGGCGGTCTGCGTCATCGTGCCCGCCGAGGCCGGTGCGGTGCGGTCGGGCGGGGTCCGGCTCCGGGAGTTGGCCACCGCCGGGCCGGTGGCGAACCGCTGAGACAGCGGTCACCCTCGGCGGCCCGCTTCCGGGACAGAGCAGCCTGAAGATCATCGTTACGCTGCGATCATGGACATTGAGGAGCGGCTACGGCGCACCCGCCGATGGCTGTGGGTCGTGCTGATCGGGCTCTTCCTGAGTGGAGTCACCGCGTTTCCGCTGGAGATCGAGGTGCGCTGGCTGCTGCGCGTACTGGATCCGCTCGCCGGCCAACTGCCCGCGCTGGTCGCCTGGATCGAGCGGGTGCACACCGGGCTCGTGACGGCCGGCGAGGACTACCCGTTCCTGCTCTACGGCACCGACTGGTTGGCCTTCGCCCACCTGGTGCTGGCAGTGGCCTTCTGGGGGCCGCTGCGCGACCCGGTGCGCAACGTCTGGGTGGTGCAGGTCGGCATGATCGCCTGCGCCGGCATCGTTCCGCTGGCGCTGATCTGCGGCCCGATCCGGGACATCCCCTGGTTCTGGACGCTCATCGACCTGTCCTTCGCGGTCGGTGCGTTCCCGCCGCTCTGGTTCGCGTACCGGCACATCCGCGCCGTAGAAGCCGCGACCCGGTAACCCCGGCCGCGCGACCCCCGCCGGTCGATCATGGAGTTGTGGTGGGCAGAAGATACGCCCTTACCTGATATGTCAGGCACCACAACTCCATGATCGACGTGGGCGGGGTGGGGTGGGGTTAGTGGGACATCAGCTCGTGGGACTCGCGGATCTTGGCCCAGGATCTGGGTTCGGTCGGTGCGGCGGCCTTGCGGGCGGCGCTGGCCACGTCGGGTCGGCCGGCGGTGAACAGCCAGGTGGTGAACAGGTCGTCCAGGTCCAGTCCGGAGACCCGCTCGGCCAGGGCCTGGAACTGCTCGATGGTGCCGTTGCCGTACCGGCGCTCGGCGGTCCAGGTCGGCAGGATCTCGAAGAACGCGTCGTCACCGACGGCCAGCCGCAGCTGGTGCAGGGCCATCGCACCCCGGTCGTAGACGGCGTTGTCGAAGACCCGGGCAGCACCCGGGTCGCCGGGCAGCACCTGCCAGAAGCCGTCGTCAGCCGGGTAACTGGCGTAGGTGAAGTCGAAGACCTCCTGGGCGGTGCCCTCGCCCTGCTCCTCCGACCAGAGCCACTCGGCGTACGAGGCGAAGCCCTCGTTGAGCCAGATGTTGCGCCAGTCGGCCACCGAGACCGAGTCGCCGAACCACTGGTGGGCCAGCTCGTGCGTCACCACGTACGTGTTGGCGCCGCGTCGCCAGAAGCCCGGCCCGTACACCGGGCGGGTCTGCGTCTCCAGGGCGAAGCTGATGCCGTCGATCGGCCCGGCCACACCGCCCTGCGCCTCGAACGGGTACGGGCCGAAGATCCCGCTCTCCCAGTCGACGATCTCGGCGGTCCGCTCGATGCTGGCCCGCGCGGCCGGCCCGAGAGCGCCCAGCGACGTGCTGTACGCGTTGATCACCGGCTGGCCGCCCGGGGTGGTGTCGGTGACGATGTCGTACTGGCCGATGGCCATGAAGGCCAGGTAGGTGGCGGTGGGGGAGGTGGTCCGCCAGATCCACCGGGTGCGGTTGCCGGCCTCGGCCAGCGGCGGCCTCGGCTGCACACCGTTGCTGATCACCTCGACGCCGGTGGGCACCGAGACCGAGATGTCGTAGGTAGCCTTGTCCAGCGGGTGGTCGTTGCTCGGGAACCACCACCACGCCGACTCGGGCTCGTTGACGGCGAGGGCGCCGTCGTCGGTGCGCGTCCAGCCGGTGTAGCCGTTGACCAGGGCCTCCGACGGGACACCGGAGTACCGCACGACGATGGTGAGCTGTTGGCCCCGGGTCACCGTGCGGCCCGGGGTGACCACCAACTCGTGCGCCCCCGCCGTGGTGCTGCTCGCCGCCCAACCGTTGACCCGGACCGACTCGACGTCGAGCAGGAAGTCCAGATTGAACGTCGAGAGGTCCTCAGTGGCGGTGGCGAGGATCGTGGTGGTGCCGGTGAGCAGGTCGGTGGCCGGTTCGTAGCGCAGCCGGACGTCGTAGTGCTCGACGTCGTAGCCGCCGTTGCCGTAGTCGGGGAAGTAACTGTCGCCCAGTCCGGGCGCGCCGGGTTGCGGCGCTGCGGAGACGACCGGACGGCCCCAGCCCGTCGGGGCGGCCTGGGCGGGGGTGCCGGCGAGCATGGTGCCGGCGGTGGTGAGGGTCAGGGCGGTGGTGGCCGCCGTGAGGACTCGTCGCACGGGGTGGACTCCCTCCATCGGGTGTTCGCCAGGCCAACCTAATCGACAACTGTGAACGTCGCCGGCCCGCCACACCCATCGTCGGTCGTCGCCCTCTGGCGTGCGTTGCACCGCAAGGTCACACTGTGTTGATCGGAGGTGACACGTGCGGCGCTCGGAGTTACCCAGGCGGGAGTTGACCGGCCAACGACAGCCGACCGCTGGTCGGGAACGCCAGCCGGCCGGCGGGTTGGAGTTGTTCACGCTGCTCGCCCGGCTGTTGCGGCGACCCCGCCGCGGCGACCGCCGGCTGCCGCTGCTGTGGCTGGTCCGCTCCGACACCGCGGATCTGATGGTGCCGCTGCGCCGGTTCCTCGGCCAGGGCCCCCGGCGGCGGGTCCCGCACGCCGTGCTGGACGCCGACGCGCCGCCCGGCGCCGGGGACGTGCCGGCGCTGCTGCGCGAGCTGCACCGGCAGCTCTCCCTGGAGGCCTTCGGTGCCGCCCGGCTGCGCTTCCGGCACTATCCGCTCGCCGACTGGCTGATGCAGCAGAGCCTCAACCTGGGCATCGACGCCGACGACAGCCGCGCGGCCCTGGTCCGCCGGCTGCGCGACCGCAGGGGCCCGCGCACGCCGGAGGCGGTGCCCTCCGGCGGCGACGCGGTCAGCATCGTCTCGCAGGTGCTGCTCTGGCTGGTCCGTCGCGCCGTGCCGGGGGTGGTCTTCCGCGCTGCCGTCTCCGGTCGGGTGCCGGTGCTCGGGCGGCACTACAACTGGTTCATGCGCCAGCAGTATCTGGCGCCCCGGCAATCGGTCACCTTCCTCGGCTTCGCCGAGCGTCTCACCGCCGGCTGGCGCGACGGGGAGCAACCCGACCAGGTCAACAAGCTGCTGCTGCACGCGTTCCTGGAGGACCTGCGGCAGGCGTACCGGCGTCGGCCGTGGCGTCTGTCGGACTGGCGGCGCACCGCGTACCCGGCTCTGCTGATCGATCACGTCGCGCCCGGCAACGTCGGCGGGGAACTGGTCCGTCTGATCGGTGACGTCCGCACCGAGACCGGCCGCAACGACCCGCTTCTGATCGTCGCGGCCGGTGGGCAACCCCCACCGGACCTGCCCGAACCGCACCCGTTGACCGAGGCCGACGAGGCGTACGACGAGTGGGCCGGTGCGCTGCCGGAGATGCGACGGCTGCGCCGCCCGGCCACCTGGCTGGTGGCGCTGCGTCCCGACGAGACCGACACCGGCCCACCGTCACGTGGTGGGCTGCGGCCCTTCTCCGCGCCCGACCCGCCGTGGTGGTCGCGACGCTTCCTGCCGACGGCGCTCTGCCTGGTGCTGGTGGCGGTGCTCGGCCTGTGGGTGGCCAGCCGGTGGGGGCTGGGCTGTCACCCCTCGCTCACCGGCCAGGTGTCGGTCGAGGTGGCCGGCAGCGGCGAGTGTGTCGGCTACAGCGACAGCGCCGCCCAGGTGTTCAACAACGACCCCGGTCAGGACCGGCTGCGCACAGTTCAGGAGCGCATCTTCGCCCAGAACCGCGCCGCCGAGGAGGTCTGGCAGCGCAGCGACCGGCGGCGGCCCTTCCTCACCCTGGTCTACCTCGGCACCCTCACCGGCAACCGGACCCGCGCGGACGAGGAGTCGTACGTCTCCGAGCGCGAGGAGCTCGAAGGGATGGCCACCGCCCAGTACGCGTTGCTGAAGGAGTCGGCCGGCGCCGACGGTGCCGCGCTGCTGCGGATCGTGGTCGCCAACGCCGGCCGCCAGATGATCTACGCCGACCGGGCGGTGGCGATGCTGGCCGACCTGGCCCGGGACGACCCCACGGTGCTCGGGGTGGTCGGGCTGGTGGAGAGCCGCACCAGCACCGCCCGCGCGCTGCGCGAGCTGAACCAGGTCGGGCTGCCGGTGCTGGCGCCCACCCTCTCCGCCGACAAGATGGACGCCAACTCCCGCCTCTACCTCCAGATCTCCGCGCCGAACAAGGACCAGGTGAAGCTGGTCGACGCGTACGCCAAGCAGGTGCTGAAGGTCGACGAGGCGCACGTCTTCTACACCACGCTGGAGGGCAGCACGCTCACCGAGGACCTCTACGTCGGCACCCTCGTCGACGGGCTCCGACAACAGTTCGGCCCCCGGATCACCCGCCTCGACGAGTGGCGCACCGGGCAGCGGCTGACCGACGACCCGCCGCGCTGCCGACCCGACTCCGAAGAACAGGTCGGTGAGCGGGTCAGCCTCGCCTACGACGCGTCGATGATGCTCATCCGGGCCGTGGAGAGCCTCGCCGCCCGGCTGCACCACGCCGACCCGCGGCAACGTTGGGAGCCGGACTCGGTCAACCCGGTGGCCGTGCACGCGGAGGTGCTCCGGCAGAACGCCGGGCAGGGCTACCCGGGGGTGGCCGGGCTGATCCGGTTCACGCCCGACTCGGGGGAGCCGGTCGACAAGCGACTGGCCCTGATGCGGGTCGAGCAGGTGCCCGACGTGGCGAAGGCGCCGGTGGAGGTGTTCCGCTGCGGGGCGGCCGACGGGTCCGGCCCGGCGACGTGCGGCCCCGCCTGACCCGTCCGGCGTGACACGTCCTCGCAGGACTGTCCGGGTGCCACCGGTGTCCGTTAGGGTTCCTGGGACCAGGCGGCCGTGGCGTTGGGGGCAGAGGGTGGGCAGGCTCGCGTCGGCGTACGGGCAGGCGGTCAACTCCCACCGGGCGGCTCGCGCGCATCTGGACACCGCCCGCGACGCCCTGGGGACGGCACCGACCGCCGTCGCGCCGGCCGGCGCCGACGACCTGGTGACCCGCCTCGCCCGTCTCGGCGGTGCCCTGGCCACCCCCGCCCCGGGCGTCACCCCGCTGACCGACGAGCCGGCCGCGGTGCGGATCGGCGAGGCGTCCACAGCGGACGGCGGCTTTCCGGTGCTGGTCCCGCTCGGTGGCGGGCACCACCTCGCCCTGGACACCGACGCCCGGGACCCGCAGGTCGCCGGGCTGCTGCGGGCGCTGGTGCTGCGGATGGTCGCCACCGCGCCGCCCGGCCAGGTCCGCGTCGCCGGCATCGACACCGCCGCGCTCGGCGCCACCTTCGGCCCGTTGCGACCACTGCTCGACGCCGGGGTGCTCGACCCGCCGGCCACCGGCGAGGCCGAGGTGGCCGCGCTGCTCGACGCCGCCGAGCAGCACGCCCGCGCCGCGCAGCACGGCCAGCCCGCCGCCCGCCGCCTGTTGGTGGTGGTCGCCACCGCCGCGCCGCCGCCCCGCGAGCTGGCCCGGCTCGCCGCGCTCACCCACGCCGGCCCGGCCGCCGCCGTGTGCGTGCTGCTCGCCGGCCACCCGTCCCGGCTGCCCGGTGAGACCGCGCCGCCACTGGGCGGCACCACAGCAATACGGCTCAACCAGGGGTACGCGCACGTCGGCGACCCACCCGGCACCCCGTTCAGCGCCGACGGCAGCGGGCTCGCCGCACCCGTCCTACTCGACGGCGACCCGCCGCCGGCCTCGGTCCGCGCGCTCGCCGAGCACCTCGGCACCGCCACCCGTCGCGCCGACGCGTTGCCCTTCACCGACCTGCTGCCCGAACGGCGCTGGGCCGAGTCCGCCGGCAACGGCCTGCGGACGGTGGTCGGCCGGGTCGGCGGCGCTGCATCCTTCGACACCGCGCTGACGCTCGCCTTCGACGACGCCACGCCGCACTGGCTGGTCGGCGGGCGCACCGGCGCCGGCAAGACCGTCTTCCTCCTCGACGTCCTCTACGGGTTGGCCGCCCGCTACTCGCCGGCCGAGTTGCAGCTCTACCTGCTCGACTTCAAGGAGGGCGTGAGCTTCACCGAGTTCGTGCCCACCGACCGGGACCCGTCCTGGCTGCCGCACGCCCGTGCCGTCGGCATCGAGTCCGACCGCGAGTACGGTCTCGCCGTGCTGCGCGAGCTGCGCCGGGAGGCGCAGCGCCGGGCCACCGCGCTCAAGCGGCACGGCGTCACCAAGCTCGCCGACCTGCCCCGGGACAATCCGCTGCCGCGCATCGTGGCGGTCATCGACGAGTTCCACGTGCTGCTCGCCGGCAACGACGCGCTGGCCCGGGAGGCCGTCGACCTGCTGGAGGACCTGGCCCGCAAGGGCCGCTCGTACGGCATCCACCTGGTGCTCGCCAGCCAGAGCATGACCGGCATCGAAGCCCTCTACGGGCGGGCCGAGGCGATCTTCGGGCAGTTCGCGTTGCGGGTGGCGCTGCCCGGCGGGGGTGGGGTGCTCGACCAGCTCAACGACGCCGCCGCGGCCCTGCCGGTCGGCTCCGCCGTGGTCAACACCGCCGCCGGCGCGGTCGGCGCCGACACCGTGCTGCGCTTCCCCGACGCGCACGCCGCCACGGCGGACCTCGCCGCGTTACGCCACGACCTGTGGCAGGCCCGCCCGCCGGGCTCGCGGGCCCCAGCGGTCTTCAAGGGGTACGAGGCCGCGCGGATCGAGGACGACAGCACGTTCGCCGGGTTGCGCCCCGGTGGTCGACGCCCGATGGCCCTGGTCGGTCGGACCGTCGACGTGCACGGCACCACAGCACTGTTCCTGATGGACTCCACCCCCGGTCGGCACCTCGCCGTGGTGGGCACCGCGCCGACCGGCGCGGACGTGCTGCGGGCCGCGACACTCAGCCTGGCCCGCCAGCACACCCCCGGCGACGCCCGGTTCGAGCTGGCCTGCCTGGTCGGTGCCGCCGACGCGGTCGCCGACGACACCGAAGCCATCCTGCGCGCCGCCGGTCACCCGGTCGGACGCCTCGACGCGGCCGGGCTGCGCGACCGGATCGCCGCGCTGGCCGCCGAACCCACCGGCCGTGAATACCTGGTGGTGTTCGGCATGGACGCCGCCGCGCCCGTCCTCGGGGCCACCGACCCCGGCACGTTCCGTTCCGGCCTGGACGACCTGCGCACCGTCCTGCGTCAGGGCCCCGGGCAGGGAGTGCACCTGCTCGGTTGGTGGCGAGGGCTGCGCCGCCTCGGCGACGACCTCGGCGGCACCCAGAACCGCGACGACGTCGCCTGCCTGGTCGCGCTCAACGTGCCCGGCGCCGAACTGGCCCTGCACCTCGGAGCGCACGACCTGACCTACACGCCCCGCCCCGACCGGGCACTGCTGATCGACAGGCACGACCAGCGCACCCGGCTGATCGTCCCGTTCGTCGGCGACGGGCACGACCCGGACGGGGAGCGCTGACAGTGTCCTTCGAGGAGTACGCGGCCCTGGCCCGGCAACTCTCCGCCCAGCACCGCGCCGGGGAACAGCACGCCGCCGCCGAGTCCGCGCGCCGCCGCGACCTGCACGCCGCAGTCGACTACCTCCAGCAGCGGCTCACCGCTCAGGGGCAGCGCCTCGACCAGCTCGGCCGAGCCATCGGCGTCGACCAACCACCCGCCGCCCCCGCTGCACCCCCCGGCCCGAACGCGGGTCAGGGGACGGGAACGCCGGGCGAGACCGCTGCCTGGCCCACCCCGCCGTCCGGCACCGGGTCGACCTCCGCTGCCACCGCACCCGGAACCGGTGACGGGGATCCCGACGGCGCAGCCGGCGCGCCGGGGCGGGCGGGGGTCGGGGCGTACCCCCAACTGCCGGCGGGGGAGGCGCGGCTGGCGCTGCCGACGGCGGTGAGCCCGGCGGGCGGCGGGGTGCCTGCGCAGCGCGCGGTCGCGGCGGACCCGGCGATGGAGTTGGAGCTGGCCCGGCGGATGGCCGATGAGGCCGACCGGCACGGGCAGCAGGCGGAGTTGCTGGCCCAGCGGCCGGCGCTGCTGCCGACGTGGTCGCCGCTGGCGAGGGCGGTCGCCGTCTACGCCGGGTGCGGCGCGGCGGCCGGGGTGCTCGTGCTGATGCTGGTGCTCGCCTCCGGGGTCGGCCTGGTGGACGGGTTCACCCTCGGCGCGTGGATCTGCGCGGGGCTGCCGGCGGTGGCGTTCTTCGGCGGCTACCTGGTGCTGGGCCGCTGGGGGCGGCCGGCGATGGTCGCCGGCACCCCGCCGCGATATCTGCCGCTCGGGTTCCTGATCTGTTTCCTGGTGGTGCCGATGGCCTACTGCGCCTATCTGTTGCTGGTCCGCGGTCTGCGCTGACGACCGACCTGGAGTGGCGACTGGTCGTCACCGCACACGGGCGCCGACTGTTGGGCACGGATCAGTCCGGGTGGTAGATGACGCTGCCTTCGTCGCCGAACTCCTGCTTGCTGTCGCTGGTCGAAGGGCTGAAGATGCGGCAGGAGCAGTCATCGGCCGGCCGCCCCGCTGATGCCTCGGCGTAGTACCAGACCTGACCCACCTCGGCCTTGAACGTGCGACTGCTTCGCCGTGGCACCTCGATCGCCCGGTGCGGTTCACACTGAGCGTCGAAGATCCACAGCACGTACGGCTCACTGGCCGTCGAGGCAGTGCCCCGCAGCGGTTCTCCCCACCGGCCCTCGGGGATCTCCCGTCGGAAGAAGACCAACGCGTCATCGCCATGGATCTTGGCGATGCACAACCGGTAGAGCGCTGCGCGAGACGCCGGGTTCGGACTGGGCGCGGCTGTTGCCGACGACGATGACTGGAGGCTGCTGAGGATGCTCTGCCCGTCACCGGTCGCGACGGCGACGGCCAGCAGGAGGGCGAGAAGCCCGAGGAGAGCGCCGGACAGCCCAATGACGCGAGCCCGGCGGCCCCGACCAGCCGATGTCGTGTCTGTCCTCTGCACCGTCAAGCCCCGTCACTCCCTCGGCAAGCTGTCACCGAGTCTAGGAGGCATCGCACTCGGGCGTGGTCCCCGAGCCGGGGTCGCTACCTACCTGTCCACTGTGCTCCGAGACCCGGGCGCAGAACGGCCCGCCGTCGCCGTAGTGCGCTGCCTGGTCCCGTCTCGTCCTGTCCCGGCCCGCAGCCGGGCGTGATCCACTCGGTTTCACTGAAGTCGGGGTATCTGCGCCAGTGGGATACCCCGACTTCAGCTCTCGTGTCGATCTTCCGCAGCGATGCGCTCACTGCCGGTCGGACTCGACTGCGGTGCCCACCTGCTGGGGGTCCGCGCCGTGCTCCGTGTCGTCGGCAGCATCTGCGGCGGCCACCAGGACTTCGTCGAGTTCGCGGTCGGCGAGACCTTCGTCTTCGAGCAGGCCAAGCAACAGCACCGTCCGCGCGACGATCGCCGCCGCGTCGTGGGGCACGGGCGGACGCTCACCGAGCGCCGCCCACACCAGCGCCTCAGCGAGCACCGGGTCGACGTCGCGCCCGGTCGCGTCGTAGCGTTCCCGGGCGGACGCCACGAACCGGAGATCGAGGGCTTGTGGGAGGGCGTCGGCGGCGTCGGGGTGTTTGTCGCTTCGCGATGCAGTGCCCCAATTTCGTGGTGTCACTCTAGATCTTGGACAGTTTCCGTTATGAGCTAACGGAAACTGTCCAAGATCTGGTCGCGTTCCGACTCGGTCGTGCTTCAGTGGGCAAACTCCGTCAGAGTCGCCAGCGTGGGCGACGATACCCACGGCGACGCGGGAGCGAGCGGCCGGTCGCGCTGGGTGCGCGGATCTCGTACGCTCCCATGTGGTCTCCGCCGATGTGGTGGTGGAGGCGATGGTCGATCACGGGGAGGTGCGCGTGAGCGCAGCACAGATCATCGCGAGGTTGGCGGCGGCGTCGCAGAAACTGGACGAGGCGAAGGCCAAGACCGCAGCGGCAGCACAGGACGCCGCCGAGGCGCGAGCCCTCGTCGCCGGTGCGCTGGAGGGTGTGGCCGCCGGTCCGCTGGTCGGCATGATCGACTCGTACCGTCAGGCGCTGGCGCAGGCGTCGCAGGGTGGCGACCCGGCCAAGCAGCACGTGCAGGAGACGATCGCCAAGGTACGAGCGCTGGGAAATTGACCACGGGTGGTGGCAGCGCAATCCACCAACCACCCGTAGCGGCGAGTCCGATCATTCGTCCTCATGTGCCCCGGCAGCCTCAGAACCCTCCGAACCGAGGAGAGGGTGCTCGTGCTCGCCGAGACGCTGATGCGCGAGACATCGAACGACCCGCCAGGCGGCGGGAACGGGTGAGCGCGGAAGCAGTCGGTTTCTGGGCGTCGGCTGGTGGGGCCGCTTGGGCGACAGTCGCCGAGTTCATGCCAGTGCTGCCGAAGGCGGTCGCCGGGACGCTCTTGGCGACGGCGGCCACGGTCAGTGCCGGCAAGTCATGGTTAAAGAGGCGCCGAGAGAGGAATCAGAGTGAAGATCAATAGCTCCACCGAAGCTGCGATGCGAGCCATGATCCACGCCGCTGTGCAGCGTGATTTTCCGAAGCTCGATGAGCGCTTGCGGAGCCTCAACGACGACAACACGGCGGCTGCAACCGTCGAGCTTGCCCTCACCCTTGTCGGTTTTCTGATGGTCGACATCCATAAGGGTCGGCCGAGCGACGATCAGATTTCGGCCGTGGCTGATGAAGTCGCCGAGGCGGAATCCTGGGCGCAACCGACTCGCCGCGAGGTGGCGGACTTCTTGATGAGGCTGATGAGAGGTGAGCCGTTCGCCAGCGCAGTTCCCACCGAAAACGCAATTATTCTGGCCTTTGTCGTTGCGGCGAACCTCCTCTCCTCCTGCCGCCGGGACGACGAGAAGTGGTGGGACTACCTCGACCGGATGGAGGTGGCCATGGAGGCGGCCAAGTGACGGGCGCACCTGACCCGGTCACTCGGGACGGCGGTGAGCTGGATGGCTTCCACATTGGCTATTTGCCGCCGGAAGTCGGCGGCCTGGTGTCGGACTTTGCCTCCGAGTGGGACACCGTCAGGTTCGTTACCCGGTTCTGGGAGCGCCAAATCGAGGACGGCCACCGAGTCGACCTGCGGGTGCACGTGCTTAGGGGCGACCGGCTGCGGTCCCTCGCCGAGCTTCGCGGCTTCCTGGCCGAGTATCACGAGCGCGATAACGCTGACTGGGCACTCACCGACTTTCAGCACGGCGAGGCTCCCGGACTCATCGGTGCTGCCGAGGCGTTCTGGCTGGCTGCGCCTGGTGTTGCAGTCAATGTATTGCTCGATCCGGAGCGGTTCACCGCGGACAACTTGCGGGCCATAACGCAGCGGATTACATCGGCTGCGGCCGATCCCGCCAGCCTGCCGGACTCAGGCGATCCGCTCGTCCGCTGAGGCTCGCAACTGCTCGACGGGGACGAGCGTGGGGGCACACGAAGGGGCCGCAAGGCGAGCTCGCGAGCCCGATCGAGGCGGTCTGTGCAACCGACCCTAGCCGCAGTTGACCGGCGTTCCTGCTGTCGGAAAGCTGTCACCGCGCGTGGTGCGGGCTGTGCAAAGCGGTGATCATCCCTATCCTGACGTGTTCACCGCAGGCTAGCCACGTGGAGTGTCGTGGATCCTCGACAGGTACGACGTCTGGCAGAGCAGTCTGCCAACTTCGGGTTCCTCAAGGAACACCCGCTACTGGTCTGGTACGGCGCGGGCGCTGAGCTGCTCGTCTATGTCGACGCGCAGGCCGCGATGTTCAAGATCCGTGCCTTCGGCGACGAGATGGCCAAGGATCTCGTCAGGCGCACCGGCGCGAAGCCGCAGAAGAGCGACTTCTACCACCGGGTTCAGGCCCTGTATGGCGATGGCACGCTCGTGGCGGAGACTTACCACGCGTTCGACCGTCTCCGGGATCAGGGCAACAAGGCCGTACACGATCACCTGGGTGAGGTGCGCGCGGCGCTGGACATGCTGCGGACCTGCTTCGAGCTGGGGGTCTGGTTTCACCGGGCGCTGACCGGCGACCGCACTCCGCTCGGCTTCGTGCCACCGTCCCCGCCGCCTCAGCAGGTGCCGCAGAGCATCGCAGACGGGCTCCAGGCTGAGATTCAGCGCTACAAGGACGAACTGGCGCAGACCAAGCTGTTGTTGGAAGGCAAGGCGTCGCTGGCGCAGGCCAAGGCGGATGCGATGGTCGCCGCAGATCGCGCCGTTCGCGATGCCGACGCCCGCCGCGATCGGGCCGCTGCCCTGGTAGCGAGCCTTACGTCGGCAGCCGAGGCAGAGCAGGCGGCGCTGGACAGCAAGGCGACTGCCAAGGTCTCGACTGCTTGGCGCGAAGAGTTCATCGCCCGCGCCCGACGCGCCTCCCACGAACCGCTCAACGAGATCCAGACCCGAGTCGAGATCGACAAGCAGTTGGGCGCGGCCGGCTGGATCGTCCAGGACGAGAGCCAGATCAACCTCTGGGCCGGCACCGGCATTGCCGTGCGGGAGGTGACCCTGGCAACCGGCCGGGCCGATTACCTGCTCTACGTCAACCAGCGGCTGGTCGGCGTGATCGAAGCGAAGCGGGAGGGGACCGCGCCGCGCGGTGTCGAGGCGCAGCTCGATCGCTACCTCAAAGGGCTCACCGCCGAACAGAAGCTCGCCGCATGGCGCCGGGCCGATCCGCTGCCCTTCGGCTACGTCGCCACGGGCACCGAGACCGCCTTCGTCAACCGGCTTGACCCGTTCCCGCGTACCCGGGAGGTCTTTGCCTTCCACCGGCCTGAGACGTTCTCGCGGTGGATGCGGGAGGCCGACGACGACCGGTCGGCACCGACGTTGCGGGCGCGGCTGCGGCGGATGCCGGCGCTGGACCGGCTCGGCCTGCGGCCCGCGCAAGTGGACGCCATCGACGGGCTGGAACGCTCCCTCGCCGAGGATCATCCGCGGTCGCTGATCCAGATGGCCACTGGCGCTGGCAAGACGTTCACGGCGGTCACCAGTAGCTACCGGCTGCTGAAGCACGCCCGCGCCGCGCGGATCCTGTTCTTGGTCGATCGCAACAACCTCGGCAAGCAGACCCTGCGGGAGTACGCGGGCTACCAGACTCCGGACGACGGGCGGAAGTTCACCGAGCTGTACAACGTCGATCGGCTCTCGGGAACCGGCATGCTCGACTCCTCCACTGTGGTCATCTCCACGATCCAGCGCCTCTACGGCGCGCTGCACGGCGACGAGTTGCCGGACGTGGATCTCGACGACCGGGCGTATGACGACTATGAGTTGAACGAACCGGCCGAGGTCGCCTACAACCGGCTGCTGCCGCCGGAGACGTTCGACCTGATCGTGGTCGACGAGTGCCACCGCTCGATCTACGGCAAGTGGCGGGGCGTCATCGAGTACTTCGACGCGTTCGTGGTCGGGCTGACCGCCACGCCGGTCAAGCAGACGCTGGGCTTCTTTCAGCAGAACCTGGTTTCGGAGTACACCTACGAGCAGGCGGTCGCCGACGGCGTCAACGTCAGTTTCGACGTGTACCGGATCAAGACCGAGATCACCGAGAAGGGCGCCGACATCGAGGCCGGCACCGTCGTGCCGCTGCGCGATCGGCGCACCCGGGCCGAGCGTTACCAGGAGCTCGAAGACGACTTCACGTATGGCGGCAGCCAGGTCGGCAGGTCGGTGATCTCGAAGGGACAGCTCAAGCTGGTTCTGGAGACGTTCCGTGAGCGGCTCTTCACCGAGATCTTCCCCGGTCGGACGACAGTTCCCAAGACGCTGATCTTCGCCCGGGACGACAACCACGCCGAGGAGATCGTGCAGATGGTCCGGCTGGTCTTCGGACGGGGCAACGACTTTGCCGCGAAGATCACCTACGCCTCCCGCAAGGGCGGCGACAACCCGGACACCCTCATCCAGGCGTTCCGCAACAGCCCGGAGCTGCGCATCGCGGTGACCGTCGACATGATCGCCACCGGCACCGACGTCCGGCCTCTGGAGTGTGTGTTCTTCCTTCGGCCGGTGCGCAGCGCCACCTACTTCGAGCAGATGAAGGGTCGTGGCGCTCGTACCATCGACGCGGCGGAGTTTCAGGCAGTCACGCCCGACGCCGAGGTCAAGGACCGGTTTGTCATCGTCGACGCGGTTGGTGTCACCGAAGCCGACTTGGACGAGGCGGTGCCCCTGCAACGGCACACCGAACGGCAAATCTCGCTGCGCGACCTGCTCAAGAAGGCCGGCACGCTGACCGCCGACGCGGACGAGGTGGCCACGCTCGCCGCCCGGTTGGCCCGGCTGGAGCAGCAGTTGACCGACGACGAGCGTGCGGAACTAGCCGATCTCGCTGAGCAGCCACTCACCGGCATCGTGCGCGGCCTGGTCGACGCGGTCGCCCCCGAGCAGCTGAACCTGGCCAAGGAAGCTGGCCCGGACGCTGTACGTGACCTCTTGGCCGGCGCGCTGCGCCCGCTCGCGGCGAACCCGGCGCTGCGCGAGCGCATCCTGGAAATCCGCCGCGCGCACGACATCACCATCGACGAGGTGAACGCCGACAAGCTGATCTCGGCAGCCGGTGTGCCGGCCGAGGAACGAGCCCAGGTCACCGTGAAGAGCTGGCACGACTATCTGGAGGAGCACCGCGACGAGATCACCGCGTTACAGGTCTTCTTCGAGGGGCGGGGTCGGGTGGGCTATGACCAACTCAAGGAGCTGGCGGCGCGCATCGCCCGGCCGCCGCAGGCGTGGACGCCAGAGTCGCTGTGGAAGTCGTACGTGCTGCTCGGCCGTACCGCGGAGGCACCCGGCAGCAGGGGAGTGACCGATCTTGTCAGCCTCATCCGGTATGAGTTGGGGCTTGATCAGGAGCTGCGCCCGTACCGCAGTCTCGTCGAGGAGCGCTTCCGTGGGTGGCTGCTCCGGCAGGACCAGGCGGGCGCTACTTTCACTGCCGATCAGGCGTGGTGGCTGGAGAGGATCAAGGACGTGATAGCGGTCAGCGTGGAGATCACCCCGGATGCTCTGGAGGGCGCGCCGTTCAGTGAGCGCGGTGGGATCGACGGGTTTGCGGGCGCATTCGGTAAGCGCGCTGAGCCGCTGTTGAACGAGCTGAACCAGGAGTTGTTCGCGTGACCTATCCGTTCGAGATTCCCGCATCTTGGACTTGGGCCACTCTCGGTGAGATCGCTGAAGTTGTGGGCGGAGTAACGAAGGACTCAAAGCGGCAGGCAGACCCAAGTTACGTCGAGGTGCCCTACCTTCGGGTTGCCAACGTGCAACGTGGTTATCTCGACCTATCGAACGTCTCCACCATTCGTGTCCCGGAGCCCAGAGCGGCGGCATTGCGACTCCAGCACGGTGACGTGCTTCTCAATGAGGGAGGAGATCGAGATAAGCTTGGGCGAGGCTGGATCTGGGAGGGGCAGATTCAGGAGTGTATCCATCAAAATCATGTCTTCCGTGCAAGGGTTGAGGGCGGAGTCCTGGCGCCGAAGCTGCTCGCCCTGTTCGCCAATAGCTTCGGGCAAGGATGGTTTCAGCAAAACGGTCTTCAAAGTGTAAACCTCGCGTCAATTAGCTTGACGGCGATCAAGAATTTCCCCGTCCCGGTGCCACCGCTGGCCGAGCAGCAGCGCATCGTCGCTGTTCTCGAGGCTGTCCTGTTAAGGCTCGACGCGGGAGTAGCGAACCTTGGTGCGAGCAGTGCACGACTAGGCCGTGTTTCGTAAGTGGGCGTGGGCCGGGTGAGGTCACGGCGTGGCGGTGATCGATAACTGAAGAGGTCTCCGGTAAGTGGGTTAGCGAC